>NZ_JBHWBZ010000061.1:4768-44120 GCF_042735475.1 Kitasatospora sp. NPDC059577 | reverse complement strand
CACGGGGGGCCGCGGTCCTCGGGGTCCGTCCCCCCGGCGGCACCGCGCGGTCCCCCCCCGCCGCCCCCCCCCGCCCCCCCCCGCGCGGGGGGGGGCGCCCCCCCCCCCCCGCCACGGCGGGATCGCAGGTCGCCCGGCGGGATCGCAGGTCGCCCGGCGGGATCACGGGTCGCCCGGCGGGAGCGGCAAGCGGCCGCCCCGGCGGGAAAGTTCACGCGGCGGCCCCGGCGCGGTTCACCTCCGTGCGGTGGGCTGACCGCCATGAACGCTTCCAGTGGACGTCTCCTCGTCAGCCGGCGCGGGCTCCTGGCCGGCGCCTCCGGCCTCGGCCTCGGTGGCGCCGTGTCGCTCTCCGGCCTCGCCGCCGCCCCCGCCGCAGCCGCCGACCCCGCCGCCTCGCCCCTGCTGTGGCAACGGCCCGGGCGCTCCGGCGCACCGCGGGTGGGCGGTCTGCACCTCCAGTTCGGCCCGGACGCCTCGCGCGAGGTGGTGGTGTCCTGGCACACCACCCGGTCCGTCGCCAACCCCCGGGTGATGTACGGGACTTCGAACGGCGGCTTCGGCCGGACGGTGCAGGCCGCGACCCGCACCTACCGAGACGCCGCCTCCGGCACCGAGGTCCAGGCGCACCACGCCCGGATCACCGGCCTGCACCCGGACACGGACTACGTCTACGCCGCCGTCCACGACGGCACCACACCCGAGCTTGGCACCGTCCGCACCGCCCCACGCGGCCGGGCCGCCTTCACCTTCACCAGCTTCGGCGACCAGGGCACCCCCACCCTCGGCAGGAAGACCGCCAACGGCTACGTCAACGACAACCTCGGCAGCCCGGCCGCCGGCGACACCACCGCCGGGGTCGAACGGATCGCCCCGCTGTTCCACCTCCTCAACGGCGACCTCTGCTACGCGAACATCGCCACCGACCGGGTCCGCACCTGGTCCGACTGGTTCGAGAACAACACCCGCTCCGCCCGCCACCGCCCCTGGATGCCCGCGGCCGGCAACCACGAGAACGAGAAGGGCAACGGCCCGGTCGGCTACGGCGCCTACCAGGCCTACTTCGACCTGCCGGACTCCGGCTCGGACGACGAACTGCGCGGCCTCTGGTACTCGTTCACCGCCGGATCGGTGCGCGTCATCAGCCTCAACAACGACGACGTGGCGTACCAGGACGGCGGCAACTCCTACCTCCACGGCTACTCCGGCGGCGCCCAGCAGCGCTGGCTGGAGCGCGAGTTGGCGACGGCCGACGCGGACCCGGAGATCGACTGGATCGTCGTCTGCATGCACCAGGTGGTGATCTCCACCGCCGACAGGTTCAACGGCGCCGACCTCGGCGTGCGCGAGGCCTGGGTGCCGCTGTTCGACAGGTACGGCGTCGACCTGGTGGTCTGCGGCCACGAGCACCACTACGAGCGCTCGCACCCGATCCGCGGCCAGCAGCCGACCGACACCCGCACCCCCGTGCCGGTCGCCACCGGCACGAGGACCATCGACACCACCAAGGGCACCGTCCACATGGTGATCGGCGGCGGCGGCACCTCCGCGCCGTCCAACCAGCTGTTCTTCGACCCTCCGAAGGCCCGCGTCATCACCGGCGTCGGCGCCGCCGACCCGGCCACCGGCAAGCGCCCGCCGGTGTACGTGGTCGAGGACGCCCCGTGGTCCGCCTTCCGTGACGCCGACAACCCGTACGGCTTCGCGTCCTTCGACGTCGACCCGGGCCGGCGCGGCGGACAGACCACCATCGACGTCACCTACTACTCCGTCAGCGGCCCGTACGGCGACCTCGTCCCCGTCGACCGCTTCACCCTCACCCGCCCGCGCGGCGCCCGCGGCGGCGGCCGGGGTCGCTGACCCTCCCCGCCGCGGGCACGTACACCCCGCGCGCCGCACGACACGCCCCGTACGTACGCCCCACCCCACGCGACACGCCCCGGCCTGCCCCGGCCGGCACCGCGCGCGACACGCCCCGGCCCGCACCGCGCGCACCGCACCGCGGCGGCGCCGGACCGGGTCCGCACCCCCGGCCGGCGCCGGCCCCGTACTACCGCCCCGGCAGCGTGCAGCTGACCTGCCAACCCGCGGGCTCGACCGGTCCCGTGGTCAGCGAGCCGCCGTGGGCGGCGGTGCGGGCGGCGAGACCGGCCAGTCCGGTGCCGCCGGAGCCCGGGCGGCGGCGCAGCAACGGCTTGCGGGCGGGGCCGCCGTTGTCGGTGACGGTCACCACCACGGCGCCGCCCCGTCCGGGGGCCACCCGGACGGCGACCTCGGTGGCCTGCGGGGCGTGCCGGCGGATGTTGGTCAGGGATTCCAGGACGACGGCGTAGGCGGTGGCCTGGGTCTCGCCCGGGAGCAGCTCGGCGGTGTCGGGGGCCAGGTCGACGGTGGCGCCGGTCCCGCCCGTCGCACCGAAGCGGGCGACCAGCTCGGGGAGGTCGGCCAGGCCCAGGCGGCGCGTGGTCGCCCCCGGGGACCGCTCACCCTGCCCGTCCGACCCGGTCCGCCCGTCGTCCCGCCCCTGCGGATCCCGTAGGGCCCCGACCATCTCGTCCATCGAGTCCAGCGCCCGCAGCCCGGCCTCCTCCAGCCGACGGAGCAGCGCGGCGGTCTCCTCCGGTTCCTGGCAGGGGAGTTGGCCGGCCTGGGCCTCCAGCACGATGCCGGTGATCTCGTGCGCGACGAAGTCGTGCAGCCCCCTGGCCACGTCGAGCCGCTGCTCGCGCCGGGCCCGTACGACGGCCCGCTCCCGGCGGGCGTCCAGCACGCGCAGGTAGAGGGCCGCCCCCGCGACCCCGAGCACCGGCAGCAGCGAGATCAGCACGCCGATCACCGGGCCGGCCGCGCCGCCCTGGGGCGTCCGCAGGGCGAACCGCAGCGGGAGCAGGACCGCCGCGAGCCCGACCGCTCCGCCGACCGGCCCGGCCCACCGGTCGGGCAGCCGGCGGACGGCCCGGAACAGCACGCCGAGCAGGGCGAGCCACTCGAAGGGCAACCAGAACGCGGGCAGCCGGTGGGGCCCCGGGTAGAGCAGGTCGAGCAGCAGCGACGCGCCCGCCACCGCCCCGGCCTCCGCGCCGAGCGCGACCCGGCCGGTCGGCCACGGCAGGACGGCCACCACCGCGGCGGCCGCCGCCATCAGGGCGAGCAGCACGGCCGGGCCGTGCTCGCCCGGGTGTGCGAGGGCGACGGGCGCCGTCAGGACCAGCCCGGTGACGACGGCGAACGGGCGCCGTAACCGGGCACCGCGGGGCCCGGCCGGCCTGGACGAGGATTCGGTGCGCACCCGGCCGAGCCTACGGGGCAGCTCTCCCGGGGGAGGCGGGGCTCCTCCCCGGGAGGGAGCAGGACGCCGTCAACTCCCCTCCGCAGCGGGAGGCTTGCCCGGCCGGGCTGCAGCAGACTCGTGGTCGTCGAAGCAGTCGCCCCGAAGGAGGACGAACCGTCATGAACCGCCGACTCGCCACCGCCGCCGCCTCGCTCCTCCTGCTGGCCGCGACGGTCGCCACCGCCGCCCCGGCCTCCGCGGCCCCCGGCTCCGCAGCGGACCCGGCCGCGGCCGCGGGCGCCCCGACGGCGGTGAGCGTGCGCGGCACCGGGGACACCGTGCTCACCTCCGCGTTCCGCGACTTCGCCGGCGACCCGGTGCAGATCTCGGTCGACGCCCGCGCGGCCTCCTCCATGGACCCCGGCAGCACCCGCGGCCACTTCCACGTCCGCCACGTGCACGTCGACGGCCGACTGGTCGCCGACTTCGAGGGGGACATCACCTGCCTGGCCGTCGGTGGCCGGGAGGCGATCGCCACCGGTGTGATCACCAAGGGCGAGGCGCCGTGGTTCCCGGGCCTGGAGCCGGTCGGCCAGAAGGTGTCGGTCTCGGTCGAGGACGACGGCCGGCACGGGGACCGGCTCGGCTGGGTCTGGGGCGCGCTGGGCCAGCCGGTGTCGGACTGCCAGGGCACGGTACCGTTCATCCGCATGACCGGTGGCGACTTCACCGTGCGCGGCTGACACCCGCCCGACCAGGGCCTTCCGAGGCCCGCGAGGGTCCCACCCGGCTCCGCTCGGGCCCGCTCGGGGCGGCGGCCGCGCACCGGCGCGCCGCCGTCCGGCCGCCGCCCCGAGCACCCGGACCCTGGAGGCCCCGATGTCGCCCGACCGCCCGACCGCACCCGGGCCACCCGAAGCCGGCGCGGGGTTCAACGACCCCACAGGGGAGGGCCGTTGAACTCCGCGCCAGACCCGTCCCGGGCCACCGCGAACCGTTCCCGCGGAACCGCGAACCCGTCGCGCGCCACGCCCGGTGCCGCGCGCCCGACGTCCGACGCCTCGCACTCCGCGCCCGGGCCGCTGCCCGACTACCGGCGGCTCGCCGCCGTCGGCCCGTACTTCGCACTGGACACCTCCCCCGGCGGCGCACCGCCCGCCGGCTTCCGCCCGCTGTCCGAGCTGTACGGCACCGGGCCGGACGCGCCGCTGCGCGCGCGCATCCGGGTGGTGGCACAGCGGCTCGGCACTGCCGAACCCCGGGTCGCCGCCTCGATCCTGCACCTGGGACTGGCCGCCCGGTTCTGGTCGGTGGGCCTCGGATCGGCCGTCCTGCTGGGTACGGTCCCGACGCTGGACCACGCCTGGGTGCGGATCCCGGACCAGGGCCCGATCGACCTCTGGACGCCACCGGAGCCCGTCCGCCCGGACGCGGGAACGCTCGCCGACCAGCTCCACACCGCCGTCCTGGTGGGCCACGTGGAGCCGCTGGCGGCTGCCGTGCGGGCCGCCGCCCCGCTTTCCCCGCGCCTGCTGCTCGGCAACACCGCCTCCGCGCTGGCCGGGACGCTGCGGGTGCTGGACGCCCACGCACCGGGCGCGGCCGGGGCGCTGGTCGCGGAGCTGCTGGACCGCCCGCCGCTCGCGGGTTCCGGCACACTGAGCACCGGCCCGCGCGGCACGGCGTTCCGGCGGAACAGCTGCTGCCTCTACTACCGGGTCGGACCGGGCGCCGGTCTCTGCGGGGACTGCTGCTTCACCGAACCGCCCGCGCTGCGGAAACCGAACCACTGACGGCGAATACCTGGACAGCTGAAGGTCATGCGCGCCACCGCGGTCGCACCGCCCCTCCCGGGCGTCACACCCGCACCACGACCCGGTCCACCGCCCCCGCCTCCGCACCCTCGCAGCCCGAAGAGTTCGAGGAACCCGAGGAGCCCGGGAAGTCACGCTGAGCCGCCACCGCGGCACACGCGTCGGCCCGCGTCCGGCTTGTCCAGGGCCGGGCGCGGGCCGTGAATCCCCACCCGGTGCCGATGCCCTGGCACCCGGTGAAGCCTCCCGTGGGGGCGCGGTCAGACCGCGACCGCCTCCTCCATCTCCTCCTCGGCCTCCGCCGGGGTCTCCACCCCCCGGCGCCCGCGGCCCTCGTACAGCGCCGCGGCGACCACGGCCGCCGCCCCGAGCAGCAGCCAGACCAGCAGGGTCACGACGTGCCCGCCGAGGCCCGCGCCGCCGTCGAAGTACATGATGCTGCGCGCACCCTCCAGGAAGCCGGCGCCGGTCCAGAAGCCGTGCAGGGCGCCGAAGAAGCCGTTCTGCAGTTCGGGCCGGTAGATGCCGCCCGAGGAAGTGAAGTTGAGCATCACGAACAGCACCATCAGGGCCAGCGTGGTCCACTTCTTCAGGAAGGTGTGCAGGCCGGTGCCGATCAGCAGGATGCCCGCCGAGTAGAGCCAGCCGAGCACCCAGATCGCGGCGAGGTCGTGGTCGACGACGTGGAACACCGGCCCGGCGGTGACGATCCCGATGACGCTGACCACCAGCGAGACGGCCACCCCGGCCAGTGCCCGGACGGTCATGCTCAGCGCGGCACCGGCGGCGCCGATGACCGCGACGCTCGCGTACGAGCCGATGCTCAGCGCGACCAGCAGGAAGAACAGGCCCTGACCGGTCGGGTCGCCCGCGGCGGGGGTGGTGAGGTCGGTGACGTGCAGCGGCACGCCCTGCTTGTCGGTGACGGTGGTGAACACCGCCGTGGCGGCCACCACCGAGGTGTCCGAGTTCCCCTTGGCCACGATCAGCTCGGGGCTCCTGCCGTCGGGGACGAAGGCGCCGACCAGGTCGCGGTCGCGCAGTTGCCGCTCGGCGGCGGACCGGTCGTCGACGGTACGGACGTCGAGCGCGTTCCCGGCCTTCTCCTGGATGGCCTGCGCCAGTCCGTGCGCCTGCGGCGTGGTGCCGACCACGGCGACCTTGAGGTGGTGCGGCTCGGGCTGGTGGAAGGCGCCCTGGTAGGCGAGCGCCATGCCGAGGCACATCAGCAGCGGGGTGATCAGGTGGACGGCGAGGTGCTTGAGCGAGTGCCCCGTGGTGGGCGCCGCGGCGGGGTTCTGGGGTGTGCTCATGGCGTGCGTACCGTCCTCCGGTGGTGTCTCATCCTGCAAAGAAGGTGGCAAATGCAACCATTGCACCGGGGAACACCGCGCAATACAGGTGGCAAATGCAACCATCTATGGATGTAGCTTACAACTATCCGACACCGGGCGGAAGCCGGCCCCACCACCGGTACCGGCCGACCGCCTTCCCGCCCGACCGAGCACCCCCGGCCTCGGCACCCCTGCCCCGGGCACCCCCGACCGAGCACCCCCGACCGAGCAGCCCTGCCCCGGGCGCCCTCAGCCCAACTCGAACACGCCGTACGAGAACCCGTCCGCCCGCAGCTCCCCGTCCGTCACCCGCACGCCCTGCGCGTCCAGCGGCCGGATCCCCTGCGGCACCTCCGCAAGCACCTCCGACAGCCGTACGATCCCCGGCTCCCGCCGCGGGTTGACTGCGACCAGGTACCGCCCGGACCGGGTGTACACCAGCGGGTACCCGGCCTGCCTGACCTCCGCCCCGCCGGCGGAGCCCAGCCCCGGGTGCGCCCGGCGCAGCGCGATCAGCCGCCGGACGGTGTGCAGGAGCGAGGTCGGATCGGCGCGCTGGGAGAGCACGTCCGGGCGGTGCGGGTCCGGGTCCACCGGCAGGTACAGCCGCTCGGGGGGCGCGCTGGAGAAGCCGGCCGTGGGGCCCGGCGTCCACTGCATCGGGGTGCGCGAACCGGCCCGGTTGAAGCGCGGTCCGAGCACGCTGCCCTCGGTGTCGGGCAGTCCGGGCTGGTAGCGCATGCCGATCTCGTCGCCGTAGTAGACGGCCGGGAGGGTGGGCCAGGTGAGCAGGAAGGCGAACGCGGGGGCGAGCTGCTCGGCGGTGCGCGGGCCCGCGGCCAGCCGGGAGAAGTCGTGGTTGGCGGTCGGCAGCACGATGTGCCCGCTGCCCTCGGTGAGTTCGGCGGCGGAGCGCCAGGCGTCCAGGAAGGGCTGCGGGGTGCCCCGGCCCTCGGCCTCGAAGTAGCAGGACTCCTGCTGCCAGAACTCCTCGACCGTCCCGCCGTTGTTGTTCCAGAGGCAGCGCAGCGGGAGCCCGTTGTCCTCGCCGCCGAAGTGCAGGAAGAAGTCCGCGTGGAAGCCGGCGGCGACGGCGGCGGACGGGTCGCCCCACTCGGCGAACAGCGCGGCCCGGGGGTGGTCGCGGTCCAGCCAGTCGCGCAGTCCGGTCCAGAGTTTGGCGGTCTCGATCTTGCCCGGGTCGTCCTTGACCAGCGAGTACGCCATGTCCACCCGGAAGCCGGACACGCCGACGCCGAGCCAGTGCGCCATGATGTCGCGCAGCGCCGCCCGGTTGGCCCGCGGGCCCTCGGCGTCCACCGGCTGCCGCCAGGGCTCGTCCGGACTGCTGCGCGCGTAGCCGAAGTTGAGGGCGGGCTGGCAGTCGAAGAAGTTCGGCCGGTACCAGCCGGGGCGGCTGCCGGGCGAGGCGACGAAGCCGTCCACCCGGTGGTCGGACCAGATGTAGCGATGGTCGGACGGGTCCTCGGCGGCGGCCAGGAACCAGGGGTGACGGTCGGAGGTGTGTCCGGCGACGAGGTCCAGCAGGACCCGGATGCCCCGGCGTCGGGCGGCCTCGACCAGCGCGGCCAGGTCCTCGGTGCCGCCGTAGCGCGGGGCGGGCGCGAAGTAGTCGGTGATGTCGTACCCGGCGTCGCGGAACGGCGAGGCGAAGCAGGGGTTGAGCCACACCGTGTCGACGCCGAGCCAGGCGAGGTGGTCGAGGTGGTCCGTGATGCCGGCGAAGTCACCGATGCCGTCGCCGTCGGAGTCGGCGAAGGTCTGCGGGTAGATCTGGTAGAGGACGGCGTCGGCGAGCCAGTCGGGGCCGGGGCGGGTCGAGGTCATGGGCGGGTCCTCCTGCCGGGTCCGGGGCCCGGGGTGCACCGGGCGGGGCTGAACCGGGCCGGACTCGGCCGGGGCCGAGCCGGGTGCCACCGATTCTCGTCCAATCCCGGCCGTCCCGACAGCCCGCCCGACAACTCTCCCCGACGGCCCGCCCCGACGATTCGCCCCCGGCAGCCCTCCCCGGTAACCCGCCCGACGATTCGCCCCGGCTGCTCCGCCGTACGCCCCGGCCTCCACGCCCCGGACCGGCCACCGTCCCGGCCTCCACACCCCGGACCGGCCACCGGACCGACCTACGACGCTCCGCACGCCTGCGTGAACGCCCGGGCCCGCCGGGTGATCTCCGCCCAGTCCCCCGCCGCGACCGCCGCCGGCGGTACCACGTCCGTCCCGGCGCAGACGGCGAGCGCGCCCTGCGCCAGGAACTCGGCGGCGTTGCCCGTGTTCACCCCGCCGGAGGCCACCAGTGGGACGTCCGGGTACGGGCCGCGCAGGTCCTTGAAGTAGCCGGGGCCGAACGACCGGGCCGGGAAGATCTTGACCGCGGCCGCCCCCAGGTCCACCGCCCGGGCCACCTCGGTCGGGGTCAGCGCCCCGAGCACCACCGGTACCCCGGCTGAGGTCGCCGCCGCCGCGACCTCGGGCCGGCAGCCCGGGGTGACCAGGAAGGAAGCCCCGGCCGCGGTCCCGCGCTCGGCCTGCTCCGCGGTCAGCACGGTGCCGACGCCGACCCGGTGGCCGGCCTGCGCGGCACGGCGCAGGTGCCGGGTCACGTCCGGCGTGGTGTAGGTGAATTCGGTCCACCGGATGCCGCCCGCGGCGAGCGCGGCGCACAGCGCGGCGGCGTCGGGGATGTCCGGCGCGCGGACCACCGCGATCACCCGGTCGTCCTGCAGGGCGGAGAAGGAGTTCATGCGGCTCGGGTTCCTCGGTCGGTGCGGCGCAGGGCGCGCCCGGGCCGGGCGCCGGTGGTGCGGCCCTGCCGGACGACGGCGGTGCCGTTGACGTACACGGACTCGATGCCCTCGGCGGGCCGCCGGGGGTGCTCGAAGGTGGCGGCGTCCCGGACCCGTTCCGGGTCGAGGAGCACCAGGTCGGCGTGGTGGCCGGGGGCGATCAGTCCGCGCCGGTGCAGACCCAGCCGGGCGGCGGGCCGGCCGGTCATCCGGGCGACCGTCTCCTCCAGGGTCAGTACGCCCAACTCCCGGCTGTAGTGGCCGAGGTAGCGCGGGAAGGTGCCCCAGGCACGCGGGTGCGGCCGGGCGCCGACCAGCAGTCCGTCGCTGCCGACGGTGTGCGCGCGGTGGCGCATGATCGCCCGGACGTTCTCCTCGTGCCCGACGTGCTGGAGGATCGTGGTGGCCAGCTGGTCCCGGCGCAGCAGGTCCAGGAAGACCTCGGTTCCGGTCCGCCGTTCCTCGACGGCGAGTTCGGCGACGGTCCTGCCGACGGCCGGTGCCAGCTCCGCGGACCGGACGCCGGAGATCTGGATCGTCGTCCAGTCGGTGACCACGCCGTGGCAGCCGTCGCTGCCCTTCTCCTCCACTTCGTACCGGATCCGGGCGCACTCCGCCGGGTCGGCGAGCCGGGCCAGGGTCGCCGCCGGGCCGCCCTCGGTGGCCCAACTCGGCAGCAGGGCAGCCAGGGTGGTGGAGCCGGGCAGGTAGGGGTAGCTGTCCAGCGTGAGGTCGACGCCGTCGGCGAGCGCCCGGTCGACCAGTTCCAGCAGCTCGCCGGCCCGGCCCCGGTTGACGCCGAAGTTCATCGTGGCGTGGGTCAGGTGCAGCGCGCAGCCGCTCTGCCGGGAGATCTCCACCATTTCGGCGTACCCTTCCAACGCGCCTTCCCCGTAGGAGCGTTGGTGCGGAGCATGGAAGCCGCCGTAGGCCGCGACGATGGTGCAGAGCTGGACCAGTTCGGCGGTGTCCGCGTAACTCCCGGGCGTGTAGCTGAGACCGCTGGACATGCCGACCGCGCCGTCCAGCAGGCTCTTCGCCAGCACCTGTCGCATCCGGTCGAGTTCGGCCGGGGTGGGTGGCCGGTCGGCCCAGCCCATGACGAGGGTGCGCAGCGTGCCGTGTGGGACGAGGTAGCAGGCGTTGACGGCGACCCCGGTGCGGTCGATCCGGTCCAGGTAGCCGGCGACGTCGCGCCAGTCCCAGTCGAGGTCGGCCGGATCGCCGTTCCAGCCGGCGAGTTGGCGGCGCAGCGCGGGCAGCGTGGTGTCGTCCACCGGGGCGTAGGACAGGCCGTCCTGGCCGAGGACCTCGCAGGTGACGCCCTGGGTGACCTTGGCCGGGTGCTCGGGTTCGAGCAGTAGGGCGAGGTCGGAGTGGGCGTGCATGTCGATGAAGCCGGGGGTCAGGACCAGTCCGTCGGCGTCCACCACGTCGGGTGCGTCGAGGCGCCCGCCGATCCCGGTGATCAGGCCGTCGGCGATCCGCACGTCCGCCCGGTAGCGGTCGGCGCCGGTGCCGTCGACGACGGTGGCGCCGCGGAATACCGTCGGGCCCGGCGTGCCCGGCGTGCCCGGCGTGCCCGGCGTGCCCGGCGTTCCCGGCGTTCCCGGCGTTCCCGGCGTGCCCGGCGTGCCCGGTCCGGCCGTTCTCGCCCCGGCCATCAGAAGAACGTCCTGACCAGTCCGGTGACCTTCGGCTCGGCGGCGTCCGCGGAGTCCAGCACCGGGATCGCCGTCCACTTGTCGAAGGCCGTGCACGGGTGCGACACCCCGAGGCGCAGTACGGCGCCGATCGGCGCGAGGTCGCCCGCGTCGCGCAGGAAGCCGTGCTGGTCGTTGAGCGCGGTGATCCGTGCCGTCGTTCCGGTCAACTCGACTCCGCCGCGCACTCGTTGCGGCTCGGGCAGGCCCTCGTCGAAGGGCAGGTCGCGCTTTCCGGCGTCCAGCAGGGCGAGTTGCGGTTCGGGTCGGGAGACCACCCGGGCCCAGCCGTGCAGCGCGCCGCGGAACGGTGTCTCGCCGGCGCCCCGGGCGAACGGCGAGACGCCCCGGTAGAAGCCGTCGTCGTGGGCGACGTAGGCGCCCGAGCGCAGCACCACGAGGGTGTCCGGCAGGCCGGCCAACTCCTCGACCACCAGGTCGAAGTAGGCGCTGCCGCCGGCCGTGACCACCGGCGGCGCGTCGTCCGGGCAGGCGCCGGCGAGCCGGCCGTGGAGCAGGGCCAGGGTCCGGAGGTGGCCTCGGACGGCGGCCAGCCCGTCGGCCGTGGCGTCGTGCGCGAGCGCGCCCTCGTAGCCGCCGACGCCGGCGAGGCGCAGCGTGGGGGCCCGTAGCACGGCGGCGGCGACCTCGACGGCGGCGTCCACGCCGCGGGCACCGGTCCGCCCGCCGGGGCCGCCGAGTTCGACCAGCACCTCGACCGGCCGTTCGGCGCCGGCGGCGCGCAGCGCCTCGTCCATCAGCCGCACGCTCTCGGTGGAGTCGACCCAGGAGAGGAAGGCGAAGCCGGGGTCGGAGGCCAGTTCGTCGGCGAGCCAGGCCAGTCCGGCCGGGTCGAGCAGGGTGTTGGCGAGCAGGATCCGCCGCACTCCGAAGGCGCGGGCGACCCTGACCTGGGGCAGGTTGGCGAGGGTGATGCCGTGGCTTCCGGCGGCGAGCTGCGCCTGCCAGAGGGCGGGCGCCATGGTGGTCTTGCCGTGCGGGGCGAGCGCGACGCCCGCCTTGGCGCACCAGTCGGCCATGGTGCGGACGTTGTGCTCGACCGCGGCGCCGTCGAGGGTGAGCAGCGGGGTGCCGAGCGAGGAGAGGGTCGGGCCGTCCGCCAGCCACTCCCGCACGGTACGGCCCCACGACTGCGGGGGAGCGGCCTTGAACCGCCAGTCCAGCGGCTCGTCGGCCAGGGCCGCCACCGCGCCGACGGCGATCCCGGGCCCGGTGCCGCTGCTTGCGAAGGTCTGCTCCACGATCCTCCTTCCATCATGTTGCAACATGCGCAACGCGGGTTGCACATGCTGGCAGCACGGTTCTAGCATCGGCGCCGGATCACGGTCAACGGAACCGGCCCACGCTCCACAGGGAACCGGCTCACGCTCGACGAACCGACACGCGCCCGGCGAACCCGGCCCGCACCCTTCGCGGACGGTCGCCGGCGGAGTCGACGCACGGTCAACGGACACGGTCAACGGAGTCGGCCCGCTCCCCGCGGAACGGCCGCAGACGAGGAGCCCCGCACATGCCGCGACAGGACACCCCGGGGGCGACCCGCCCGGGCCCTCCCCCGACGGCCGTGTGCGTGGGCGAGTCGATGGCCGTCCTGCTCCCGGACCGCCCGGGCCCGCTGGAGTCGGTGGCGAACTTCCGGCTCTCCGTCGGCGGCGCCGAGTCCAACGTGGCCGGCGCACTGGCCGCACTCGGCGTGCCGACCGCCTGGATCAGCCGGGTCGGCGCGGACGGCTTCGGCCGGCGGCTGCTCGCCGAGGTCGCCGCCCGCGGCGTGGACGTCTCGGCGGTCGCGGTCGACCCGCACCGCCCGACCGGCCTCTACCTCAAGGAGGTCGGCGGCACCACCGGCCACGACCACGACCTCGGCCCCGGCCGCAGCCGGCTGCACTACCACCGGCGCGGCTCCGCGGCCGCGGCGCTCTCCCCCGCGCTGCTCGCCGACCCGGCCGCCGCCCCGCTGCTGGCCGACGCCCGCCTCCTGCACCTGTCCGGCATCACCGCCGCCCTCTCCGACGACTGCCTCGCCCTGCTGCGCGCCCTGCTGGCCGACCGCCGCCCGGGCCGGCTGGTCAGCTTCGACCTCAACTGGCGCCCGTCGCTCTGGCGCGACCGCGACCCGTCCGTGCTGCCGTCGCTGCTGGACGCCGCCGACCTGCTGCTGCTCGGCGCCGACGAGGCGCAGGCCGCCTTCGGCGCAGGCGACCCCGTCGCACTGCGCCGCCGCTTCCCGACGCCCGCCACCCTCGTGGTCAAGGACGCCGACCGGCACGTCACCGCCCTGGAGCGGGACGGCACGGCGGTCACCGAACCGGCCCTCGCCGTCGAGGTGGTGGAGGCCACCGGCGCGGGCGACGCCTTCGCGGCCGGCTACCTGGCCGGCACCGTCCGGGGCCTGGACCAGCGCCGCCGGCTGCGGCTCGGCCACCTGAGCGCGGCCTGCGCGCTGACCGCCCACGGCGACCAGGCCGAACTGCCGCCCGCCGCCGTGGTGTCGGCCCTGCTCGACGCCTCCCCCGCGGACTGGGCCGCCACCCGGGTCAGCGCGGACGGCATCACCGGCCCCGCCCTCACCGCCGACCGCGCACGGGCCGACGACCCCGCGCAGGCCCGCCACGGCGCACGGACCGGCGGCCCCACCCCCGCCGACGACGCCCACGGCGCCGGTGACCGGACGCCGGGCGCCCGCCCGGGCCCGGGCACAATGAGCGGGAACCCCAGCCCTCGAAGCGGAGCACGATGAGCCAGACCGTCACCCGCGCCCTGCGCATCCTCGCCCAACTCGGCGAGGGCGAACGCTCCCTCGACCAGCTCGCCGAGGTGCTCGGCGTCCACAAGACCACCGTGCTCCGACTGCTGCAGAGCCTCGAAGAGGAACGGTTCGTCTACCGCGACGCGGCCTACCGCTACCACCTGGGCGCCGGCCTCTTCGCCCTCTCCGGCCTTGCCCTGGAGCAGCGCGGCATCCGCCGGATCGCGGCCCCCCACCTGGCCGAGCTGAACGCCGCCACCGGTCAGACCGTGCACCTGGCCGCCTACGAGGGCGGCGAGGTGGTCTACATCGACAAGTTCGACTCCCGCCACCCGGTCAGGATGTACTCCCGGATCGGCCTGCGCGCCGCCCTGCACAGCGCGGCCGTGTCCAAGGTGCTGCTGGCCGACCTGCCCCTGCCGGAGCGGCGAAGGGTGGTGGCCGGGATCGACTTCACCCCGCACACCGAACACACCCTCACCACGCCCGAGGCGCTGCTCGCCGAGCTGGAGAGGGTCGCCGCCCAGGGCTGGGCGCAGGACCACGCGGAGCACGAGGCCTTCATCAACTGCGTCGCCGCACCGATCCGGGACGCCAGCGGCCGGGTCGTCGCCGCCGCGTCCATCTCCGTGCCGGACGTCGTCCTCCCGTACGAGCAGGTGCTGGACCTCCTCCCGCAGCTGCTCGCCACCACCCGCACCGTCTCGGCCGACTGCGGTCGCCCCGAACACCCCTGACGAACCGTCACGATATCCGAGGAGTCCCATGCCCCCCGAGCAGTCCCCGACCGGCGAGAAGACCGAGATCCGCACCGAGGGCGCCCCGGCCCCCGCCTGGACCTTCTCCCAGGGCGTGCGCAAGGGCCCGATCCTGCAGGTCTCCGGGCAGGGCCCGCAGGACCCGGCGACGGGCGAGTACCTCCACCACGGCGACGTGAAGGCGCAGACCCGGCGCACCCTGGAGAACGTCAAGGCCGTCGTCGAGGCCGGCGGCGCCACGATCGAGGACGTGGTGATGTTCCGCGTGTACCTCACCAAGCGCGCCGACTTCCCGCTGATGAACGAGGTCTACGCCGAGTTCATCGAGGAGAACATCGAGCCCGGCGGAGTGAAGCCCTGCCGCACCACCGTCTTCGTCGAGCTCCCGCAGGAGCCGATGCTGGTCGAGATCGACGCCCAGGCCGTCCTCGCCTGACGCCGCGCCGCCCGCTCCGCCGAAGGGCCCGGACCGCCGCCCGTCCGGGCCCTTCGGCACGTCCCGACGCCTGCTTGCCGAACTCCGACGCGAATATTAGGTTAGGCTCACCTAACTTTCTGGAGGTCCGTCCATGAGCCAGCCCACCGGCGACACCGAGGTCCCCGAGCCCACCACCGCCGAACGGATCCAGAGCCTGCTCAGCACGACCTCCTCGCTCGTCGTCCGCGCCCTGGGCGAACACCACGACCTCGACACTCCGGTCTCCGTCCACGGCTCCCACCTGCGAATGCGCGCCCCGCTGGACGCCCCGCTCACCGTGGCCGCCGCCCACGCCACCGACGGCCTCCCCGTCGTCCTCGACGTCACCGACGTCTCCCCCGTCGCCGTCCGGGACCGCGTCCGCGGCCGGCTCACCCTGGCCGGCCGGCTGCGACTGGCGCACCTCGCCGACGACGGCCTCAGCGTCCACCTGCGCGTGGACGTCGCCCACGCCGTCCTCGCCACCCCGTACGGCACCGGAGCGGTCACCGCCGCCGACCTCTCCCTCGCCGGCCCCGACCCGATGGCCCGCCACGAGGCCGCGATGCTCACCCACTTCGCGGACGACCACGCCGACGCGATCGAGGTCCTCACCCGCCTCCTCGACCCCGTGCTGCTCGCCCGGAACCCGGACGTCCGCCCGCTCGCCCTGGACCGCCACGGCCTGGTGCTGCGCCTGGACCACCCCGACGGCCACCGCGACGTCCGCCTGGTCTTCCCCGAACCGGCCTGCGACACCGAGGACTTCGGCCACCGGATGCACGACCTGCTGGCCGCCGCCCAGTACGGCCTGCCGGCCCACCGCGGCTGACCGACACCCCGTCACCGCTCGCCCGACGAAGCCGGCCCGCTCCCCCTCACCCGACGACCCTCGCCCGACGACGCGGAACCGCCCTCGTCCGACGACCCTCGCCCGACGACCCTCGCCCGACGACGCGGAACCGCCCGAGCCCGGCCGCCGGACCCCCGAACTCCCTACCCGTTCCGGCGCGTTCGGCAGACCCGTCGCCCACCCGCGATCCCCGGCTGACCCACCGCCCGCGCACGAACCGCCGACGCCGCCAGCCCCGACACCGGCCCGCCCCGCATCGAACCGCCCCGCGCCCCTGCCGCCCCGCCTCCCGGAAGGTCACGCACCCGGAACGTCGCGCCCCGGAAACGTCCCGCCCGGAAACGGCAGCGGCCGGCCCGGCTCGCGAGGGAGGTGAATCCCGCGAGCCGGGCCGGCCTGGGCGTGTCCCGCGCCCATGTCCACTGCACGGCGATCATCCGGTCGAGCGGTCACCCGACATGACCATCCCGGAGGACCGATTCGCTCCGCGGCAGTGGTGGTTCCTGAAACCCTGGACCTGATCCCCGGAGGGTCAGAGCGCGACGCCGTGCGCGCGCAGGTAGGTGACCGGGTTGATGTCCGAGCCGTACTCCGAGCCGGTGCGGATCTCGAAGTGCAGGTGCGGGCCGGTCACGTTGCCGGTGGCGCCGGAGAGGCCGATCTGCTGGCCGACGGTGACGGTCTGACCGATCTTCACGCCGATCACCGAGAGGTGCGCGTACTGGGCGTAGTGGCCGTCGGCGAGCTTGATCTCGACCTCGTTGCCGTAGGCGCCGCCGTTGCCGGCCTTGACCACGACGCCGTTGGCGACGGCGCGCAGCGGGGTACCGGTGGAGGCGACGAAGTCCTGGCCGGTGTGGTGGCCGGAGGCCCACATCGAGCCGGCCACACCGTAGGCCTCGCCCAGCACCGGGTTGGCCAGCGGCGCGACGAAGCCGGAGGTGGCGGCGACCGGAGCGGCGGTCACGGCCTTGGCCGGAGCGGCGGTCTGAACCTGGGTCTGCACCGGGGCGGCGGGCTTGGCGGCCTCGGTCGTGACCTTGACCTGGGTCTGCGGCTTCACGGGGGCAACCGGGGCCACCGGGGCGGCCGGCTTGGCCGGGGCGGCGTCCGCGGACGGCGCGGCGGCGTGGCCGGCGAGGGTGAGCTGCTGACCCGGGAAGATCAGGTTCGGGTTGGCGCCGACGACCGAGCGGTTCTGCTCGTACAGCGCGTGCCAGCCACCCTCGACGTTCTTGACGTCGGCAATCTTGGACAGGGTGTCACCACTGACGACGCGGTAGCTCTCGGACGTGGCGGCCGCGGCGGCCGGAGCAGCCGGAGCGGCCTTCTCGGCCGGCTTGGCGGCGGCGACAGGCGCCACGGCGGCGGGCGCGGCCGGGGCAGCGGGGGCGGTGTGGGCCTGGGCGCTCATCGCGGTGACGAGCGGGAGGGCGAAGGAGACACCGGTGACGGCAGTGGCGATGCCGATGCGGGCGGCGCGGGGCAGGACGATACGACGAGCCTGAGCAGGCATGGAAGTTTCCTCTCCGACGCCTGCGAGGTGAGCTGTCGGGTTCGGGCTGGAGTTGCCCGGCCGCATGTGCGGCTTCACCCCGAGCCGGCCCTGGACGCCCGCGCTCCGAAAAGCGCGAACTCCGGTCCGGCGACTTACCTGTGGGTCCCCCGCTCCTGCCGTACAGAGTTCAGATCGAACCACCGGGCAGCGGCAGGACTCGGCGTTCCACCCGGCGGATCCGTCCGGACTGGCCGGGCGGTCGCTGAACTAAAACCCATCCGTTCGGGTGAAGCAATGTCGATCTCTTGAAGCCGCAACGATCCCTCCTGGGTGCGGTGACCCTCCGAATGATCCCCAGCACGGTGCGTACACCATCCATTCACCCCGAGCCACTGATCCGCGACCCTGCGCCGAAGTCGGCCACAGCGCGCAGCCGACCGCTCACACAGCGCCCCCGCCGCCGACACACCACCGGTGAGCCTTGTCACGTACGCCCCACGGGGCGGAGGATCGGGCCGTGGCCACCTCCGAGGCCGGCACCCTGCGCCTGGGCACCGCGCAGGGTCGCTGGGTACTACTGGCGACGGTGCTCGGCTCCAGCATGGCGATGCTCGACGGCACCGTGGTGAACGTCGCCCTGCCCCGGATCGGCGCCGACCTCGGCGCCTCCCTGGCGTCCCTGCAATGGACGCTGAACTCCTATCTGCTCACCCTGGCGGGCCTGATCCTGCTCGGCGGCGCGCTCGGCGACCGGTACGGCAGGCGCCGGGTCTTCCTGATCGGCGTGGTCTGGTTCGCCGTCGCCTCCGCGGCCTGCGCCGTCGCACCGAACATCCAGGTGCTGATCGCCGCCCGCGCCGTCCAGGGCATCGGCGGGGCGCTGCTCACCCCCGGCTCGCTCGCCATGCTCCAGGCGGTCTTCCACCCCGACGACCGCTCGACGGCGGTCGGCCTCTGGTCCGGCCTCGGCGGGGTGTCGGCCGCGGTCGGCCCCTTCCTCGGCGGCTGGCTGGTGGACGGCCCCGGCTGGCGCTGGATCTTCCTGCTGAACCTGCCGCTCGCGGCGGCCGTGATCGCGGTCTCCACCCGGTCCGTGCCGGAGAGCCGGGACGAGAGCGCCTCCGGCCGCTTCGACGCGCTCGGCGCGGTCCTCGCCGCGCTCGCCCTCGGCGCGATCACCTACGCCCTGACCGCCGCCGGCGAGGGCGTGTCCGCCGCGGTCTGGATCAGCGGCGTGCTCGGCGTGGTGCTCGGCGCCGCCTTCGTGGTCGTCGAACGCCGCACGCCCGTGCCGATGCTGCCGCTCGGCCTGTTCTCCTCCCGGCTGTTCACCGCCGTGAACCTGGTCACCCTCTGCGTGTACGCGGCGTTCAGCGGCGTCTTCTTCCTGCTGGTGGTGCAGTTGCAGATCGTCGCCGGGTTCTCCCCGCTGGTCTCCGGCTTCGCGCTGGTGCCGATCACCGTGCTGATGCTGGCGCTGTCGGCGCGCGCCGGGCGCCTGGGGAAGCGGATCGGCCCGCGGATCCCGCTCACCGTCGGCCCGCTGCTGTGCGCCGCCGGCGTGCTGCTGATGCTGCGGATCGGCGCCGACTCCTCCTACTGGACGGACGTGCTGCCCGCCGTCACGGTGATGGGCTGCGGGATGACCCTGCTGGTCGCACCGCTGACGGCCACCGTGCTGGCCGCCGTCGAGGTCCGGCACGCGGGCATCGCGAGCGGGGTCAACAACGCCGCCGCCCGGGCGGCCGGTCTGCTCGCGGTGGCCGCACTACCGGCGCTGGCCGGGCTGAGCGGCGACGCCTACCGGGTGCCGGCCGAGGTCGACGCCGCCTTCCACACCGCGATGCTGATCTGCGCGGGCCTGCTGGTCGGCGGCGGGCTGATCGCCTTCGCCACCGTCCGCGGCAACGTGCTCGACCCCGAGGACCACCCGGTGGCCGAGCCGGACTGCGAGTGGAACTGCGGCACCACCCCGCCGCTCGACCCGGGCCACGTCCGCACGCACGAGGGCCCTGCCACCGGTCCGGCGGCAGGGCCCTCGCCCGAGAGCTGACGCTGCGTCACATCAGCGGCGCGTCAACGGATGCGGCACCTCAGAGGATGTCGCCCGGCGCGTACTTGGCGGCCTCGGGGTAGGCGGCCGCGACGGCCTCCACCCGGCGGACCACCTCGGCGACCTGGGCGCCGGCCGCACCGGTGAAGGAGAGCTTGTCGGCCAGCAGCGCGTCCAGCGCGGCCCGGTCGAGCGGGATCCGCTCGTCGGCGGCCAGGCGGTCCAGCAGCTCGTTCTCCCGGGCGCCCGCGCGCATCGCCAGCGCGGAGGCGACGGCGTGCTCCTTGATGACCTCGTGCCCGGTCTCCCGGCCGACGCCCGCGCGCACCGCGCCCATCAGCACCTTGGTGGTGGCGAGGAACGGCAGGTAGCGGTCCAGCTCGGCCTCGATCACGGCGGGGAAGGCGCCGAACTCGTCGAGGACGGTCAGGAAGGTCTCCAGCAGGCCGTCGAACGCGAAGAAGGCGTCCGGCAGCGCGACCCGGCGCACCACCGAGCAGGAGACGTCGCCCTCGTTCCACTGGTCGCCGGCCAGCTCGCCGGTCATCGAGGCGTAGCCGCGCAGGATGACGGCCAGGCCGTTGACGCGCTCGCAGGAGCGGGTGTTCATCTTGTGCGGCATCGCGGAGGAGCCGACCTGGCCCTCCTTGAAGCCCTCCGTGACCAGCTCGTGGCCGGCCATCAGGCGGATGGTCTTGGCCAGGCTGGACGGCGCGGCGGCGAGCTGGACGAGGGCGGTGAGCACCTCGAAGTCCAGCGAGCGCGGGTAGACCTGGCCGACGCTGGTCAGCACGTTCTCGAAGCCGAGGTGCCCGGCGACCCGGCGCTCCAGCTCGGCCAGCTTCTCGGTGTCGCCGCCGAGCAGGTCCAGCATGTCCTGGGCGGTGCCGACCGGGCCCTTGATCCCGCGCAGCGGGTAGCGGGCGATCAGCTCCTCCAGGCGGCGGAAGGCGACCAGCAGCTCGTCGGTGATCGACGCGAAGCGCTTGCCCAGGGTGGTGGCCTGCGCGGCCACGTTGTGCGAACGGCCGGCCATGACCAGCTCGGAGTGCTGGGCGGACAGCTTGGCCAGGCGGACCAGGACGGCCACGGTGCGGTCGCGCACGTGCTCCAGCGACTGGCGGATCTGCAGCTGCTCGACGTTCTCGGTCAGATCGCGGGAGGTCATCCCCTTGTGGATCTGCTCGTGGCCGGCGAGCTCGCTGAACTCCTCGATACGGGCCTTCACGTCGTGGCGGGTGACCCGCTCACGGGCGGCGATCGAGCCGAGGTCGACCTGGTCGATCACCCGCTCGTAGTCGGCGACGGCGGTGGCCGGCACCTCGACGCCGAGGTCCTGCTGGGCCTTCAGGACGGCGAGCCACAGGTGGCGCTCAAGGACCACCTTGTGCTCGGGGGACCACAGCTGGGCCAGGGTCGCCGAGGCGTACCGGGAGGCCAGGACATTGGGGATCTGGGGCTTCGCGCTCACGCTTCGCAAGAGTAACAGCCGAGGTCACGCCGAACGTCGGCGGATGGGGTAGGCTCGGCCGATTGAGCGCCCATCAGACGGGTTGCCAGAACCTTCTCGCCGCAAGGATACCACATCAATGAACGGACTTCCAGCGACCGCAGGGCACTCCGGCGACGCCCTCGCCGAGGCCCTGCACACCGAGCAGGCCCGACTCACCACCCTCTACGCCCGGCTGGACACCGTCCGCGAACGGGCTCACCGCACCGCCGACGGCGCCCACGACGGCACCGGGCCCGGCGGCACCCACCAGGCCCGGCTGGAACGCGCGGTGCGCGCCCGCGAAGCCGCCCGCCACGCCGCCCGGCTCGACGCCGTCGAACGCGGCCTCTGCTTCGGCCGCCTCGACGAGCGCGACGGCACCGTCCACTACATCGGCCGCACCGGCCTGACCGACGAGGCGTACGAACCCCTGCTGCTCGACTGGCGCGCCCCCGCCGCCCGCCCCTTCTACACCGCCACCCCCGCCGACCCCGGCCCCGTCGTCCGCCGCCGCCACCTGCACACCCGCGGCCGCACCCTCACCGGCCTGGACGACGAGGCGCTCGACCTCGCCGGACTGGACGACTCCGGCCGGCGCGGGCTCGTCGGCGAGGCCGCCCTGCTCGCCGCCCTCGGCCGCGAACGCACCGGCCGGATGGGCAGCGCCGTCGCCACCATCCAGACCGAGCAGGACCGGGTGATCCGCTCCCCGCTGCGCGGCGCGCTCGTCGTCCAGGGCGGGCCCGGCACCGGCAAGACCCTCACCGCCCTGCACCGCGCCGCCTACCTGCTGTTCACCCACCGCGCCGCGCTGGAGCGCCGCGGCGTCCTGGTGATCGGTCCCAACCCGGGCTTCCTGCGGTACATCGACGAGGTGCTGCCCGCCCTCGGCGAGGCCGAGGCGGTGCTGCGCACCGTCGGCGAGCTCCTCCCCGGCATCGCCGCCACCGGCAGCGACGCCCCCGCCGCGGCCGTCGCCAAGGGCGGCCCCTGGATGGCCGGAGTCCTCCGCCGCGCCCTCGCCGCCCACCAGTCGGCCCCCGCCGACGGCCTCGACCTCGGCGAGGGGCTGGCCGTCTCCGCCCGGGCCTGCGCCCAGGCCCGGGACGCCGCCCGCGGCCTGCGGATCCCGCACAACCGGGCCCGCGCCTTCTACCTGCGCACCCTGCTCGACGCCCTCGCCATCGCCCAGGCGCTCTCCCTCGGCCGCCCGTACGACGAGGAGGAGGCGCACCACGCCCCGCGCGAACTGTGGGCCCGGGCGGACGTCCGCGCCGCCCTCGACCCGCTCTGGCCCCGGCTCACCCCGCAGCAGCTGCTCGAACGGCTGCTGGGCGACGTCGAGTTGCTCGCCGAAGTGGCCCCCGAGCACGCCGCCGCCCTGCTCCGCCGACCCGGCTCGCCGTGGACGGCCGAGGACGTCCCGCTGCTGGACGAAGCCGCCGAACTCCTCGGCGAGGACGGGCCGTCCGCCCCCTACACCGCCCCCGCCACCGCGGAGGAGACCGACGAGGAGTCCGAACTCGCCTTTGCCCAAGGAGTGTTGACCATCACCGGGCAGACCGACGACGCCCTGTTGGACTCCGCCGCGCTGGCCGAACGCTTCCGGGACGACGGCCCGTACCGCTCCACCGCCGAACGCGCCGCCGCCGACCGCACCTGGGCGTACGGCCACGTCGTCGTGGACGAGGCGCAGGAACTGTCCGCGATGGCCTGGCGCGCCGTCCTGCGCCGGGTGCCGTCGTGTTCCCTGACCATCGTCGGCGACCTCGCCCAGACCGGCTCCCCGGCCGGCGCCCGCAGTTGGGCCGGGATGCTCGACCCGCACCTGCCCGGCCGCTGGCGTGAGGAACGGCTGACCGTCAACTACCGTACGCCGGAGCCGATCATGGCCCTCGCCGCAGCCGTCCTGCGCACCACCGAGCCCGGCATGCGGCCGCCCGAGTCCGTCCGACCCGGCAGCGAGCACCCGCGCGCGGTCCCCGTCCCGGACGGCGACTTCGCCGCCGCGCTCGCCCGTCTGCCCGCGGCCGCGGGCACCACCGGCGTCATCGCACCGGACGGCCTGGCCGAGGAGCTGGGCGCGCTGACCGTCACGGCCGCCAAGGGCCTGGAGTTCGACGCGGTCGTGGTGGTCGATCCGGCCGCGCTCGCCCCGCGCGACCGCTACGTCGCCCTCACCCGGGCGACCCGCGCGCTCACCCTGCTCCACCACCGACCGCTGCCGCCGGAACTCGCCGAACTGCTCTGACCGGTCCCGCACCCGCCCGAACCGCTCGGCACCGGCCCGAACGGCTCGGGACGGCTCGGAACCGGTCCGGGAGCAGCGGACCCGACCGGCACCGACGGCACCGGCGGCGCGGAACCTACTGCGCGCCGCCGGTCCGGCCGGCCAGCACCGGCAGGACCTGCCCGCAGATGGAGTGCAGGGCGATCCGCTGCTCGTCGGTCATCGCCTCGAAGGCCTGGTGGGTGCGGCTCATCTCGCCGCGGATGCGGTTGAGGATCTCCCGGCCCTCGGCGGTGATCACCACGATCTTCACCCGGCGGTCACCGGCGGCCGCCGCCCGGTTGGCCAGGCCCAGCGACTCCAGCCGGTCCACGATCCCGGTGACGTTCGACGCGTCGCAGCCCAGCCGCCCGGCCAGCGCGCGCATCGGCACCGGCTCCTGCACCGCGCCCAGCGCCTTGGCCTGCGAGGAGGAGAGCCCGTGCCGGGCCGCGGCCGCCGCGAAGTCCTGGAAGTACGCGGCGCCCACGGCGGCCAACGCCTCCATCAGCTCGGCGTTGGTCGGTACGGTCGTCGTCGCTGTCGAACCCATGGGGTCAGGGTACGACCAGGTGCTTCAGCAACTCAAGCTTTGACCGGGGCAACCGTCGGGGAGCCACCTCACACCCCGCCCGCCGGCCCGCTCCGGGCCTCCGCTCAGAGCACCAGCTGGTCGAACAGCCGCCGCAGTTCCGCGTCCGGGTCGGCGGTCAGTCCGGTGTGCACCGGCCCGGGCTGGACGATGGCGCTGCGCGGCGCGGTCAGCCACCGGAACCGCTGCCCGGGGCTGTCCCCGGCCGCCGGACCGGCCTGCGGGCCGCCCGCGCAGACCGCCTCGATCCCGTGCAGCGCCCGCCGCACGCCCTGCACGTCCACCACCGGGTCCAGCGCCAGCAGGCGCGCCTGGTCCAGGTGCGTGCGCGCCGCCAGGTGCGAACTCTGCCGGCAGTACAGCAGCACCCCGACGTTGACGCACTCGCCGCGCTCGACCCGCGGCACCGCGCGGATCACGGCGTACTCGTAGTCGTGCAGCTCGACCGCGACCGGCAGCACGTGCGTCGACGGATCGGTCATGCGGGCACCTCCGGCAGCCAGTCGCGCGGACCGGCCAGTCGCCCGGTCAGCTGGGAACGGTACGCGGCGCGCACCTCGTCGGGCGAGTCGAAGCCGAACTCGTCCATCAGCCAGACGTCGGGGATCTGCGCCACGGCCGCCTCGACCGCCGCCTCCGCGAGCGGCGCGAGCTCCTTGTCGGCCGCCCCCAGGTCCGGCCGGGCGCCCAGCAGCGCATGGTCCGAGGCGTCGTACGGGCGGCGCACCCAGCCGGCCGCGCCGGGCCAGTTGTGGTGGAAGATCAGGCTCGCGCCGTGGTCGATCAGCCGCAGCCCGCCGGTCGCCACCAGCAGGTTGGGGTTGCGCCAGGACCGGTCGACGTTGCCGATGAACGCGTCGAACCACAGCACCCGGCCCGCGAGTTCGGGATCGACCTCGAAGCAGAGCGGGTCGAAGTTGAGCGCACCGCTGACGAAGGCCATCCCGAGGTTGGTCCCGCCGCTGGCCCGCATCTGGTCCTGGACCTGGTGGTCCGGCTCGCTGCGCGCGAGCACCGGGTCCAGGTCGACGGTCACCAGCTCCGGCACCGGCAGCCCGAGCCGCCGTCCCAGTTCCCCGGCCAGCACCTCCGCGACCAGGGCCTTGCGCCCCTGCGCCGCACCGACCCATTTCAGCGCGTAGAGCCGACGATCATCGGCCTCGACCAGGCCCGGCATCGAGCCGCCTTCTCGCAGTGGCGTCACGTACCGGATCGCCGTCACCTCGGGTAGCACGCCCACAGCCTATCGGTGCCGCCACCCCTTCTCCCCCACCGCGGCGCAGCGACCACCCGCGCCCCCGCCGCACCCCCTCTCTCCCTCCTCCCTCCTCCTCTCCCCCCTCCTCCCTCATCCGCCCCACCCCGGTGGCAGCCCCCGCTGCTCCGTGCGAGTGTGGCGGACAGTAATGGGGACCTTCACGGCAAAGGGATGAGCGATGGAACGACCTCGGATCCTGATCGTGGGCGGTGGCTTCGCCGGACTGGAGTGCGCCCGCCGCCTCGAACGCAAGCTGTCACCCTCGGAGGCCGAGATCTCGCTGGTCACGCCGTTCAGTTACCAGCTCTACCTCCCCCTCCTCCCGCACGTCGCCGCCGGCGTCCTCACCCCGCAGTCCGTGGCCGTGTCCCTGCGCCGCTCGCTGCGCCGCACCCACATCGTCCCCGGCGGCGCCATCGGCGTGGACCCGGCCTCCCGGGTGTGCGTGATCCGCAAGATCACCGACGAGGTGGTCGCGCAGAAGTACGACATCCTGGTCCTCGCCCCCGGCAGCGTCACCCGCACCTTCGACATCCCGGGCCTGACCGACTACGCCCGCGGCATGAAGACGCTCGCCGAGGCGACCTACGTCCGCGACCACGTGATCGCCCAACTCGACCTCGCCTCGGCCACCCTGGACCAGCGGGAGCGCGAGTCCCGGCTGCAGTTCGTGGTGGTCGGCGGCGGCTACGCGGGCACCGAGACGGCCGCCTGCCTGCAGCGCCTGACCACTGCCGCCACCCACCGCTACCCGCGGCTCGACGCCCGGCAGATCAAGTGGCACCTGATCGACATCGCGCCGAAGCTGATGCCGGAGCTCGGCGACGCGCTCGGCCAGGCGGCCCTGGAGGTCCTGCGGGGGCGCGGCATCGAGGTGTCGCTGGGGGTCTCGGTGGCCGAAGTCGGCGCCGAGTCGGTCAAGTTCACGGACGGCCGGGTGCTCCCCAGCCGCACCCTGATCTGGACGGCCGGGGTGGCCGCGAGCCCGCTGATCGGCACGCTGGACGCCGAGACGGTGCGCGGCCGGCTCGCCGTGACGGCGGAGATGCGGGTGCCGCAGTTCGAGGGCGTCTTCGCGCTCGGCGACGCCGCCGCCGTGCCCGACCTGGCGAAGGGCGACGGCGCGGTCTGCCCGCCGACCGCCCAGCACTCCGCCCGGCAGGGCCGGGTGGTGGCGAACAACGTGATCGCCTCGCTCCGCAACCAGCCCCTGGAGCCCTACTACCACAAGGACTTGGGCCTGGTGGTCGACCTGGGCGGCAAGGACGCGGTCTCCAAGCCGGTCGGCGTGGAGCTGCGCGGGGTGCCCGCCCAGCTGGTCGCCCGCGGCTACCACATGATGGCGATGCGCACCAACGTGGCCAAGTTCCGGGTGGGTGCCAACTGGCTGCTCAACGCGACCGCCGGGGACGACTTCGTCCGCACCGGCTTCCTGGCCCGCCAGCCCGCCCGGCTGCGTGACTTCGAGTACACCGACGCCTATCTGACGAAGGATCAGGTTCGGGCCCACGCCCAGTCCCTGCTCGCCAAGGGCTGACCCTGGCGTCCCCGCGGCGCGTCCCGGCCGGCGCGACCCGACCGGGACGACGACCGCTCCGACCGGCGCACCGGCCACCACGCCGCCGACGCCCCGGCGCCCCGGCGCCCCCGCGACCGATTCCGCGGGGGCGCCGAAGCACGCGCCGGCAACCTACCGGCACCGCGGCCGCCCGGCACCACAGCCGGCCGGCATCCGGTCACCGCCGGGCTCACCGCATCGTCACCGCGCGGTCAGGTACATCCCGCTCGTGTCCTGCCCGGCCGTGTTGCGGCACGCGTAGTCGCCGCTCGGGCGCCCCCACAGCAGGGTCAGGCAGCGCCCGACCGCCTGCTGGCCGTAGTAGTTGGGGTGCATCGACTCCTGCAGCGCGCCCTGCGTGGAGTTCAGCCCGCCGTCCAGGAAGCGCGCCCACTCACTGGTGGTCGCGGACGGGCCGGAGCTCGCGGTCGGCTGCTTGGTGGCCGTCGAGCAGACCTCCCGGCCCTGCAGCATGTCCGACAGGTCCAGGAACTGCGCCCCCTTGGAGGCGGCGACGCCGGCCAGCGCCTGGGAGATCTGCGGGACCATCGAGTCGCGGGCCCAGTCGGCGTCCCCGTCCCAGAACGGGCAGCCGCCGGTGTTGGAGCGGGTCCAGCCGCTCTCCGGGTACCGCATCTCCGCGCCGCGCGGGATCGGCGACGGGTAGGACTGCAGCACCAGCCGGTAGTCCGACTGGGCGTAGCCCGCGTCGGCCATCACGGCGCGGACCTCGTCGACGGCCTTGCCGACGCCGGCCATCGCGGCGGGCATCTTGTCGTCGATCTGGGACTGCGCCGAGTCGTGGCAGTACGAGTACCAGATCAGGTAGTCCTGCACGCAGGTGGAGATGATGTCGGCGAAGCCCAGGTCGTTGCCGCCGATCGACAGGGTGATCAGCTTGACGTTGTTCTGCCGTGCCACAGCGGCGAGTTGGTCGGCCTGCGGGGCCTCGCCCTTGAAGGACTGGCCGCCGTTGGAGGCGCGGAAGACGTTGGCGGCGACGGCGCCGGAGCAGGCCAGGTCGATCTCGTTCTGGGCGCCGGTCGAGGCGCTGAGCACCTCGGCGACGTCGGAACGGTCGCAGCCGCTCGCCGCCGTGGCGCCGTAGACCCGCGAGGGGTCGTACGAGCTGCCGGTCCAGGCGCGGTCGCTGCCGTTGCGGCTGCCGCTGGTACCGGCCGAGTTGCCCTTCCAGCGGCCGGCCTCGCCGGAGATGTAGCTGTCGCCGAGCGTGACGCTGGCGGTGGGGCCGGAGGGTACGGCGGCCGGGGCGGCGGGGGCCGCGGAGGCCGGTGCGGCGACGGCCAGACCCGCGGCGGCGAGCGGGAGGGCGGCGGCTGCGGCGAGCAGCCGCCGTCCGAGTCGAGGCGCGCTGCGGGTGATGCTCGAACTGTTTTCGGGCACGGCGGAACTCCTGCGGCTCGGTCTCCCCGTGGCATGGGGAACGGGAAGACGCCTTGGTGAGGGTGGGCCGCCGGCCGGTGGCGCGATGAAGATGACATGCCCCCGCCTGTTACCGCTAGGTATCTGCAGCAGGTTTCCGCTTTTGTTACCGCCGGGTTCAGACCAGACCGGCAACCGGATCCCGGGATGCCGCCTGCGATTCACACCGGCCACAGGACTCCCCGGGCGTCACACCAGCCGCGATCGGCCCCCGTCCGCCCCCAGCACCGCCGCCAGGTCCTCCGCCAGCGCCCGGGCCTGCTCCGGCTCCAGCCGCGCCGTGGTGAACCGCAGCCCGGGCGGCGACTGGATCCGGTACCGCGCCCCGGGCGCCGCGACCCAGCCGCGCTGCACCAGTGCCGCCAGCGCCGAGGTCTCGTCCGGCACCGGCACCCAGACGTTCAGCCCGCTCCGGCCGTGCGCCTCGATCCCGCGCGCCGCCAGCTCGCCCAGCAGCGCGTCCCGCCGGGCCCCATAGGTGGCGGCCACCCGCGCGACCGGCGCCGCGTCGGCGCGCCACAGCTCGGCGACGGTGCGCTGCAGCAGCTCGCTGACCCAGCCGGCGCCCAGCCGCAGCCGTCCGGCGACCCGCCCGATCGTCTCCGCGTCACCGACCGCCACCGAGACCCGCAGGTCGGGCCCGTACGCCTTGGCGGCCGAACGCACCACCGCCCAGTGCCGCGACCCGGCACCGACCAGCGGGTGGTACGGCTGGTCGACCATGCCGTGCCCGTGGTCGTCCTCGATCAGCAGCACCCCGGGGTGCTCGGCCAGGACGGCCTTCAGCTCCTCGGCCCGGCGTGCGGTGAGCGCCGCACCGGTCGGGTTCTGCGCCCGACTGGTGACCACCACCGCCCGGGCACCCTCGGCCAGCGCCGCCGCGAGCGACTGCGGCAGCGGCCCCTCGTCGTCCAGCCGGACGGGCAGCTGCCGCAGGCCCATCGCGGGCAGCAGGTCGAGCAGGCTGCCCCAGCCCGGGTCCTCGACGGCCACCGCGTCGCCGGCGCGCAGCCGGGCGCCGAGGATGCGCTCGACGGTGTCGAGCGAGCCGGAGGCGACGACGATCGGTCCGCCGGGCAGGCCGTCGGCCTCGAAGGAGGCGCGGGCGAGCGCCAGCAGGTCCGGGGCGACGGCCGGGTGTCCGTAGAGCACCGGTTCGGCGCGGGCGGCCGCGGCGGCTGCAGCGAGGGCGGGTCCGAGGTCGGGCAGCAGCGCCGGGTCGGGGTTGCCGGTGGAGAGGTCCCGGGCGTGCGGGGGGACGGGGATGCTGATCTGGTCCCGCGGGACGAGCGCGGGCCTGGGGAGGATCCTGCTGCCCTTGCGGCCGGCCGTCTCGATCACGCCGCGGTCGCGCAGCAGGCGGTAGGCGGCGGCGACGGTGTTGGGGTTGACGCCGAGTTCGGCGGCGAGGTCGCGCAGCGGGGGCAGCGCGGTTCCGGGGGCGAGCATTCCGCTGCTCACGCCCTGCTCGATGTGCGCCGCGATTTCGCTGGCGCGTCGCCCTTTCAGCGGATAGTCTCCTAGCACAAAGACGATTATGCACTAGTACATAGAGGTTGTCATGTCAGACGCCCCGGAAGGCCCGCCGACCTACTCCCGCACCCCCAGGACCACCCCCACCCGCTACAAGGACCGGGCCACCTGGGAGCAGGCGGAGATCCACGCCATCCTCGACAGCGCCTACGTCTGCCACCTCGGCTTCGTGGCCGACGGCGCCCCCGTGGTCCTGCCGACGATCTACGCCCGGGTCGGCAGCCGGCTCTACGTCCACGGCTCCACCGGCAGTCGGCCGATGCGCGGTGCCTCCGGCGAGCAGGGCATGCCGGTCTGCGTCACCGTCACCCAGGTCGACGCGCTGGTGCTGACCAAGTCCGCGTTCAACCACTCGGTGAACTTCCGCTCGGTCGTCGCCCACGGCACCGCGCACCAGGTCACCGACCCCGAGGAACTGGACGTCGCACTGGCCGCCCTGGTCGACCACGCGGTCCCCGGCCGGTCCGCCGAGGTCCGCCCGGCCAACGCCAAGGAGCTCGCCGCGACGGCCGTCCTCCGCCTGGAGCTGGACGAGGTCTCCGCCAAGACCCGCGCGGACGACGCCGACGACGACCCGGAGGACGCCGACCTGCCGCACTGGTCCGGCCTGATCCCGGTCACCACCGTGCACGGCACCCCCGTCCCGCACGACGGCACCGCACCGCTCCCCGCGCACCTGCGCCGCTACCCCCACTGACGAGGAACACCCCGATGCTGATCAGATCCTGGGACCGCGGCGACGAGGACGAGTGGCGCGCCTGGCTCGCCGAGGGCCGCGACTTCGGCCTGCTCGCCGCCAACGGCGCCCCCGGCGAGGGCCCGGTGCTCGTCCCGACGCACTTCCTGCTGGACGCCGAACACGGCGAGATCCTGCTCCACCTGGCCGCGCCCAACCCGCTGCTGGCCGCCGTCCGGGCCGACCCCAAGGTCACCCTCGCGGTCACCGACGGCTACGCCTTCGCCCCGGGCCACTGGCGCGGCGCCCCGGGCACGCCGACCAGCTACTACGCCTCGGTCCACTTCCACTGCACCGCCGAGGTCGTGGAGTCCGCGGCCGGCAAGGCCGAGATCCTCAACCGCCAGCTGGCGCACTTCCAGCCCGAGACGCCGGAGGTCCGGGTGGTGCCCGGCAGCGGGGAGCTGGCCCGTCAACTGCCCGGTCTGCGCGGACTCCGGCTGACCGTGGACGAGGTGCGGGCCAAGTTCAAGTACGACGACAAGAAGCCCGCCGAGGCACAGCACGCGATGGCCGACCGCCTCGCCGAGCGCGCCGACGACGGCGGGCGCGGCCGCGACCAGTACGCCGCCGCCCGCACTCAGCTGCTCCGCCGTCACCAGCGGCGCACCACCGCTCCACCGGCCGGCGACGCCCGCACCGCCACCCGGCGCGCCGTCGCGCCGCGCGCCGCCGACTGACCCCGCGTCACCCGATCGGCCCCGGAATCGGCCCCGAACACGGGCAGGGCGGGCCTGGCGCTGCTCGAATGTGAGGCGAGCCCTGCCCACTCGCCGTCAGAGCGGGCCCGTCCTCCCCGGGAGCGCGCGTGTCCTCAGTCAACGGCCGGCGGGTGTCCGGCGAGGCTCACCTCGGCCACGTGATCTTCATTTCGGCGGCCGCCGCCATGGGCGGATTCCTGTTCGGCTACGACAGCGCGGTGATCAACGGCGCCGTGACGGGCATCCAGAAGCACTTCGAGGTGGGCCACGGCACCACCGCCTTCGTGGTGGCGATCGCGTTGCTGGGCTCGGCGGTCGGCGCGGTGATCGCCGGCCGGCTCGCCGACCACCTGGGCCGGGTGCGCACGATGCTGCTGGCCGCCGTGCTGTTCGCAGCCAGCGGCATCGGCTCGATGTTCCCGCCGAACATCGAGGCCCTCGCCACCTGGCGCGTGGTCGGCGGCATCGCGATCGGCATCGCCTCGGTGATCGCGCCCACCTACATCGCCGAGGTCGCGCCGACCGCCTACCGCGGCCGGCTGGCCTCCTTCCAGCAGATGGCGATCGTGCTCGGCATCACCGTCTCCCAGCTCGCCAACTGGGCGCTCAACCAGGCCGCCGGGGGTGAGTCCACCGGCCACCTCGGCGGCATCCAGGCCTGGCAGTGGATGCTCGGCGTGGAGACCATCCCCGCCCTGGTGTACGGCCTGATGGCGCTCGCCATCCCGGAGTCGCCGCGCTTCCTGATCGCCGACCACCGCGAGGAGCAGGCCCGCACGGTGCTGGTCGAGGTCGAGGGCGAGGGCGTGGACCTCGACTCCCGGGTGGCGGAGATCCGCGCGGTGCTGGAGTCCTCCCACAAGCCCCGGATCAAGGACCTGCTCGGCGGCCGCTTCGGGCTGCTGCCGATCGTCTGGATCGGCATCGGCGCCTCGGCGTTCCAGCAGTTCGTCGGCATCAACGTGATCTTCTACTACTCGTCCTTCCTCTGGCAGTCCGTCGGCATCAACGAGTCCAACTCGCTGCTGATCAGCCTCTCCACCTCGATCGTCAACGTGATCGGTACGGTGATCGCGATGGTCCTGGTGGACCGGATCGGCCGCAAGCCACTCGCCCTGGCCGGCTCGATCGGCATGGCGGCCGCGCTCGGCACCGCCGCCTGGGCGTTCTCCTTCCGGCAGGGCACCGGCGACTCCGCGACCCTGGACAACACCCACGCGGTCGTCGCCCTGATCGCCGCGCACGTCTTCGTGTTCTGCTTCGCCTTCTCCTGGGGCGTCGTGGTCTGGGTCCTGCTCGGCGAGATGTTCCCCAACCGGATCCGCGCGCTCGCGCTGTCCGTCGCCGCGTCGGCCCAGTGGATCGCCAACTGGGCGATCACCGTCAGCTTCCCGGACCTCGCCGACTGGAACCTCTCGGCGACGTACGTCATCTACGCCTGCTTCGCACTGCTCTCCATCCCGTTCGTGGCCTTCTTCATCAAGGAGACCAAGGGCCGCGCCCTGGAGGAGATGGGCTGACCCCGCCCGTCCCCTCGAACCCCCGCCGCTCGCGGCCCGACCCACGGAGAGGAAGCCATGCCTGACCAGGGCAGCTCCCGGCAGAACGTCACCTTCCCGAGCAACGGCCGCACCGCGCACGGGTACCTGGCCCACCCGCCGCAGGGCGCCGGGCCCGGTCTGGTGGTGGTGCAGGAGTGGTGGGGGCTCACCTCGCACGTCGCCACCGTGGCCGACCGCTTCGCCGCCGAGGGCTTCACCGTCCTCGCCCCCGACCTGTTCGGCGGCGCGACCACCCACGACCCCGCCGAGGCGGCCGGGCTCAAGCGCGAACTCCCCGTCGAGCGGGCCGTCGAGGACCTCGCCGGGGCCGTCGACCACCTGCTCTCACTGGACGGCGTGGTCGGCGACGCCGTGGGGGTGGTCGGCTTCTGCATGGGCGGCGGTTTCGCCCTGCTGCTGGCCGCCCGGGCCGGCGACCGGGTGGCCGCCGTGGTGCCCTTCTACGGCCTCCCGCCCGACCCCGACTTCGACTACCGCGGCCTGACCGCCCACGTCCTCGGCCACTTCGGCGAACTGGACGGCTCGATCCCGATGGCCGCCGTGGACGAGGCCGCGATCCGGATCGGCGAGGCCACCGACGTCCGCCCCGAGATCCACTTCTACCCGGCCGGTCACGCCTTCATGAACGACGAGGACCTGCTCGGCACGTACGACCCGCTCCAGGCCGGGATCGCCTGGAGCCGCACCCTCACCTTCCTCCGGGGTCACCTCGGCTGAGCCGACCGGCCGGCCCGCCGGGTGCCGTCCGGGCCACCCGCTGCGGGCCGGACCGTCAGGTGCGAAAACCCGATGGACACCTGTACGGACTCCCGCCATAGTCGCCGGGTGCCCACCCCACCCACGCGCCCGCGCCGATCCTCCTGGGCGAGCCGCAACTTCCGCATCCAGACCGCCGCCACGGTGATCAGTGGCCTGGGCAACGCCGGCGCCCCCATCGCCACCGCCTTCGCCGTCCTCGGCAACGGCGGCTCCACCACCGACGTCGGCTACGTCACCGCCGCCCGGCTGCTGCCCACCGTGCTGCTCCTGGTCCTCGGCGGCGCCCTCGCCGACCGGCTGCCCCGCCACCGGATCATGGTCGCCGCCAACCTGTTCAGCGGTGCCTCCCAGGCCGTGCTGGCCGCCCTGGTCCTGGCCGGGAACGCGCAGCTCTGGCAGCTGCTGCTGCTCTCCGCCGCCGGCGGCGCCGGCTACGCGCTCTACTCCCCCGCCTCCGGCGGCATGATCATGCAGGCCGTCCCCGAGGAGCACGCGGCCCGCGCCTTCTCGGTCTTCCGGATGGGTCAGAACGCCTCCCAGATCGGCGGCGCAGCCCTCGGCGGAGCGCTCACCGCCGCCGTCGGCCCCGGCTGGGTGCTCGCCCTGGACGCCCTGTGCTTCCTGGTCGCCGCCGCACTGCGCTTCTTCCTGGAGCCGGAGAAGTCCCCCGCCCCCTCCGGCGGCAGCATGCTGCGGGACCTGCGCGAGGGCTGGCAGGAGTTCGTCTCCCGCCGCTGGCTCCGGGTGATCGTGCTGCAGTTCTCCGTCCTGGTCGCCTGCGTCGGCGCGGTCGAGTCGGTGTACGGGCCGGCCGTCGCCGAGGAGCGGCTCGGCGGCGCGGGCGCCTGGGGCCTGGTGATGTCCGCCTACGGCGTCGGCCTGGTGGCCACCGGCCTGCTGATGGCGCGCTGGCGGCCCCGCCGGATCCTGCTGGCCGGCAACTGGGGGGTGTTCCTGTTCGGCCTGCCCGCTCTGGCCCTGGCCGCCGCGGTGCCGCTGCCGCTGCTGGTCGCCGCGATGTTCCTCTCCGGCGTCGGCGTCACCGTCTTCGGCGTCAACTGGATGGTCGCGCTCCGGCAGGAGATCCCGGAGGAGATGTTCTCCCGGGTCTCCGCGTACGACGAGCTGGGCTCCTACTCGCTCGCCCCGGTCGGCACCGCGCTGGCCGGCCCGGCCGCCGTGGCGCTCGGTCTCGGCGGCGCGCTCTGGACCTGCGCCGTCGCCTGCCTGGTGCTCAGCGCGGCGGTCCTGCTGGAGCCGCAGGTGCGCCGGTTGAGCCGCCGGAGCAGCACCGACGCACCGGTGCCCGCCACCGAGCCCGTGCCCGCACCGTGAGCGCCCCGTGCGCCCCGCGTGCGCCTGACGGTGGGCAACCAACGGGACGGGTGGGTCGTCCGAGAGGGTAGGAAACACCACCGCTCGGGGGGCCACCGGTGCCGAAGCCACTGCTGTTCCTGGACGTCGACGGGGTGCTGAACCCCGTCTGTCCCGATCCGGACGCCGGGTTCGACACCCACGCTCTGTTCGGCTACTCCGTCCTGCTCTCCACCCGGCACGGCGCGTGGCTGCGCGAACTCGCCGGGACGTACGAGCTGGTCTGGGCCACCACCTGGGAGGAGCACGCCAACACCCACGTCGCCCCGCTGATCGGTCTGGACCCGCTCCCGGTGGTCCGCCTCGCCGGCTACGTCCCGCAGCCCGGCGATCCGCGCGTCCCGTTGATGGAGCTGTTCTCCGCCGCGAAGTGGGCCCCGCTGCTGCGCTACGCCGGGGGCCGCCCGTTCGCCTGGGTGGACGACGTGATCCCCGCCCGGCTGGTCCGCAGGTCGCTCTGGCGCCGCGACCGCCTGCTGCTGCCGATCGACCCCGGCCAGGGCCTGGAGCGCCGGCACGTCGACCGCCTGCTGGCCCGCCCGCCGCGCCGCCGGGCCGTCCCGACCAAAGGCCGAGCTCCCGAGGACGGGGCGGTCAGGCGGTCGGCAGCCAGCTGACGTGACCGGCGAGCAGCGCGTACCCGACGAAGGCCACCGTGTCGATCAGCGCGTGCGCCACCACCAGCGGCATCACCCGCCCCCAGCGCCGGTACAGCAGGCAGAACACCGCCCCCATCACCATGTTGCCGACCAGCCCGCCGACCCCCTGGTACAGGTGGTACGAGCCGCGCAGCACCGAACTGACCACCACCGCGGCCGGCCAGGACCACCCCCACTGCCCCACCCGGCGCAGCAGGTAGCCGAGGACGACGACCTCCTCCAGGATGGCGTTCTGCCAGGCCGACAGCACCAGCACGGGCACCCGCCACCAGACGTCCGGCAGCCCCGAGGGCGCCACCGTCAGGTTGTACCCGGCCGCCTGCGAGGCCAGGTACAGCGCCAGCCCGGACCCGCCGATCGCCGCCGCGACGGCCGCACCCCGGCCGAGGTCGCGCAGCTTCTGCCCGAGGTCGAAACCCAGCACCTTCAGCGTGACGCCCTCGCGCACCAGCAGGTAGCCGACCAGTACCACCGGCATCAGGCCGCGCCCGATGTAGTACAGCTGCCAGACCAGGTCCAGCCAGGGCCGTCCGGGCGCCCGCGAGCCGTTCAGCGTGGCGACCTGCTGGCCGAGCTTGATCGGCTCGGTGAGCGAGCCCGCGAAGCTGATCAGCGCGCCGATCCCGCTGGCCCCGAGCGAGAGGCCGAGGACGATCAGCAGCTCCGCCCCGAGCTGACGGCGGGTGGGCTGCGCGGCCTGCGGCTCGGTCGGGACTGCGGTCACGGGGGCTCCAGCGGACGGGCGGTCGCTCCGGCCGTCGGCCGACCGCCGGAGCGATCATCCTGACACAGCGGCCCGGTCACCCGACCGGCCCGGTGCGTGCGGGGCTCAGCCGACCGGCCAGGTGTGCACCGGCTCCCCGCCGCGCATGTGTTCGGCGTAGCGCCGGGTCATCGCCGCGAGCGCCGCGGGCCGGTCCATCCCGTAGTGCTCGCGCAGCCGGTGGAAGGTCGCGCTCTGCCAGGCCGCGCCGTTGGTGCGGCGCAAGCAGCGCTGCTCGATGATGCCCAGGTAGCGGTCCCGGTCGGCCGGCTCCACGCCCCAGGCGTCGAGGCCCTGGTAGGCCATCGGCAGCAGCTCGCCCAGCACCAGGTCGACGGCGGACACCGTCTGCAGGCCGCTGCCGCGTCCGGCTCGTCCGGGGCGCGGCCACTGGAACACCGCGTCGATGCCGTACCGGGCGCCCTGCCGGAAGTTCTCGTCCGCCCGCTCGAAGGGCAGCCGGGTCCAGACCGGCCGGGGCTGCTCGGCGAGCACCCGCACCAGCCCGTAGTAGAAGGCGGCGTTGGCCAGTGTGTCGGCCACCGTCGGCCCGGCCGGCAGCGCCCGGTTCTCCACCCGCAGGTGCGCCACCCCGCCCGAGACGTCGTAGATCGGCCGGTTCCAGCGGTAGATGGTGCCGTTGTGCAGCCGCATCTCGGCGAGCTTGGGCGCGCCGCCGGAGGCCAGCACCTTCAGCGGGTCCTCGTCGTCGCAGATCGGCAGCAGCGCGGGGAAGTAGCGCAGGTTCTCCTCGAACAGGTCGTACGCCGAGTCCACCCAGCGCTCGCCGAACCAGGTGATCGGGCGCACGCCCTGCGCCTTGAGCTCCGCCGAACGGGTGTCGCAGGCCTGCTGGAAGAGCACCGGGCGGGTCTCCCGCCACAGCTCCCGCCCGAACAGGAACGGGGAGTTCGCCCCCAGCGCGAGCTGCGGCCCGCAGAGCGCCTGGGCCGCGTTCCACACCGAGGAGAAGCGCTCCGGGGTCACCTGGAGGTGCAGTTGCAGCGAGGTCGCGGCGGCCTCGGCGACCATGGTGATGGACTCCAGCTGGAGGTGTTCGACGCCCTCGATGTCGAGTGCGATCTCCTCCCCGCGGGCGGCCAGGATCTGGTCGCTGAGCAGGGTGTACCGCTGGTTGTGGCTCATCGCGTCGAGCCCGGTGTGGCCGTGCTCCAGCGTCGGCAGGATGCCCACCATGACGATCCGGGCGCCCGCTTCGGCGGCCCTCCGGTCGGCGTAGCGCAGCCCGGTGTCGATCTCCTCGCGCAGCTCCTCGAAGACGTGCCCGCAGAGCCGGTGCGGCGTGATGTTGACCTCGATGTTGAACTTGCCCAGCTCGGTCTGGAAGTCGCTGGAGCCGATCTCGCTCAGCACCTGGGCGTTGTTCATGGCCGGCAGGCCCTGCTCGTCGGCGAGGTTGAGCTCGATCTCCAGTCCCATCACCGCCCGCGGCCGGTCGAAGCGGTCCTCCCGCAGCATCCGCCCCAGCGCCTCCTGACAGGCCTGGAGCTTGCGCCGGTACAGCTGCCGGTCCGCCAGATCCGCCCGAGTCGCCACGACCTTCTCGCCCACGGTCCCCTCCTCCTGAGACACCCCGTTGAGCCACCCGGCCGACCGACCGTGCAAGCATCATGCCCACCTCGAAGATCGATACCCGAATGCTTGTACTGGCTTGCAATGCAAGGCATCTGACGGAATTTCAGACCATCTGCAGACTTGCCCGGCGCCACGGCCTGTGATAAACAGATCACCCTGCGCTTCTGTTCGATGGAATTCGCACAGCGCGCCGGCCGGAACGTTCCCGCCCCGAAGCCCTCGTCGAGGGCGGCGACCGCGCCGGCACCGCGATCCTGCACAACCGGACCCGGCCAGCCCCCGTCACCGATGACGCGCCGCGCCATGCCGGTATGCCGCACTCGCAACGCCGATCTCGCTTGGAGAGGCGGACCCCGCCATGACTCTGCAGACCCCACAGCCCCCGCCGAGCGCCCTGCGCGCGGTCCTGGGCGCACTCGACTCGGAGACCGCGCTGCGCCAGCCCGCCGCCGCAGCGCTGCGTCGTCCGGCCGGCACCCTGGTCCCCGCGCATCCGCTCGCGGTGCACGTCCTGGACGGCCCGCGCCCCGAGCTCCCCGCCGCCCGCCGCACCGGGTGGCGCTTCCTGGTCAAGGACGGCGCCGACGTCGCCGCCGCCGCCGAAGTGGTACAGGCCGTCGAGGGCCACACCTTCTCCCACTTCACCGCCGGCCCCTACCTCGACTCGACGGTCCGGGCGCTGCGCGAGGCCTGGCAACTCGCCCAGAGCTCCCGGATCCGCCGGCAGCCCCGGCTCCTGACCTTCCCGGGCCAGTACGCGACGGCGCTCTGGCTGCACAGCCCCGACACCGGCCCGGCCGGCGACCTGCTGATCCCGCTCGCCCCCGCCCCGCTCGGCGTCACCGCCCACCGCGCCTACCCCGCCGCCGAGCTGCTGCCGCTGCTCGCCCGGGCACCGCTCGCCAGGCCGCTGCTGCTCGGCACCTCCTGAACCACCCGCACCCGCACGGGCCGCCGGACCACCCGCCCGGCGGCCCTCCGCCGTGTCCGCACCTCCCGCGCCCGGGGAACGTCACCCGAACAGAGAGCACTCGAACGGGGCATCCGCCATGGCCTGATCGGGCCATCCCCCGGCTGACCCACCGGTGCGCGTTCTCCCCCCGGCCCCACCTGAACGGGTGATCTATGCGCGGGAGTTGTGGCGCGTGTCACGAAATGCCTGCGCGCACGTCCGCAGATGCCGACACTGGGAACCAGCGTGGAAGGACCACCTGTCCTACCCACTTGAGCGCCGGTCAACACCTGGTCGGCGTGCGGACAGGATCCGGCTACCGCGGCGGCCCCCGGGACGGCACGACCTCCGGCGACCGCACCACGGGGAGGATCGCAGAGCGAAGCGAGGGTACGCGTATGTGCCAGCACCGTCCTGAGTGCCCGTCGGCCGAATCCGAGGACCGCGAGGCGGCCGTGTCGGTGGCCTGCCACCCGGAGCAGGGCTGGAGCCTGCTCTGCAACGGCGTCGTGCTCTTCGAGGACACCGGAGAGTTGCTGCCGGACGGCAGGGTGATCGCCCCGCGCCGCCCCGTCGCCCACGCGGCCTGACCACCGGCCCGACCACGCGACCGGCCGGCCACACCACCGGCGCGGCCGGCCGAGCCGTCACGGTACGGGCAGGGCCCCGGCGGAGAGTTCCGCCGGGGCCCTGCCGAACGTGCGGGCGCCCCCCGCCCCCCGGGGCGGCCCCGCCCCCGCCGTCGGTGGCGGTGTAGCCGCGTGGTCTGTAAAAAAAAAACAAAGCCAAC
>NZ_JBHWBZ010000061.1:0-4758 GCF_042735475.1 Kitasatospora sp. NPDC059577 | reverse complement strand
GGGCCGCGCCCCCGCGCAGCCGCCGGGCTCGCGCCGGGGGGGGGGGGCGCGCCGGCCCCCCCCCCCCCCGGGCCGCCCCCCCCCCCCCCCGGGTCCGTCAGACGCCGTACTCGTCCAGCGGCGGGCAGGAGCAGACCAGGTTGCGGTCGCCGTACGCGCCGTCGATCCGGCTCACCGGCGGCCAGTACTTGTCCGCCGGGTTCACGCCCGCCGGGAAGACCGCCTCCTGCCGCGAGTAGCCGTGCGCCCAGTCGCCGGCCAGCTCGGCGGCGGTGTGCGGGGCGTTGCGCAGCGGGTTGTCGTCGGCCACCCACTCGCCCGAGCCGACCTTGTCGATCTCGGCCCGAATCTCGATCATCGCGTCGCAGAAGCGGTCGATCTCGTGCAGGTCCTCGGACTCGGTGGGCTCGATCATCAGCGTGCCGGCCACCGGGAAGGACATCGTCGGCGCGTGGAAGCCGTAGTCGATCAGGCGCTTGGCGATGTCGTCCACCGTCACGCCCGTCTCCTTGGTCAGCGGGCGCAGGTCGATGATGCACTCGTGCGCGACCAGCCCGCCCGGGCCGGTGTAGAGCACCGGGAAGTGCGGCGCCAGGCGCTTGGCGATGTAGTTGGCGTTCAGCACCGCGACCTGGGTCGCGTGCTTGAGGCCCTCGCCGCCCATCAGCCGGACGTACGCCCAGGAGATCGGCAGGATCGCCGCCGAGCCCCACGGCGCGGCCGAGATCGGACCGACACCGGTGGCCGGGCCGGCCTCCGACTGCAGCGGGTGGTTCGGCAGGTACGGCGCCAGGTGGGCGCGCACCGCGACCGGGCCGACGCCCGGGCCGCCGCCGCCGTGCGGGATGCAGAAGGTCTTGTGCAGGTTCAGGTGCGAGACGTCCGCGCCGAACTTGCCCGGCTTGGCCAGGCCGACCAGGGCGTTCAGGTTGGCGCCATCCACGTACACCTGGCCGCCGGCCTCGTGCACCATGGCGCAGATCTCGGTGATCTCGGTCTCGTACACGCCGTGGGTCGACGGGTAGGTGACCATCAGCACCGACAGGTTGTCGCGGTGCTGCTCGATCTTGGCCTTCAGGTCCTCGACGTCCACGTCGCCGTCGACCAGGGTCTTCACCACGACGACGCGCATGCCGGCCATCACGGCCGAGGCCGCGTTGGTGCCGTGCGCGGAGGACGGGATCAGGCAGATGTCGCGCTGGGTGTCGCCGTTGGCGTGGTGGTAGGCGCGGACGGCCAGCAGACCGGCCAGCTCGCCCTGCGAACCCGCGTTCGGCTGGATCGAGACGGCGTCGTAGCCGGTCACCTCGACGAGCTGCTGCTCCAGCTGGCGGATCAGGGTCAGGTAGCCCTGGGCCTGCTCGATCGGCGCGAAGGGGTGCAGCTGACCGAACTCCGGCCAGGTCACCGCCTCCATCTCGGTGGTCGCGTTGAGCTTCATGGTGCAGGAGCCCAGCGGGATCATGCCCCGGTCCAGCGCGTAGTCCCGGTCCGACAGGCGGCGCAGGTAGCGCAGCATGGCGGTCTCCGAGCGGTGGCTGTGGAAGACCGGGTGGGTCAGGTACTCGTCCTCGCGCAGCAGCGCGCCCGGCAGCGCGTCGGCGGCCTCGGCGACCTCGACCGCGTCGACGCCGAACGCGGCCCAGACGCCGGCCAGGTGCTCGCGGGTGGTGGTCTCGTCGGTGGAGACGGAGATCCGGTCCTCGCCGTCCTGGTGGACGTTGATGCCGTTGGCGCGGGCGGCGGCGGCGATCTCGGCGGCGCGGCCCGGGACGACCGCGGTGACGGTGTCGAAGAACTCGCCGTGCAGCAGCTCGACGCCGCCGGCCCGCAGGCCCTCGGCGAGGGCCGCGGCGTAGCGGTGGGTGCGGCGGGCGATGTCGGCCAGGCCGTCCGGGCCGTGGTAGACGGCGTACATCGAGGCCATCACGGCGAGCAGCACCTGGGCGGTGCAGATGTTGCTGGTGGCCTTCTCACGGCGGATGTGCTGCTCGCGGGTCTGCAGCGCCAGGCGGTAGGCCCGGTTGCCGTCGGAGTCGACGGAGACGCCGACCAGGCGGCCGGGCAGCGAGCGGGCGTACTCGGCGCGCACCGACAGGTAGCCGGCGTGCGGGCCGCCGAAGCCCATCGGCACGCCGAAGCGCTGCGAGGTGCCGCAGGCGATGTCGGCGCCCAGCGAGCCCGGGGACTTGAGCAGGGTCAGCGCCAGCAGGTCGGCGGCGACGGCGACGATCGCGCCCAGGCCGTGCGCCTGCTCGATCACCGGGGTGAGGTCGCGGACGACACCGGTGGCACCCGGGTACTGCAGCAGCACGCCGAAGACGCCGCGCTCGGCGATCTCGGCCGGGATGCCGTCGGACAGGTCGGCGACGACGACCTCGACACCGGTCGGCTCCGCACGGGTCTGGATCACCGCGGTGGTCTGCGGCAGGGTCTCGGCGTCGACCAGGAAGACACCGCCCTTGACCTTGGTGACGCGGCGGGCCAGGGCCATCGCCTCCGCGGCCGCCGTGCCCTCGTCCAGCAGCGACGACCCGGAGGTCGGCAGGCCGGTCAGGTCGGAGACCAGGGTCTGGAAGTTGAGCAGCGCCTCCAGACGGCCCTGCGAGATCTCCGGCTGGTACGGGGTGTAGGCCGTGTACCAGGCCGGGTTCTCCATGACGTTGCGCAGGATCACCGGCGGCGTGAAGGTGCCGTAGTAGCCCAGGCCGATCATCGGCTGGAGGACCTGGTTGCGGCCGGCCAGCTCGCGCAGCTCGGCGAGGACCTGGGCCTCGGTCCGGCCCGCGGGCAGGTCCAGGCCGGTGATGGAGCGGATCGCCTCGGGCACGGCCGTGGCGGCGAGCTCGTCCAGCGAGCCGTAGCCGACGGACGCCAGCATCTTCTCCTGGGCGGCGGCGTCGGGGCCGATGTGGCGGTTCTCGAAGGGGCTGGCCAGCTCAAGCTCGGTGAGGGTCGAGGCGCCGGTGGGGCGTCCCGCGTTCGGCTGGGCGTTCATGGTGGTCGAGGCCTCCTGGTCACGGACCGGCGGGGGTACGCGCGCCTACCGGCCTTCCTCGCTGCGGAACAGCGAATGAGCCACGGCGGGCGGACCCGTCAGGCCTCCCCCTCTGTCATCGGGACCTGAGAGCTTCGCCCGCACGGCGCGCTGCGGCACGCCGTCGGCTTGCACCGTCGGTGAGGGTGGTGATCGCCGGCTTCCGTGCCGACGCTCCTGCCCTGCTTTCCAGAGTGACCTACCCCACACGGTACGGATGCCTGAGAGATTCCGGGGAGGAGTTGCTCCTTCGGCGCCCCGACCAGCGGTTTTCGCGGTCGGAGACTCTCCCGAGCGGGCTCTGCGGTCGCCGCCCAGGGTACCAGCGGGAGGCCATCCGATCACGGGTGCTTCCCGTCACCCCGGGTCTACGCGCGTCCCCCGGACGGCCCAGCCCGCAGCCCGTCCGGCGCACCCCGGTCGCGCCCGCCCGATTCATGGCATTTGGTGTGGAGTGGCGGACGGGACGGGCGCTCCTGCCGCCTTCCTGCGGGAGTTCCGCTGGCTCAGCGCACTGGAGGAAAGCGTGCAGACCGACATCGACCCCAGGGACCTCATCGGCCACAAGGCGGTCGACCGCAACGGAGACAAGATCGGCACGGTCGACGAGGTGTACCTGGACGACGCCACCGGCCAGCCCGAATGGGCCGCCGTCCGGACCGGCATCTTCGGCCGGGACGCCTTCGTCCCGCTCACCACGAGCGAGTTCTCCGGCGACGAGCTCCGGGTGCCGTACGACAAGTCACTGGTCAAGGAGTCCCCGGACTTCGGCGTGGGCCAGCACCTGTCCCCCGCCCAGGAGCTCCAGCTGTACCGCTACTACGGCCTCGATACCCCGGTGGACGACCACCCGGCCGGCGAGGACAGCGGCCGGACCGCGCAGTCCGACCACGACTTCGGCACCACGACGGCCGTCCCGGCGGCCGCGACCGCCGCGGCCGTCACCAAGCCGCACGCCCTCCGCTCCCCCGAGCCCGCCCCGGCCGCCAACGGCACCAGCACCGCCACGGAGGACAGCGTGCGCACCCTCAGCACCCCCGCGCCCGCCGCCACGCCCGCGGCGGCCGCGACACGCGCACCCATCGTCGAGCCCAAGCCGCAGTCCGCCCCGATGCCCACCCCGACGTCCGCCCCGACGTCCGCCGCCCCCGCGTCCGGCGCGGGCGCCGCCTCCCGCAACGAGCCGGTGGAGATCACCTGCCGCGAGGAGCGGCTGGACATCACCACCGAATGGCACACGGTGGGCACCGCGAAGCTGCGCAAGTACGTGACGAGCGAGCAGATCGAGCGCCGCGTCCCGGTGGTCCGCGAACGCGTCCGGGTCGAGCGGATGCCGGTCGGCGAGGCCGAGCGCGCCTCGCTCACCGAGAAGGAGATCGCCGAGGTCGTCGAGGAGGTCACCCTCCGCGGGGAACGCCCGGTGGTCCGCAAGTACCTCACCCCCATCGAACGCGTCCGCCTCGTCGTCGAGCGCTACACCGCCGAGGAGGTGATCCGGGACGAACTCCGTCGCGAACACGTCGAAGTCCACGACAACACCACGCCTCCTGCCGCCGCCACGCCACCTCCGTCGACGACCACCCCGGCACCGGAGAACTCCCGCCCCTCGGCCCTGCGCCCCCTCGTCTGACCCCACCCACACACAAGGGCCCCGACCACCCCTGGTCGGGGCCCTCCCCCATGCCCCGGCCCCTCAAGCCCCGACCCCCCTCGCCCACAAC
>NZ_JBHWBZ010000060.1:37778-61491 GCF_042735475.1 Kitasatospora sp. NPDC059577 | reverse complement strand
GGCTGCGTGGCTGTGCTGCGCGCCCCCCGGGCGGCGGGGGGGGCGCCCGCCCCCCGCGGTGGGGGGGGGCCCCCCCCCCCCCGCCCCCCCGCGCCCCCCCCCCCCCGCCGGGGGGCTCGGCCCGTTCCCGGCCGGGGCCGCGCAGCGGAGGGTCAGCCGCCCGCGAGCAGCCCCGGGTCGGCGACGATGCCCCGGACCACGCGCACCGCGGCGCCCAGCAGCGGGCCGCGGCGGCCCAGCCGGGAGACGGTGAGCCGGTCCTCGGCCCACGGTCGGACGGTGACCCGGGCGGTCAGCTCGGCGCGCATCGCGGGGATCAGCCAGGGCGCCAGCCGGGCGTAGCCGCCGCCCAGCACCACCTCGGCCGGGTCCAGCAGGTTGACCGCGCCGGCAGCCGCGATGCCGAGCGCCGACCCGGCTCCGGCCAGGGCCGCGCGGGCCGGCTCCTCACCGGCCCCGGCGCGGTCGGCGAGCAGCGTCACCCAGTCGCCCCGGGCGCCGGTCAGGCCGGCCGCCCGCAGCACCGCCGCCTCGCCCGCGTACTGCTCCAGGCAGCCGCGCGCCCCGCAGGCGCAGCGGGGCCCGTCGGGGTGGACCGGCACGTGGCCGAACTCGCCCGCGTGGCCGCGCGCTCCCCGCAGCAGGCGCCCGCCGACCACGATCGCCGCACCGACCCCGGCCTCGGCGGAGACGTACAGGAAGTCCTCCGCGCCGTCGCCCAGCCAGCGCTCGGCCAGTCCGCCGAGGTTGGCCTCGTTGTCGGCCTCGACCGGCAGCTCGTCCAGGCCGTCCGCGCCCGGCCGCAGCGCCGCGCGCAGCCCGGCGGCCAGCGGGACGTCCTCCCAGCCCAGGTTGGCGGCCCGCTGCAGCACCGCGCCGGAGTCGCCGACCAGCCCGGGCACGGCCAGGGTGAGTCCGGCCGGGCTCAGACCGGACTCGGCGACGGCCGCGCGCAGCAGCCGGGCCAGGTCGGCCATGACGGCGGCGGGCGTCCGGCCGTGGTTGGAGATCTCCTGGCGCCGCCAGGCGCGGACCTCCCCGCGCAGGTCGACCACGCAGGCGCCCAGGTGACGGACGCCGATCTCGGCGCCGAGGCCGCCGGGCCCGAGCGGGTTGAGTCCGAGCGCGGTGCCGGGGCGGCCGACCTTGCCGCTGGGCGCGGCGGGGCCCTCCTCGACGACCAGGCCGCCGGCGATCAGCTGTTCGGCGAGCGAGGAGACCGCGGCCCTGGTCAGCCCGGTCTCGGCGGCCACCTCGGCGCGCGAGCGCGGCCCGCCGGCGATCACCGTGAGCACCAGGGCCAGGTTGGCCCGGCGCATGCCCTGCTGGCTGGCGGGCCCGGTCCGGACGCCGTCCGGTTCGCGCATCAGGCTCACCTCGCCCCTTACGGCACATCCCGTGGCATCTCGGGTGCAGCGTAACCGGGTTCCGGGGTGACCGTCCGCACCAGGGCGGGCCCGGCCCCGGGCTCGGACCCGGGCCGGTCGGCGAGCCGGGTGAAGACCCAGCGCTGCATCGCCCAGAAGCGGAACAGCATCGCGACGAAGGTGCCGACCACCATCCCGCTGACGAAGTCCGCGACCTCCTGGGCGAAGGGGCTGACGAACGGCTCGCGCAGGTCCAGGACGTACCGGGAGAGCGCCAGCGGCACGTCGTTGACGGCGATCGCCACCACGCTGACCAGGGAGAACAGCACGGCCTCACGCTGCCGGCCGCCGGCCCGGAAGGCCCAGCGGCGGTTCAGCACGTACGAGACGACGGTGCCGATCACGGTCGCGACGGTCAACGCGGCCACCGGCTTGTGCTGCAGCACGGTGAACTTGAGTTCGAGGTTGACCACCACGGTGAGCACGAAGCAGGTGCCCCCGACCATCAGGAACTTCACCAGTCGGCGGTGGCGCACCAGGAAGGGGCGCAGCCGGTCCGGCACCCGGGCCAGAGCACGCTGCGTGGGGGACGGCATCTCCGCAGTCTCGCACGCGGGGATGCCGTCGGCCCCTCGGACCGCTGCTCAGGCGGCGACCAGCACCTCGGCCGGCTCCAGCGCCAGCTTCAGCACCTCGCGGACGTCCGCCACCGGGTGGACGGTGAGCCGCTCCAGCACCTCGGCCGGGACGTCGTCCAGGTCGGCCTCGTTGCGCTTGGGGATGATCACCGTGGTGACCCCGGCCCGGTCGGCGGCGAGCAGCTTCTGCTTCACCCCGCCGATCGGCAGCACCCGCCCGGTCAGCGACACCTCGCCGGTCATCGCGACGTCGGTGCGCACCTTGCGGCCGGAGAGCAGCGAGGCCAGCGCCGTGGTCATGGTGATGCCGGCGCTCGGCCCGTCCTTGGGGACGGCTCCGGCCGGGACGTGCAGGTGCACGCCGCGGTCACGCAGCGAGGTGACCGGCAGTTCCAGCTCGGCGCCGCGCGAGCGCAGGAAGGAGAGCGCGATGTGCGCCGACTCCTTCATCACGTCGCCCAGCTGCCCGGTGAGGGTCAGCCCGGTGCCGCCGGTCTCGGCGTCGGCGAGCGAGGCCTCGATGTAGAGGACGTCGCCGCCGGCACCGGTCACGGCGAGGCCGGTGGCCACGCCGGGGACGGCGGTGCGGCGCTCGGCCGGCTCCTGGGCGGACTCCGGCACGTGGTGCGGACGGCCGATCAGGGCGCGCAGGTCCTGCGGACCGACCGCGGCGGGCAGCTCGCGCTCGCCCAGTTCGGCCTGTGCGGCGACCTTGCGCAGCACCCGGGCGATCGAGCGCTCCAGGTTGCGGACGCCCGCCTCGCGGGTGTACTCCCCGGCCAGCCGACGCAACGCGGCCTCGTCCACGTCGACCTGGCCGCCGCCGAGGCCGGCCTTCTCCAGCTGGCGCGGGAGCAGGTGGTCACGGGCGATGACGACCTTCTCGTCCTCGGTGTAGCCGTCCAGCCGGACCAGCTCCATCCGGTCGAGCAGCGGCTCGGGAATGGCCTCCAGCACGTTGGCGGTGGCGAGGAAGACGACGTCGGAGAGGTCGAGGTCGACCTCCAGGTAGTGGTCCCGGAAGGTGTGGTTCTGCGCCGGGTCCAGCACCTCCAGCAGGGCGGCGGCCGGGTCGCCCCGGTAGTCGGAGCCGACCTTGTCGATCTCGTCGAGCAGCACGACCGGGTTCATCGACCCGGCCTCCTTGATCGCCCGCACCAGCCGGCCGGGCAGCGCGCCGACGTAGGTGCGCCGGTGGCCGCGGATCTCGGCCTCGTCGCGGACGCCGCCGAGCGCGACCCGGACGAACCTGCGGCCCATCGCGCGGGCCACCGATTCGCCGAGCGAGGTCTTGCCGACGCCGGGCGGGCCGACGAGGGCCAGCACCGCGCCGCCCCGGCGGCCGCCGACCAGTCCGAGGCCCTGGTCGGCCCGGCGCTTGCGGACGGCGAGGTACTCGACGATGCGATCCTTCACGTCGGCCAGGCCGGCGTGGTCGCCGTCCAGCACCGCGCGGGCGCCGGCGATGTCGTAGGCGTCCTCGGTGCGCTCGTTCCAGGGGAGCTCCAGGACGGTGTCCAGCCAGGTGCGGATCCACGAGCCCTCGGGCGACTGGTCGGAGCTGCGCTCCAGCTTGTCGACCTCCTTGAGGGCGGCCGCGCGGACGCCCTCCGGCAGGTCGGCGGCCTCGACCCGGGCCCGGTAGTCGCCCTCCTCGTCGGCCGGGTCCCCGTTCAGCTCGGCCAGCTCCTTGCGGACGGCCTCCAGCTGGCGGCGGAGCAGGAACTCCTTCTGCTGCTTGGCCACGCCCTCCTCGACGTCCTTGCGGATGGTGTCGTTGACCTCCTCCTCGGCGAGGTGGTCGCGCAGCAGGGTCAGCGCGTACTCCAGGCGGGCGACCTGGTCGGCCTCCAGCAGCACCTTGAGCTTCTGCTCGGCGGTGACGAACGGCGCGTAGCCGATGTTGTCGGCGAGCTCGCCGACGCCCTCGATCTGGGCGACCCGGTCCACGATCTGCCAGGCGCCGCGGCGGCGCAGCCACTGGGTGGAGAGCGCCTTGTACTCCTTGACCAGCTCGGCGGCCCGGCCGGCCACCGGGGTGCCCACCGAGGACTCCCGGAACGGCGTGGTCTCCACCCAGAGGGCGGCGCCCGGTCCGGTGGTGCCGACGCCGATCCGGAGCCGGCGCACGGCGCGCACCAGTGCGGCCGGCTCCCCGTCGGCCAGTCGGCCGACCTGCTCGACGGTGGCCAGCGTGCCGGCCGCCGCGTACGAGCCGTCCACCCGCGGGACCAGCAGCACCTGCGGCTTGCCGCCGGTGGCCGCGGCGCGGGCGGCCTCGACCGCGGCGCGCACCTCGGTGTCCTTGAGGTCCAGCGGGACGACCATGCCCGGCAGGACGACCTCGTCGTCGAGCGGCAGCACGGGCAGGGTGAGCGGTGTGGACGTCGATGCCATGATCTCTCCCCAGTCAGTGAAGTTGAGCCGACCTGACTAAGGCTTCACGAGCGTCGGATGTTCCCGGGACTTGGTTCGCCGTGAGCGAACACGATCGGAGCATGGAGACCCCGCGGGCGGGCCGCGGGCCGGCCGTCAAAAGGGCGCCGGACGATCACCGGGCGCGCGCGGGAGACCCTCAGCGCACGGTTCGCACGCGCGCCCCGCCGCGCGCGGGTGCCGCACCACCCACCGCCGCCACGGCCGGACGCGGCCGGGGCGGGCGCCGCTCGGTGTGGCGCAGCCAACGCCAGAGCGCCACCCCGGCGAGCACCGCCGCCGGGTGCCCGACCGCGGTGACCACGTCCCGGTCGGAGGCGATCTGCTGGGCGATCATCAGCCCGGCCCCGCCCAGCGCGAGCAGCCGGCCGTGCCGGGGCAGGAGTCCGCACAGCGCGCCCAGGCAGGCGAGCACGCCGTAGCTGACCCCGATGTCCAGGTGGTCCATCGCCTCGGGCGCCATCCGCCCGGCCTCCACCGCGGTGATCACCACGCCCTGGGAGAGCAGCGTGGCCGCGACGTGGCCGGTCGCGAAGACGGCCGCCGCCCTGGCGGGCCCGACCCTGCGCTCCAGCGGTGCGAGAGTGAAGGCGAATCCCCACAGGTAGGGCACCCAGACGTCGCCGGCCACCCAGAAACCACTCAGGACCAGGGCCCGCAGGGGGTGCTGCAGCAGGTTGTGCCCGTCCGAGCTGGAGGCCTCCCGCAGTCGCTGCACGAGTTCCGGATCGGCGAGCCCCGCGAAGGTCGTGGTGGCGCCCACGACGGCGAGGTAGCCGAGCGTGAAGGGGTTGCGCCGGGGCGTCGGCACCCGGTCCAGCAGCCACCGCGCGACACCGGTGCGCAGCCCGTGGCGGAGCATGCCGTACGGCGCTCCCGCGGGCGTCCGCCCGTCGACGACCTGCCGCGGTCCCGCCATGCCGCCTCCGCTCCACGCCGCAGCCGACGGCGCCCACCCGGTGCGAACGCACCGACGCGCACCGCGGGTTCCGCCCGGTCGGGTGTTGTCGTGGCCACGGTACGTCGAGGTTCTGAGAGGCACCTGGGAAAAGCCGGTGAAGACCGTCGACGTAGCGGACGGCCGGATTCCCGGCATTGGTCCAGACCTTCTTTCGATTGACGCGTCAGTAGGGCCTCTGACCGGCGACTTGGCGTCAACTCGACTGCATACGTACCGTTACGCAGTGAAAATTCGCCGGGTAAGGTATCGGCCCGTGCCCACTCGTGCAGTGGGTCCGCGGGCGGCCCGAACAGCCGCCCCACGGGCCGGAAACGTCCGGTCCACCTGCCGGAAACCATCCGCTGTCCGTACGCTGCGGTGTGCGCGGGAGAAGTGGGCGGCCGACGAATCCGTCCTCGCCTCCCGACCGCGCGACGGGACGGCGGACCCGGCACAGTCCACGACGGAACAAGACTACGAGCGGAGCCCCGCCATCCCCACAGGTGGCCGGCCCGCAGCCCTGGGGGCGGTGGCGTGACCGTGACAGAAATTCAGCAGGAGAACCACAACACCGGCGGCGCGGTGAGCAGCCAACGCAGAGTGCTGGTGGTGGAGGACGAGCCGACGATCGCCGAGTCGATCGCGGCCCGACTGGGCGCGGAGGGCTTCAAGGTCGCCGTGGCCCACGACGGTCCCGGCGCGGTCGACGGCTTCCACACCTGGCAGCCCGACCTGGTCGTCCTCGACATCATGCTGCCCGGCTTCGACGGCCTGGAGGTGTGCCGCCGGATCCAGGCCCAACGCCCGGTACCGGTACTGATGCTGACCGCGCGCGACGACGAGACGGACCTGCTGGTCGGCCTCGGCGTGGGTGCCGACGACTACATGACCAAGCCGTTCTCGATGCGCGAACTGGCCGCCCGGGTCAACGTGCTGCTGCGCCGCGTCGAGCGCGCCCAGCAGGCCGCCCGGACGCCCGCGCTCGGCAGCCTGCGCTTCGGCGAACTGGAGATCGACCACGTGCAGCGCCGGGTCCGGCTGTCCTCGGGCGACGTCCACCTGACGCCGACCGAGTTCGACCTGCTCGCCTGCCTGGCCGCCCAGCCGCGCGCGGTGCTCACCCGCGAGCAGTTGCTGGCCGAGGTCTGGGACTGGACCGACGCGTCCGGCACCCGCACCGTGGACAGCCACGTCAAGGCGCTGCGCCGGAAGATCGGCGCCAGCTGGATCCGCACCGTGCACGGTGTCGGGTACGCACTGGAGGCCCCGCTCTCCTGACGGCGGGCCTCGGGCGACGGGCCACCGGGGGGCCCGTGACCCGAACGACGCCGTGCCACCACGCGGGGGGACACACGCGGGGACCACAGGGACCAATGACCTTTCCACAGCAACGCAACGGGGAATCCGACGGCGCGCGGCCGCAGACGCTGGCCGTCCGTGCCGCCCGCCGGGTCTGGGCCGACATCCGGCCGCTCGACCCGGTCCGCTCGATCAAGGGCAAACTCGCCCTGCTGGTGATCGTCTCCGTGTTCCTGGCCACCGGGATGGTGGTCGTGGCGATCCGGTCCGAGACCCAGATCCGGATCATCATGGTCTTCTCCATGATCGCCTCACTGCTCTTCATGCAGTTCCTCGCGCACGGGCTGACCGCCCCCCTGCGCGAGATGACGGCTGCCGCCCGCGCGATGGCCTCCGGCGACTACAGCCGCCGGGTCGAGGTGAACTCGCGCGACGAGATCGGCGAGCTGGCGGCCGCCTTCAACGGCATGGCCGCCGACCTGGAGGCCGCCGACCAGCACCGCCGCGAGCTGGTCGCCAACGTCTCGCACGAGCTGCGCACGCCGATCGCCGCGCTGCGCGCCGTCCTGGAGAACGTGGTCGACGGCGTCGTCCAGCCCAACCCGGCGACCCTGGGAGCGGCCCTGGAGCAGACCGAGCGGCTCGGCCGCCTGGTCACCCACCTGCTCGACCTCTCCAAGATCGACGACGGCGTGGTCGACCTGGACGCCCGCCCCTTCGAGGTGCGCGAGTTCCTGGACGGCGTGCTGCGCGGGGTCACCGTGGACGGCGCGACGGCCGGCGGGGCCTTCTCCCGGCGCGGGGACGTCCGGCTGGCCCTGGAGGTCAGTCCGGCCGGCCTGACCGGCGTGGCGGACCCCGAGCGCCTCCACCAAGTGGTCGCGAACCTGGTCGACAACGCCTGCAAGCACTCCCCGCCCGGCGGCACCGTGACGGTGCGCGCGCGGCCCGACGGCGGGGGCGGCGGACTGCTGCTGGAGGTCCAGGACGAGGGCCCGGGCATCCCCCCGGCCGACCGCACCCGGGTCTTCGAGCGGTTCAGCCGCAGCGGCACCGCGACCGCGGCCGGACCGGGCGCGGACGGCGGCACCGGCCTGGGCCTGGCCATCGCCCGCTGGGCGGTGGACCTGCACGGCGGACGGATCGCGGTCGCCGAGTCGCCGAGCGGCTGCCGGATCGAGGTCCGCCTGCCGGGGCCGCGCCAGGACGACGGCCGGGACATTTGTCACAGATCCGACACAGACGCATACGAAGATCGTTAGAGGATTTCCGTAGGGGTTTGTCCGGTTTCATCCGGGTAATAGCCCTGTTTGGGGCCGATCGGTTCCCCTCAGATACGGCTTTCTAACGCACTTTTTCAGCCAAACTGCAGGTCAGGACTGTGATCTGGGCGACGCCTGGCCCCCGGGGACTGCGCGATCACTGGTCAGGGGCGTAGCCTTAATCCCCGCTGTCCAAACATCCCAAAAGGAAGCGGAAGAGGGCGGTTGCCGCCGTGTCGCCACAGTCCCCTGAAACCCCCAACAGCTCGGCAAGCTCCACTGGCTTCGGCCCCAACGAGTGGCTCGTCGACGAGATCTACCAGCAGTACCTCCAGGACCCGAACTCGGTCGACCGAGCCTGGTGGGACTTTTTCGCCGACTACAAGCCCGGTACCGAGGTGACCCCAGTGACCCAGGCCGCGACCCAGGCCGGCCCCACGCCGACCCCTGCCGCTGCCCCCGCGCCCGCGCCCGCCGCTGCTCCGGCCGCGCCCGCCCCCGCTGCACCGGCCGCCCAGGCCGCTCCGGCGCCGGCTGCCGCCCCGCTCGCCGCCGCGCCCGCCGCGCCCCCGGCCCCGAAGGCCGCCGCGCCGGCCCCGGCCGCACCCGCCGCCGCTGCCGGCCCCGAGCTGGTCCAGCTGCGCGGCCCGGCGAAGGCCGTCGCCACCAACATGGACGCCTCGCTGGAGGTGCCGACCGCGACCTCGGTCCGCGCCGTGCCGGCGAAGCTGTTGATCGACAACCGCATCGTCATCAACAACCACCTGCAGCGCGCCCGCGGCGGCAAGGTCTCCTTCACCCACCTGATCGGTTACGCCCTGGTCCAGGCCATCAAGGCCGCCCCGGGCATGAACCACAGCTACAAGGTGGAGGACGGCAAGGCCTTCCTGGTCAAGCCCGAGCACGTCAACCTCGGCCTGGCCATCGACCTGGTCAAGCCCAACGGTGACCGCCAGCTGGTCGTCGCGGCCATCAAGAAGGCCGAGACCCTCGACTTCTTCGGCTTCTGGCAGGCCTACGAGGACATCGTCCGCCGGGCCCGCGCCAACAAGCTGACCATGGACGACTTCACCGGCGTCACGGTCTCGCTGACCAACCCCGGCGGCATCGGCACCGTGCACTCCGTGCCGCGCCTGATGCAGAACCAGGGCACCATCGTCGGCGTCGGCGCCATGGAGTACCCGGCCGAGTTCCAGGGCTCCGCCCCGGAGACCCTGTCCCGCCTGGGCGTCTCCAAGATCATGACGCTGACCTCGACCTACGACCACCGCGTCATCCAGGGCGCGGCGTCCGGCGAGTTCCTGCGCGAGATCCACCGTCTGCTGCTCGGCGAGAACGGCTTCTACGACGAGATCTTCGAGTCGCTGCGGATCCCGTACGAGCCGGTCCGCTGGGCCACCGACGTCGCCACCACCCACGACGACGAGGTCAACAAGACCGCGCGCGTCATGGAGCTGATCCACTCCTACCGGGTCCGCGGTCACCTGATGGCCGACACCGACCCGCTGGAGTACAAGCAGCGCAAGCACCCCGACCTGGACGTCACCACCCACGGCCTCACCCTGTGGGACCTGGAGCGCGAGTTCGCGGTCGGCGGCTTCGGCAGCCAGAAGATGATGAAGCTCCGCGACATCCTCGGTCTGCTGCGCAACACCTACTGCCGCACCGTCGGCATCGAGTACATGCACATCCAGGACCCGAAGCAGCGCAAGTGGCTGCAGGAGCGCCTGGAGAAGCCGTACGCGAAGCCGGAGCGCGAGGAGCAGCTGCGGATCCTGCGCCGGCTGAACTCCGCCGAGGCCTTCGAGACCTTCCTGCAGACCAAGTACGTCGGGCAGAAGCGCTTCTCGCTGGAGGGCGGTGAGTCGCTGATCGCGCTGCTGGACGCGACCATCGACGCCGCCGCCGAGCACCGCCTGGACGAGGCCGTCATCGGCATGGCCCACCGCGGCCGCCTCAACGTGCTGGCCAACATCGTCGGCAAGCCGTACGGCAAGATCTTCGGCGAGTTCGAGGGCAACCTCGACCCGAAGTCGATGCACGGCTCCGGCGACGTCAAGTACCACCTGGGCTCCGACGGCACCTTCACCGGTCTGGACGGCGAGACCATCAAGGTCTCGCTCGCCGCGAACCCCTCCCACCTGGAGACGGTGGACCCGGTCGTCGAGGGCATCGCCCGCGCCAAGCAGGACATCCTGGACCAGGGCGGCACCACCTTCCCGGTGCTGCCGATCCAGATCCACGGCGACGCGGCCTTCGCCGGCCAGGGCGTCGTCGCGGAGACGCTGAACATGTCGCAGCTGCGCGGCTACCGCACCGGCGGCACCGTGCACGTCGTGGTGAACAACCAGGTCGGCTTCACCGCCGCCCCGGCGTCCTCGCGCTCCTCGATGTACTGCACCGACGTGGCCCGCATGATCGAGGCCCCGATCTTCCACGTGAACGGCGACGACCCGGAGGCCGTGGTCCGCGTCGCGCGGCTCGCCTTCGAGTTCCGCCAGGAGTTCCACAAGGACGTGGTGATCGACCTCATCTGCTACCGCCGCCGCGGTCACAACGAGGCCGACAACCCGTCGTTCACCCAGCCGCTGATGTACGACCTGATCGACAAGAAGCGCTCGGTGCGCAAGCTGTACACCGAGGGCCTGATCGGTCGCGGCGACATCACCATGGAAGAGGCGGAGCAGGCGCTCCAGGACTTCCAGGGCCAGCTGGAGAAGGTCTTCGCCGAGGTCCGCGACGCGGCCCAGGCGCCGGCCGACGCCACCGCCGGAAAGCCGGTCGCCGACTTCCCGGTCTCCATCCGGACCGGCATCTCCCAGGAGATGGTCAAGCGGATCGCCGCCTCCCAGGTCAACCACCCGGACTGGCTGACCGTCCACCCGCGCCTGCTGCCGCAGCTGCAGCGCCGCGCCGGCTCGGTCGAGGACAACACCATCGACTGGGCGATGGGCGAGACCCTCGCCATCGGCTCGCTGCTCATGGAGGGCCACCCGGTCCGCCTGGCCGGCCAGGACAGCCGCCGCGGCACCTTCGGCCAGCGGCACGCCGTCCTGATCGACCGCAAGACCGGCGAGGACTACACCCCGCTGCAGTACCTCACCGAGGACCAGGCCCGCTACACCGTCTACGACAGCCTGCTGTCGGAGTACGCGGCCATGGGCTTCGAGTACGGCTACTCGCTGACCCGCCCGAACGCGCTGGTCATGTGGGAGGCGCAGTTCGGCGACTTCGTCAACGGCGCGCAGACCGTGGTGGACGAGTACATCGCCTCCGCCGAGCAGAAGTGGGGCCAGCACTCCGGCGTCACCCTGCTCCTGCCGCACGGCTACGAGGGCCAGGGCCCGGACCACTCGTCCGCGCGCCCGGAGCGCTTCCTCCAGCTGTGCGCGCAGAACAACATGACGGTCGCCATGCCGACCCTGCCGTCGAACTACTTCCACCTGCTGCGCTGGCAGGCGCACAACCCGCACCACAAGCCGCTGGTCGTCTTCACCCCGAAGTCGATGCTGCGTCTGAAGGCCGCGGCGAGTGCGACCGAGGAGTTCCTGTCCGGCTCGTTCCGCCCGGTCATCGGCGACACCACCGTCGACCCGGCGCAGGTCCGCAAGGTGGTCATCACCGCCGGCAAGTTCTACTACGACCTGGCGGCGGCCCGCACCGAGCGCGGCGTCACCGACACCGCGATCGTCCGGGTCGAGCGGCTCTACCCGCTGCCGGTGGCCGAGCTCCAGGAGGAGCTGGCCCGCTACGGCGACAACGTCCAGTTCGTCTGGGCGCAGGAGGAGCCGGACAACCAGGGTGCCTGGCCGTTCATCGCGATGAACCTGGTCGACCACCTGCAGGTCGTCATCGGCCGCAGTGCCGGCGGTTCCCGCCTGCGCCGCGTCGCCCGGACGACGGCCTCGTCCCCGGCGGTCGGCTCGGCCAAGCGGCACGCCGCCGAGCAGCAGGCGCTGATCGAAGAGGTCTTCTCGCTCTGACGCCCCACGGCTCGGACACCTGACGGCCCAAGGCCCCCGTCCTCCCACTCGGGAGGACGGGGGCCTTGTCGTTTCCGGGAGAACCGTTTCATCGCCACGCCATGTCAAGGTCCCAGCTCTGCAACCAAACCGGAACCCCGGTGCACGGACTCCTGACGGATCGATAGGTTATGCCTCGCCGGTCGGCGCCGGACGCCCGTCACCGCGCCCCGCCGCCCCGGCCGTACGACCTCACCGCTCACCCAGGGGGATCACCGCATGACCGCCGACACGCCCCGGGACGCCGACAGGCTCCCGCCGGTCTTCCAACCGCTCCTCCCGGACGACCCCAGGGAGGTCGGCGGCTACCGGCTGTTCGCCCGGCTCGGCGCCGGCGGCATGGGCCGGGTCTACCTGTCGTACACCCCGGGCGGGCGCCCGGTCGCGCTCAAGGTGGTGCGCCCGGAGTTCGCCGAGGACGGCGAGTTCCGCCGTCGCTTCGCCCAGGAGGTCAGCAACGCCCAGCGCATCCACGGGCTCTACACCGCGCAGGTGATCGACTCCGGCGGCCTGGACACCGACGCCCCGTGGCTGGTCACCGCCTACGTCCCGGGCCCGTCCCTGCAGCAGGTGGTGCGCGAGAACGGCGCGCTGCCGGTGCGCACCGTGCTGCTGCTGATGGGCGGCATCGCCGAGGCCCTGCAGGCGATCCACAGCGTCGAGGTGGTCCACCGCGACCTCAAGCCCGCCAACGTGCTGGTCGCCGGGGACGGCCCGCGGGTGATCGACTTCGGCATCGCCCGGGCCGCCGACGCCACCGCCCTCACCGGCACCGGCTACCGGATCGGCTCCCCCGCCTTCATGTCCCCCGAGCAGGCCCAGGGACGCCCGGTCACCCCGGCCACCGACGTCTTCGCGCTGGGCGCCCTGGCCGCGTACGTGGCCGGCGGCACCGCGCCGTTCGGCGACGGCCCGGACACCGCGGTGCTCTACCGGGTGGTGCACGAGGAGGCGGACCTGTCGGCCGTCCCGGCGGACCTGCGCGAGCTGGTCCAGCGCTGCCTGGCCAAGAGCCCGGAGGACCGCCCGAGCCCCGCCGAGATCATCCGGGTCGCCCGCAACCACCCCGAGGTCGGCGGCCAGCTGCGGTTCGGCGACGACTGGCTGCCGCGCCAGGTCAACACCGAGATCACCCGCCGCTCCGACCTGCCCAAGACGCCGCCCACGCCGTTGCCGGCCGCGCCCGCCACCCCGCCCACGCCGCTGCCCGCGATGCCGGCCGCCGCTCCGGCCACGCCCCCGCCGCCGCCCGCCGCACCGACCCACCCCGCCACCGTGGTGCACCCGCCGCAGCAGCCCGCGACGCCCCCGCCGGGCTTCGCGCCGCCGCCGCTCGGCGCGTACGGCGCCCCGCAGGCGCCCACCGAGTCGCCGACCGCCCCGGTGCTGCCCGCCCCGCCCACCGCCCGGCTGCAGCCGGAGCCGCCGTCCTTCGACACCCCGCCGCCCGGACCGGTGGTGACCGCCCAGCCCGTCGCGGCGGTGCCGGAGCCGGAGCCCGCGCGCAAGGGCGGGGTGTCCTGGAAGGTGCTGCTCACCGTCGCCCTGGTGATGGCCGTCGGCGGCACCGCGGGCGGCGTGGCGCTGATGAAGAAGCTGGACGACGGCAAGAAGAAGGACACCGCCGCGGCGTCCACCTCCGCCGGCTCGCCGACCGCCGTGAACCCGGCGCCGACGACGCCCAGGTCCACCCCGACCGAGGCGGACGACGACTCGCCGTCGCCCACGCCGGGCACCACGAAGAACAGCGGCGCCACCGGCTCCTCCAAGAGCCCGTCGGCCGGTGCCACCGTGCCCCGCAACAGCGTCTACACCGTCGTCTACCAGGACACCGAACTCTTCGCGACCAGCTACAGCTACAGCTTCGACCTGTCCGGCGGCAAGGTCGTCCCGGACAACACCTACCCGTCCTGGGCCCTGGACCCGACCAGCTCCGGCAGCTTCGACCTCGACAGCAACTCCGACGCCTACATCAGCCGGGACAACGTGCTCACCCCGCAGAGCTGCTCGGCGGCGATCGACCGGGAGCCCACCAAGAGCCTGAAGTTCGACGACCTGCCCCCGGGCCGGCTGTTCTGCCTGCGCAACCGCAACAACGGCGGCGTCGTGATCGCCAAGGTGATCGAGCAGGGCAACAAGAGCAGCGGCGCGGTCAAGCTGTCGCTGAGCTACTGGCGCAACGACGGCTGACCGGCCCGGTCTATCCTGACCGGGTCGACCCCCACCGGACCGGAGCGAACCGTGTACTTCACCGACCGAGGCATCGAGGAGCTGGCGAACCGGCGCGGCGAGGAGGAGGTCACCTTCGAGTGGCTGGCCGAGCGCCTGCGCGAGTTCGTCGACCTCAACCCGGACTTCGAGATCCCGGTCGAGCGGCTGGCCACCTGGCTGGCCCGGCTCGACGACGAGGACGACGAGTGACCCGCTGACGGCCACCGAGAGGCCCGGGAGGCAACCGCCTCCCGGGCCTCTCGCATGCCCGCGGGCCGCTCCCACGGGGTGTCCCGTAGGGGAGGTCTCGGGGGCGGATCGGGGTCGGTATCGGGGTCCGGCACGCTTGACTCTCCCGGCACGCGATATATCGTCTTTAAAAGAGAACGCGATACATCGCGATCGACGACGGGAGGCGGCAGAGATGAGCCAGTGGACGGTCGACGGGCCCGAGAGGATCACCATCGACGAGGCGGTCCGCGCGCTGCACGTGCGGATCATCGAGGGCACGGTGAACGTGGTGGCCGCCGAGGGCCCCGCCCGTCTGGAGGTCACCGAGCTCCGGGGCGACCCGCTGCACGTGACCGTGGTGGACGGCGTCCTGACGGTCACCTACAAGGACATCAACAGCTGGGGCGAGTTCGGCGACTGGCTCAAGTCGGTCGGCTCGGTCAAGAGCTTCTTCGGCTCCCTCAAGCGCAAGCGGGTCGCCGGCATCACGCTGACCGTCCCGGCCGACGCCGAGGTCAAGGTCGGCACCGTCTCCGCCGACGCCACCGTCTCCGGCATCGCCGGGCACGTCTCGGTGCAGAGCGCCAACGGCGACACCACCCTGGTCGGCCTGACCGGCCGCACCGACGCCAACACCGTCACCGGCGACGTGGACGCCCAGTCGGTCGGCGGGCAGCTGCGGGTCAACAGCGTCTCCGGGCAGCTCACCGTGGTCGCCGGCACGGCCGACCGGGTCCAGGCCAACGCCGTCACCGGCGCCGTCACCCTGGACCTCGACGTCGACGGTGAGGCCGACGTCAAGGTCACCACCGTCAGCGGCCCGGTCGTCGTCCGCATCCCCTCCCGCACCGACGCCAAGGTCGAGGCCGGCTCCACCAGCGGCGACATCTCCAGCAGCTTCGAGCAGCTCAAGCTGAGCAGCACCTGGGGCGCCAAGAAGCTGTCCGGGCAGCTCGGCGAGGGCCGCGGCAGCCTCAACGTCACCACCGTCTCCGGCGCGGTCACCGTGCTGAGCCGCCCCGAGCCCGAGGACGAGGGCCCGGCCAAGGAGCTCCCGGCCGCGCCCGGCAAGCCCGACCTCACCAAGGAGGCCTGAGATGACCCCCGTGTTCGGCCACGGCCGGCTCCGGCTCTACCTGCTGAAGCTGCTCGACGAAGCCCCGCGGCACGGCTACGAGGTGATCCGCCTGCTGGAGGAGCGGTTCCAGGGCCTCTACGCCCCCTCGGCGGGGACGGTCTACCCGCGGCTGGCCAAGCTGGAGCAGGAGGGCCTGGTCACCCACAGCACCGAGGGGGGCCGCAAGGTCTACCGGCTGACCGACGCCGGTCGCACCGAACTCGACTCCCGGCGGGGCGAGTTGGACGAACTGGAGCTGGAGATCCGGGACTCCGTGGCGCAGCTCGCCGGGGCGATCCGCGAGGACGTCCGGGACAGCGCCAAGGACCTGCGCGAGGAGCTGTGGAAGGCCGCCAAGCAGGCCCCCCGGCCGGACCGCGCCGGTGGCGAGGGCGACCCGTGGGCGGGCCCCTGGGGCGACAACGACTCCTGGCAGCGCGCCAAGGAGGAGTTCACCCAGTTCAAGCGGCAGGCCAAGGAGCAGGCCAAGCGCGCCCGGGAGCAGGAGAAGGCGGCCAAGGCCAAGGCGAAGGCCGCCGAGGAGGAGGCCCGTCGGCTGCGCGAGCAGGCCAAGGCCTCGCGCAACGCCGCGCAGCAGGAGGCGTTGCGGATCAAGCGCCGGGTCGAGCAGCAGGTCCGCGAGCACGCCGCGAAGGGCGACTGGCCGACCGGGCTCGCCGAGGGACTGGCCGAGCTGACCAAGGGCCTGTCCGGCCTGGCCGACGCGGCCCGCTGGGGCCATCCGTCGGACGAGTCGGCGCCGGCGGACGAGCGGATCACCGTGACCCGGATCGACCTGGACGCGGACGAGTCGGCCGCCCCGGCGGACCTGCCCTCCTGGGCGCGCACCGACCCGGCCGGGGACCCGGCCCGGGAGCTGGAGCGCCTGCTCGACCGCTTCCGCGACCAGGTCCGCGACGCGGCCCGGGACGGCGGGGTGAGCGCGGACGGGCTGGCCGAGGCCGGCGCGGTGCTGGGCGCCGCGGGCGAGCGGCTGAAGCGGCTGCTCGGCTGACGGCCGGGCGGCCCGTGACGGCACGGCCGGCGAAGGCGTGCCGGCCGCGGCCGCGGTACGGAGGATCCGGGGCCGGTGCTCCCGCGGGGAGCACCGGGCCCCTCCCGCGTCAGGGGTTGAGGACGATCTTGCCGAAGACGTCGCCCTTGGCGAGCCGAGCGAAGCCGTCCCGGGCCTCGCCCAGCGGCAGCACCGAGTCGATCACCGGACGGACGCCGGTGTTGGCGCAGAGTGCGAGCAGCCCGGCCAGCTCCTCCTTGGTGCCCATGGTCGAGCCGACCACCTTGAGCTCCAGGAAGAAGATCCGGTTCAGTTCGGCGGCCTTCGGGTTGGGGCCGGAGGTGGCACCCGAGATGACGATGGTGCCGCCCGGGCGCAGCGACTTCACCGAGTGCGACCAGGTCGCGGCGCCGACCGTCTCCATCACCGCGTCCACCCGCGCGGGCAGCCGGGCGCCGCTCTCGAAGGCCGCGTCGGCGCCGAGCTCCACCGCCCGGTTGCGCTTGGCCTCGTCCCGGCCGGTGACCCAGACCCGCAGGCCGGCCGCCTTGCCGAGGACGATCAGCGCGGTCGCCACACCGCCGCCCGCCCCCTGCACCAGGACGGTGTCACCGGGCTTGACGCCGGCGTTGGTGAACAGCATCCGGTAGGCCGTCAACCAGGCGGTGGGCAGGCAGGCGGCCTCCTCGAAGCTCAGCTCGGCGGGCTTGGGCAGCAGGTTCCAGGTCGGCACCGCGACCTGCTGGGCGAAGGTGCCCTGGTAGCGCTCGGTCAGGATCGAGCGCGGCTCGTTCGGGCCCACCCCGTGGCCGCTCTGGCCGATCACCGAGTGGATGACCACCTCGTCGCCGTTCTCGTCGACGCCCGCCGCGTCGCACCCGAGGATCATCGGCAGCTTCTCGGCCGGCAGGCCGACCCCGCGCAGCGACCACAGGTCGTGGTGGTTGAGGCTGGCGGCCTTGACCGTGACCACGCTCCACCCGGGGCGGGCCTGCGGCTCGGGGAGCTCGCCCAACTCCAGTCCGCTGAGCGGGTCGTCGGCATCGATACGTGCGGCGTAGGCAGCAAACATGATCCGGACGATAGCGGCGACGGCCCGGGGCCGGGAACCACGCGTGGGTGTGACGCGCGTCCCGGCCCCGGGCCGTCCGGCCGGCGGTCCGGCCGGCCCCTCGGGACCCGACCGGACGACCGGATCGTCAGATCCGGGCCACGCCCTCGGCGCGGGCGGCCTCGGCGACGGCCTTGGTGACCGCCGGGGCGACCCGCTCGTCGAACGGCGAGGGGATGACCTTCTGCGGCGTCAGCTCGTCGGCGACCACGCCGGCCAGCGCCTTGGCGGCGGCCAGCTTCATGCCCTCGGTGATCCGGCTGGCCCGGACCTGCAGGGCCCCGGCGAAGATGCCCGGGAAGGCCAGCACGTTGTTGATCTGGTTCGGGAAGTCGCTGCGGCCGGTGGCCACGACCGCCGCGTACTTGTGCGCGACCTCGGGGTGGATCTCCGGGGTGGGGTTGGCCATCGCGAAGACGAACGCGCCCTCGGCCATGGTCGCGACGACCTCCTCCGGCACGGTGCCGCCGGAGACGCCGATGAACACGTCGGCGCCGGCCAGCGCCTCGGCCAGCGAGCCCTTGACGCCCGTGCGGTTGGTCAGCGCGGCGATCTCGGCCTTGACGTCGGTGAGGTCGCCGCGGCCCTCGTACACCACGCCCTTGCGGTCGCAGACCGCGACGTCACCGATGCCGGCCGCCACCAGCATCTTGGCGATGGCGATGCCGGCCGCGCCGGCGCCGGAGATCACGGCCCGCAGCGAGCCGATCTCCCGGCCGGTCACCTTGGCCGCGTTCCACAGGGCGGCGGTGGTGACGATCGCGGTGCCGTGCTGGTCGTCGTGGAAGACCGGGATGTCCAGGGCCTCCTGGAGCCGGCGCTCGATCTCGAAGCAGCGGGGGGCGGAGATGTCCTCCAGGTTGACACCGCCGAAGGAGGGCGCCAGCCGGACCACGGTCTCGACGATCTCGTCGACGCCGGTGCAGGCGAGCGCGATCGGCACCGCGTCCACGCCGCCGAACTGCTTGAACAGGATGGCCTTGCCCTCCATCACGGGCAGCGAGGCCTGCGGGCCGATGTCACCGAGGCCCAGCACCGCGGTGCCGTCGGTGACCACCGCGACGGTGTTGGACTTCCAGGTGTAGTCGTTGACCAGCTCCGGCTGCTCGGCGATGGCCGTGCAGACGCGGGCGACACCGGGCGTGTAGGCGAGGGACAGGTCGTCCGCGTCACGCACCGGGACGGTCGCCCGGATCTCCATCTTGCCGCCGCGGTGGAGCGCGAAAACCGCGTCGACCGGATCGTCGGTGTCCTGGGTGCTGCTGATGATCTCCGCTGCCACGATGACCTCTTCGTCATTGATCTGGCGAGGACGCGCGACCGACGGGCAGGGCGACCCGCCCGGAAACCGGAAACCGGGTACGCCGAAGCGGACCCGGGGGCGGGGTCGGGGCGCTGCCGTCGGGCGGCGCCCTCGGATGAGGGTTTTTATGGGGTCTTGTGTTGTCCGCGTTAGTGCTACCGGGCTGAGCCTAGGTCGGACAAAGGCATCGCACCTATGCCTTTTCGTCCTCGTCACGTGCGGTTCATCGCCGCGCTGTCGCGTCCCAGGGGCCCGGCGTCGGAAGCGCCGGGCTCCGGCGGCGGCAACGGCATGAGCGCACGCGCACCCGCAGGAGTGAACGCAGACGCATGGGGGATTCGGCACTCCGGATACGGAGCCGCGTAAGGACTTCCGTTCCCGAGCACCCCGGGCCTGTCGGGGCCCGGCGGTCTGGTTCGAGCGTTCGGGGGTCACCCGGTACCGAATTCTGACACACCCGCCGCCGGGCCCGGCAGGCCGGGATGGCAGGATCGCTTGTCCGCCATTTCGCGTACACCACCGCGACGCCGTGGCGACCGCACGTCCCTCCCACAGGAGCAGCCCTCATGCCTCACCCCCTCCCCCTCCCCCGCCCTGCCCTGGCCGGCGCCGTCCTGGCCACCGCAGGCGCCCTGCTGCTCACCGGTTGCGGAAGCAGCGGGCAGGCCGCCGCCGCTGCCGACCCGGTCAAGGAGGTCCGCGACAAGCTGCCGAAGGCCCAGCGCTCGGCCGGGGTGCTCCGCATCGGCATGGACGTCAACTACGCCCCGGTGGAGTTCCGCGGCCAGGACGGCAAGCCGACCGGCCTCGACCCGGACCTGGCCACCGCCCTGGGCAAGATCCTCGACGTGCGGATCGAGTTCGTGGACACCACGTTCGACAAGCTGATGCCGAACCTGCAGGGCAAGCAGTACGACGTGGCGATGTCGGCGCTCAGCGACACCCGCCAGCGCCGCGACGGCCTGGACGACAGCGGCAAGCAGACCACCCCCGGCGTGGACTTCGTGGACTACTTCATCGCCGGCACCTCGATCGTCGTCCCGAAGGGCAACCCCAAGGGGATCAAGACCCTGGACGACCTGTGCGGCAAGACCATCGCGGTGCAGCAGGGCACCACCCAGGACGAGATCGCGACCCGCCAGGTGGCGGTCTGCGCCCGCTCGGGCCGCCAGCTGACCGCGCACAAGCTGGACAGCGACGCCAAGGCGCTGGCCGAGGTCGCCGCCGGTACGGCCGCGGCCGGGCTGAACGACTACCCGGTGGCCGCCTACGCGGCGAAGGGCGCCGACGGCGCCGGCCGCTTCGAGCTGACCGGCGCGCAGTCCACCTCCAACCCGTACGGGATAGCGGTGCGCAAGACCGACACCGACCTGCGCGACGCGGTGGCCAAGGCGGTCGACCAGCTGATCCGCAGCGGCGACTACGACAAGATCCTCGCCAAGTGGAACGTCAGCGCCGGCGCGGCGCAGAACGCCGTGGTCAACGGGGGCATTTGAGCGGGCGGGCGGCGGGCCTCCGGGCGCAGCGACAGAGGGATCCGCATACTTATGCGCAGGGTGACAGGGGCCCGGAATTGGTCCGAATAGCGGACAGTGTGACCCCTCGTTATCCGATTTTGATCTGGATGAGGGCCACCTGACCGTCATCAGATGGCAGGATTCCCCCCATCTCGGATCGAGCCGGCCACTGGTCGAGGCGGTTCGGTCGACGTCCACCTCGGCGGAGGGTGGCGGCAGCAGTACCTCGTACAACCCTGGGCGATCCCAGCGTCCAGGCACTGCAAAACCCGGCTTGCCCGTACGACGACGTACGTACGACGCACACCCGTACGGCGCCGTACGGCTCGCACCCCCGGTGCGCCGCTCCCGCGGCGCGTCCGCCCGACCTTCTCTCCCAGGAGGAGATCCCCCTCATGACCGCCCGTACCAAGCGCAACCGCCTCCTCGCTGCCGGTGTCGCCGCCGTCTCCGTCTCCCTCGCGCTGACCGGTTGCAGCAGCAGCAAGTCCTCCTCGGGCTCCGCAGCCGCCACCGGCGTGAACCCGTCCGCGACGATCAAGGCGGTCGCCGCCGATCCGACCCTGGCCGCCCAGGTGCCGGCCGACGTCAAGTCGGCCGGCAAGATCGTCGTGGCCTCCGACGCCTCGTACGCGCCCAACGAGTACCAGGACGCCTCGAACAAGATCATCGGCATGGACGTGGACCTGGCCAATGCCATCGGCCAGAAGCTGGGCGTCCCGGTCGAGGTCCAGAACTCGCCGTTCACCGCGATCATCCCGGGCATCCAGGCGAACAAGTTCCAGCTGGCCATGAGCTCCCTGACCGACAACAAGGAGCGCGAGGCCACGGTCGACATGGTGACCTACTTCACCGCGGGCACCAGCGCGGCGGTGAAGAAGGGCAACCCGGACAAGATCGACCCCAACGACCTCTGCGGCAAGAAGGTCGCCGTCCAGACCGGCACCACCCAGGCCGACCAGATCAAGGACGTCATCAACCCGGCGTGCGTCAAGGCCGGCAAGCCCCCGGTGCCCAACGACGGCGACAAGTTCGACCTGCAGACCGACGTGACCCAGGCCGTGGTCTCCGGACGCGACCAGGTCATGCTGGCCGACTCCCCGGTCATCGACTACGCGATCAAGCAGACCAACGGCCAGCTGGAGCAGATCGGCACGGTCGAGGGCAAGGCGCCCTACGGCATCGCCCTGGCCAAGGGCTCGGCGCTGGCCCAGCCCGTCCAGGCGGCCGTCCAGTCGCTGATGGACGACGGCACCTACAAGCAGATCCTCGACAAGTGGGGCGTCCAGGCGGGCGCGATCACCCAGTCCCAGATCAACGGCGCCACCAGCTGACCCTTCGCCAGTCACCCACCCCTCTGAGGCCACTGTGAACCATTCCGATCAGGGGACGGCGCACGCGGGACGGCCCGAAACCCTCAAGGCCGTCCCGGTCCGCCACCCCGGCCGGTGGGCGGGAGCCGTGGTCGTCGCGGTCCTCGCGGCGATGCTGCTCCACGCCCTGATCTTCAATCCCGCCTTCCAGTGGGACGTCGTCAACACCTACCTCTTCGATTCCAGCATCCTGCACGGCCTCGGTGTGACCCTGGAGCTCACCGCGCTGTCCATGCTCATGGGCGTGGCCGGCGGCATCATCCTCGCGGTGATGCGACTGTCCCCGAACCCCCTGCTGTCCGGCACCGCGTGGTTCTACATCTGGGTCTTCCGCGGCACCCCCGTGCTGGTCCAGCTGGTCTTCTGGAACTTCATGGGCGCGCTGTGGCCCAAGCTGTCGATCGGCATCCCGTTCGGCCCGGCGTTCTGGTCCGAGTCGACCAACACGCTCATCCCGGTCTTCACCGCGGCGCTGCTCGGCCTCGGCCTCAACGAGGCCGCGTACATGGCGGAGATCGTCCGCGGCGGCATCCAGTCGGTGGACGAGGGGCAGACCGAGGCGGCGCACGCGCTCGGCATGAGCCGCTTCGCGACCATGCGCCGGATCATCCTCCCGCAGGCCATGCGGGTGATCATCCCGCCGACCGGCAACGAGACCATCTCGATGCTCAAGACCACCTCGCTGGTCAGCGTCATCGCGCTGGAGGAGCTGTTCCGGGCCGGGCAGAACATCTACTCGCGCACCTTCCAGACCATCCCGCTGCTGGTCACCGTCAGCCTCTGGTACCTGTTCCTGACCTCCGTGCTGACCATCGGGCAGTACTACGTCGAGCGGTACTACGCTCGGGGTACCAGCAGGACGCTGCCGCCGACCCCGATGCAGCGGTTGCGCGGCCTCTTCCGCGGCAAGCCGACCCCGAAGGCGGAGCACGACGTCGTTCCGGGGCTCGAGGGAGGTGGTCACCTGTGACCGATCTGACCAAAACCCCTGGGGACACCGTCCCGGGCGAGCCGATGGTCAAGGCCGAGGGCGTGCGCAAGTCGTTCGGCCTGGTCGAGGTGCTCAAGGGCATCGACCTGGAGGTCAAGCCGCGCGAGGTGTTCTGCCTGATCGGCCCGTCCGGCTCCGGCAAGTCGACCTTCCTGCGGTGCATCAACCACCTGGAGAAGATCAACGGCGGGCTGCTCTCCGTGGACGGCGAGCTGGTCGGCTACCGGCGCAAGGGCGACAAGCTCTACGAGCTCCGGGACCGCGAGGTCGCGCTCAAGCGGCGTGACATCGGCATGGTCTTCCAGCGCTTCAACCTGTTCCCGCACATGACCGCCATAGAGAACATCACCGAGGCTCCGATCCAGGTGAAGGGCGAGTCCAAGGCCGACGCGCGCGAGCGCGGCATGGCCCTGCTGGAGCGGGTCGGGCTCGCCGACAAGGCGAAGAGCTACCCCTCCCAGCTCTCCGGCGGCCAGCAGCAGCGCGTGGCGATCGCCCGCGCGCTGGCCATGAAGCCCAAGCTGATGCTCTTCGACGAGCCCACCTCGGCGCTCGACCCGGAGCTCGTCGGCGAGGTGCTGGACGTCATGCGCGGGCTGGCCGAGGAGGGGATGACGATGATCGTCGTCACCCACGAGATGGGCTTCGCCCGCGAGGTCGGCGACGCGCTGGTGTTCATGGACGGCGGCGTGGTGGTCGAGTCCGGCAACCCCCGTGACGTCCTCACCGACCCGCAGCACGAACGCACCAAGGCCTTCCTGTCCAAGGTGCTCTGAACCGTCACCGTCTTGGGGGCGGCAGGGGGGCGCGCGACGGGGGCGGCGGGAGGCGAGAGTCGGGGGTGGGTGGAGTGTGGGGTGAGTTGTGTGTTGTAGCGAGA
>NZ_JBHWBZ010000060.1:23844-37768 GCF_042735475.1 Kitasatospora sp. NPDC059577 | reverse complement strand
GTGTCTTTTGGTTATACGCCCCCGCGGCAGGCAGCTCCTGCCGGGCGCCGATGCTCGCCCGAGTCGTTGGGGCGCCGCACGGGTAATAGGCTGGAAGCAGTCAGCCCGTTACCGATTTTCTGGAAGGACCGCCGTGGAGCTCGCCTCGTACGCCGATCTCGCCGTTCGACTGGTGAACACCGAGGAGCCCGAGCGCGGCACCGACACGCTGACCTCCGTGGACGCGGTGCGCGCCCTGTTCTCCGACTCGTCGCGGGCCGCCGCGCTCGCCGACGAGTCCGACCTGCCCCGGCTGCGGGCGGTGCGGACCCGGCTGCGCGGGGTCTTCGAAGCCGCCGCCGAAGGGGACGAGACCCGGGGGGTCGACCTGCTGAACAGCCTGCTGATGGAGTACCCCGTCAGCCCGCTGATCTCCGGGCACGACCACCTGGACGACGCCGGACGGCCGCGCTGGCACCTGCACCTGGCCGACAACTCGCCGACCGCCACCGCGCACTTCAGCGCGGTCGCCTGCATGGGCCTGGCCGTCCACCTCACCGAGTTGGGCGCCGACCGGCTGGGCATCTGCCAGGCCGCGCCCTGCCGCAACGCCTACCTGGACACCTCGACCAACCGCTCCCGGCGCTACTGCTCGGACCGCTGCGCGACCCGGGCCAACGTGGCCGCCTACCGGGCCCGCAAGCGCCAGGAGGCGGAGGCCGCACTGGGCGGCGGGGCGTAACCGGGCGGCGGGGCGTAACCGGGCGACGGGGCGCAACCGGGCGGGCGGCCGCCCGGGATCAGACCTCCTCCACCCAGACGCCGAGGCGCCGGGCCAGGCCCGGCACCCGGGCCAGCCGCGGGGAGAGCAGCAGCCGCTCCAGCCGGCGGCCCGGCGCCAGCCAGGCCGGGCTCGGGCGCAGCCGCAGCAGCACCCGGCCGAGCACCAGGTCGTCCGGGACCGCGCCGTAGCTGCGGCTGTCGCTGTCCACCGGGCGGTTGTCCGACAGCAGCCACCAGCCCCCGGACCGGCGCTCGGCGGCCCGCTTCACCACCAGCAGGTCCTGCTGGAAGGGGTGCCGGAAGAGCACCACGGCCCCCGGCCGGATCGGCGCGCCGTAGCGGACCAGCAGCCGGTCGCCCTCGTGCAGGGTCGGGACCATCGACCGGCCCGCCACGTCGACCAGCCCCAACGGCAGCGCGCCGCCCCGGTCCCGTCCCCCCGGTTCCGTGCTCCGTGCCACGACTCCTCCTCCCGCGCCGCCGGCCCCCAGTCTGCCGTACGGAGCGTCACCTGTTCGATGTCCGGAATACCCCGGTTCCGGGTCCGCCTTTTGCCCTAGGCCCACCGCCCGATCGCGAAACCACGAGGGCGGAAGGGTAATCTCGGGCGCGGGAAGACGATCTAAGGAAGGACTCCCATGTTCTCTCGTCTGTTTGCACCGCGTGCCACCGCTCACGCCCACTGTGACCTGCCCTGTGGCGTGTACGACCCGGCGCAGGCCCGGATCGAGGCCGAGTCCGTCAAGGCCACCCAGGAGAAGTACCAGGCCAACGAGGACCCGCACTTCCGGGCCCGCGCCGTCATCATCAAGGAGCAGCGCGCCGAGGCCGTCAAGCACCACATCTCGGTGCTGTGGAGCGACTACTTCAAGGCCCCGCACTTCGAGAAGTACCCGCAGCTGCACCAGCTGATCAACGACACCCTGAAGGCCGCCTCGGCCGCCAAGGCGTCCACCGACCCGGCCACCGGCCAGGCCCTGCTGGACCTGATCGCCGAGGTCGACAAGATCTTCTGGGAGACCAAGCAGGCCTGAGCCTGACGCGTCGCCACCCGACCGCCCCCGTCCGCACCGCCGGACGGGGGCGGTCGTGCGTCCACGCCCGGACCGACCCGGTAAGGGTTGCCTGCCCTAAGTGGCTGTTATGCTGCCAGGGCGTCCGAGGGGGAAGTCCGGTGTGAATCCGGCGCTGACCCGCAACGGTGAGCACGGCCCGCACCAGCGGTGCGGCCGCGCCAGCCCGATCGCCCCCGGTCGCTGACCTCCCGACAACTCGCCGCGGACTGCGAGGGGAACGGCGCCCCGGCACGCCCGCGGCCCGCGCCCGCCCCGGCACACCCGCGGCCCGAGGCAAGGCGCACCCGTGAACCGCGCACCCACGACCCGTGCGGTCGGCCCACCCGTCCGCCGAATACCCGCCGTCCCGCTCGCCGTCGGCCTCGCCGCCGCGCTGCTGCTCTCACTGGTCTGCGGGGTGGCGTTCGGGTCCTCCGGCATCGCACTGCCCCGCGTGCTGCGGCTGCTGACCGCCGGTCTGACGGGCGGTCGGCTGGACGCCGACGAGGCGGCCGCGTACGCGATCGTCTGGGAGATCCGGCTGCCCCGCACCGTGCTGGCCGCCGTGGTCGGCGCCGGACTCGCCGCGACCGGCGTCGCCGTCCAGGCGCTGGTGCGCAACGCGCTCGCCGACCCGTTCGTCCTCGGCATCTCCTCCGGCGCGGCCGTCGGCGCCAACGCCGTCCTGCTGTTCGGCGCCTTCGCCTCGCTCGGGGCGTGGGCGGTCTCCGCCTCCGCCTTCGGCTCCGCGCTGGTCGCGATGGCGCTGGTCTACCTCGCCGCCCGCACCGCGTACGGGCTCACCCCGCTGCGACTGGTGCTCACCGGCACGGCGCTCTCCTACGGATTCTCCGCCGCCACCACCCTGATGGTCTTCGCCGCGGACCGCGGCGAAGCCGCCCGGGACGCCATGATGTGGCTGCTCGGCAGCCTCGGCGGCGCCACCTGGGGCTCGGTGCCGATCGCCGGCTGCACCGTGCTGGCCGGGCTGACCTACCTCGGCTGCGCCGCCGGCCGGCTCGACGGGCTCGCCATGGGGGACGAGACCTCCGCCTCGCTCGGCGTGGACCCGGACCGGCTGCGGCGCGAGCTGTTCGTGGTGACCGCCGCCGTCACCGGCACGGTGGTCGCGGTCAGCGGGGCGATCGGCTTCGTCGGACTGCTGGTGCCGCACCTGGCACGGATGCTGGTCGGCGCCGCGCACCGCCGGGTGCTGCTGGTCGCACCGCTCGCCGGCGCGCTGCTGCTGGTCTGGGTGGACATCGCCTCCCGCACCCTGCTGGCGCCCGCCGAACTGCCCGTGGGGGTGTTCACCGCCGTGCTCGGCGTGCCCGCCTTCCTGCTGATGATGCGCCGGCGCGGCCACGCCTTCGGAGGCCGACGGTGACCGACTCGAACGGGGTGCCCCGGATGCCCGATCCCGCCCATCCCGCCGGCCCCGCCGACCCGACCGGGACCGCCGGCCGGACGGAGACCGCCGGCCGGGCGCGGGCCCAGGACCTCGCCGTCGACGCCGTCTCGGTGGAACTGGCCGGCACCCGGCTGGTCCACGAGGTGAGCCTGGCGGCGGCCGCCGGGCAGGTGGTCGGCCTCGTCGGCCCGAACGGCAGCGGCAAGTCGACCTTGCTGCGCTGCGTCTACCGGGTGCTGAAGCCGGCCGGCGGCGCCGTCCGGCTGGACGGCGACGACCTGTACGCGCTCTCCGCGCGCGAGACCGCCCGACGGGTGGCCGCGCTGACCCAGGAGCACTCCACCGAGTTCGACTTCACCGTCGCCGAGGTGGTCGCCATGGGCCGGCTGCCGCACCGGCGCGGCTTCGGCGCCCCGACCGACGCGGACCGGGAGCGCTGCGCCGGGGCCCTGCGCAGGGTCCGGGCGGACCACCTCGCCGAACGGGGCTTCCTGAGCCTGTCCGGGGGCGAGAAGCAGCGGGTGCTGTTCGCCCGCGCGCTGGTCCAGGAGCCGCGCCTGCTGGTGCTCGACGAGCCCACCAACCACCTGGACATCGCCCACCAGTTGGAGGTCCTGGCGCTGGCCCGCGAGGCCGGACCGACGGTGCTCACCGCGCTGCACGACCTCAACCTGGCGGCGGGCCACTGCGACCTGCTGTACGTGCTGCGGGCCGGCCGGATCGTCGCCTCCGGGCCGCCCGGCGAGGTGCTCACGCCCGCCCTGCTGGCCGGGGTGTTCGGCGTCCGGGCGACCCCGGTCCGGCATCCGGAGACCGGCGCCGTCCAGCTGCTGTTCGACCGCCCCGACCGCTCCGACCGCTCCGACCGCTCCCCCGGAGCCTGAACCACCGAAGGAACCACCGTGCGCACCAAGGCCGTTGCCACCACCGCCCTGCTCGCCCTCGGGCTCACCGCCTGCGGCGCGCAGATCGCCCCGAAGGAGGCCGCCACCGGCTCCGCCCACTACCCGGTGACCGTCGAGAACTGCGGCGACAAGCTGACCTTCGCGCAGAAGCCGGCCCGGGCGGTCACCAACGACGTCAACATCACCGAGCTGATGCTCTCCCTCGGCCTCGCCGACCGGATGGCCGGCTACGTCATGCCCGACGACAAGGGCAAGGTCGACCGGGTGCCCTGGAAGGACGGCTACCAGCAGACCGCGTGGCTCTCCAAGAAGACGCTCACCAAGGAGATCGCCCTGGACGCACGGGCCGACCTGGTCCTGGCCGGCTGGCACTACGGCTTCGACGAGGGCAGCGGCGTCACCCCGCAGGCGTTCAAGGCCCTCGGCGTCGACTCGTACGTGCTCAGCGAGTCCTGCCGCAGCGGCAGGGGCGGCGAGCGCGGCGTGATGGACCCGCTGGACGCGCTCTACACCGACCTGGCCAACCTCGGCGAGATCTTCGACGTCAAGGACCGCGCCGACCGGCTGATCGCCGACTCCAGGGCCCGGATCGCCGCCGTCCCGCAGCCCGAGCGCCGCCCGTCCGTCTTCCTGTACGACAGCGGGCAGGACAAGCCGTACACCGCCGGGAAGTTCGCCGCCGCGCACCGGATCATCGCGAACGCCGGCGGGACCAACATCATGGGCGACCTCGCCGACACCTGGGTCACCGCCGGCTGGGAGAGCGTGGTGCAGCGCGACCCCGAGGTGATCGTGATCAACGACTACGCGACCCCGGACGCCGAGGAGAAGCGGAGGTTCCTCAAGTCCTTCCCGCCGCTGGCCGGCGTCTCCGCGATCAGGAACGACCGGATCTTCGTCCTGGACTACGTCGACCTGGTGGAGAGCCCGCGCAACCCGGCCGCGATCGAGGCCCTCGCCGACTACCTGCGCACCGTGCCGGCCCGCTGACGGTCGGGACCAACCGCTCCTCCGGCCGGCGGCGCCGGGCGTACGCTCGGAGTACGAGCCGACGGACCCCGACCGGAGGAGCGAGATCATGACCACCATGGCGGCCCCCGCCGCCTTCGACACCCGCGCGCTGCGCGAGGGCATCGAGCGCTGCGACGCCGAGGCCCTGCTGGCGCTCTACGCGGAGGACGCCGAACTGCGCATGGTCGACCGCAAGACCCAGCCCAGCCACCCCCTGGTGATGCACGGGCGGGAGGAGATCGGCGCCATGCTGGGCGACATCTACGGTCGCGAGATGACCCACAAGCTGGAGCAGGTGGTCGTCCAGGACGACCACGTCGCCTTCCTGGAGTCCTGCCGCTACCCGGACGGAGTCCGGGTCCTGATGGCCTCGATGGCCGACCTGCGGGACGGGCGGATCGTCGACCAGACCTCCATCCAGGCCTGGGACGAGACGGGGCCCGAGCAGTAGGCTCGCAGACATGATCCGCACCGCCGTCGCCACCGACGTTCCCGTCATCCACGCCATGATCCGTGAACTCGCGGAGTACGAGAAGGCCCCGCACGAGGCGGTGGCCACCGAGGAGCAGCTGCACGGGGCGCTGTTCGGCGCCGAGCCCGCGGTGTTCGGCCTGATCGCCGAGGACGCGGCCGGCCGGCCGGTCGGTTTCGCGCTCTGGTTCCGCAACTTCTCGACCTGGCGCGGCACCCACGGGATCTACCTGGAGGACCTGTACGTCCGACCGGAGGCCCGCGGCGGCGGCCACGGCAAGGCGCTGCTGCTGGAGCTCGCCCGGATCGCCGTGGAGCGCGGCTACTCCCGGGTGGAGTGGTCGGTGCTGGACTGGAACCAGCCCTCGATCGACTTCTACAAGTCGATCGGCGCGGTGCCGATGGACGAGTGGACCGTGTACCGGCTCACCGACGAGGCCCTCGCCGCCGCCGGCAGCCGCTGAGCGGACCGGAGGAGTCCGGGAAAGGGTCTGCCACCCTGCGTCGCAATGCCTTACCATCAGTAACTCCCGAACCGGGATGCGGTAGGGCAGAGCGATGGCGGATCCGTAATCCCGGTGCCCCCTTTGAGGGGCGGCAAGCAGGGGTAACAAGCGGGGTACCAAGCAAGCAAGGCGCGTCACCCAGGAGGCAAGGGTGTCCCAGATCGACAGCGATCTCGGTGTTCAGGATTTCGTGGAGGTCCGGCTCCCCGCAGCGGGGGCCTACCTCTCCGTGCTGCGAACAGCGACGGCCGGGTTGGCGGCCCGGTTGGACTTCACCCTCGACGAGATCGAGGACCTGCGGATCGCGGTCGACGAGGCCTGCGCCATCCTGCTCCAGCAGGCGGTGCCGGGCTCCGTCCTGTCCTGCGAGTTCCGCCTGGTCGGCGACTCGCTCAAGGTCACCGTCTCCGCCCCGACCACGGACGGCAAGGCCCCCGAGCGGGACACCTTCGCCTGGACCGTGCTCTCCGCGCTGGCCGGCGAGGTCGACTCCTCGGTCGCCGAGGACAAGACCGTGTCGATCAGCCTGCACAAGAAGCGCGGCGGTTCCACCGCCCACTGACCGGGCGGCCGAACGCACGTCACGGATGTGCAGCACCGAGCAGCACCCGCGCAAGGGCCGTCCGCCGCACCCCCTCCGGGGCCGGCGGGCGGCTCCCGGTACCGCCCCCGGGGCGGTACGACCAACGAGACGATTCCGGGGCCGCCGGCCCCGGTGCTCCCGGAACGGAACGGGGGAATGGCCGTGAGTGATCTGGACCGTACCGGCCTCGCGACGGCGGGACCTGCCGTACCGACCCAGGCGAGCGTTCCCGGCCTCGCCGCCAACGACGAAGCGCACCCGAAGGACGCCCACCGGATGAGCCACCCGACCGAGCCGACGTCCGAGCCGACGCCCGACTCCGTACCCCCGCCGGACCGGGCGGACCGGGCGGAGGAGACGGCCGAGGCGGAGCTGCACGGCGCCGTGCCCACCCAGGGCGCGCACCGCAGCGGCGCCCCGGACCGGGAGGCCGCCCGCGCGCTGTTCGTCCGCCTGTCGGCGCTGCCCGAGGGCTCGCCGGAGCGGGTCGAGCTGCGCAACCAGCTGGTGCGGATGCACATCCCGCTGGTCGAGCACCTGGCCCGGCGCTTCCGCAACCGGGGCGAGCCGCTGGACGACCTCACCCAGGTCGCCACCATCGGACTGATCAAGTCGGTGGACCGCTTCGACCACGAGCGCGGGGTCGAGTTCTCCACCTACGCGACGCCGACCATCGTCGGCGAGATCAAGCGGCACTTCCGCGACAAGGGCTGGGCGGTGCGCGTCCCGCGCCGCCTGCAGGAGCTGCGGCTGTCGCTCACCACGGCGACCAGCGAGCTCTCCCAGCGGCACGGCCGCTCCCCCACGGTGCACGAGCTGGCCGAGCACCTGGGGATCTCCGAGGAGGACGTCCTGGAGGGCCTGGAGTCCGCCAACGCGTACTCCACGCTGTCCCTGGACGTGCCGGACAGCGACGACGAGTCGCCGGCCGTCGCGGACACCCTGGGCGCCACCGACGAGGCGCTGGAGGGCGTCGAGTACCGCGAGTCGCTGAAGCCGCTGCTGGCCCAACTGCCGCCCCGGGAGCAGAAGATCCTGGTGCTGCGGTTCTTCCGGAACATGACCCAGTCGCAGATCGCCGCCGAGGTGGGGATCTCCCAGATGCACGTGTCCCGGCTGCTCGCCCGGACGCTGGCCCAGCTGCGGGAGAAGCTCCTGGTGGAGGAGTAGGACTGACGGCCGCTCAGCTCAGCCGGGCGGCCGTCGGACCCCGGCGGTCCTGCGCGCTCAGTCCTCGGACGGGGCGTACAGGACCGCCGTCGACTTCGGGGTCAGCAGCGAACCGATGCCCACCAGCCCGAGCAGGCCGACCAGCACGCCGACGGCGATCATCGCCCCGCCGCTCTGGACCATGTAGTAGGCGACCGGCAGGCAGATCGAGTTGGTCAGCACCGCCGGGCTGCGGCCCCAGCGGCGCTCCTTCAGCAGCGCGCCGGCGGCCAGGACCGGCAGCACGCCGAGCAGCACGATGACCGCGCCGCCGAACTCGTTCAGGGCGAGCTGCTTGGACTGGCCGGACAGCGCGGCCACCATGTCCCAGACGCCGACGACGGCCAGCGCGGCGCCCTCCAGGGCGGTGATGGCGGCGCCCAGGGTCAGGGACGCCGGACGGCCGGAGCCGGCCGCGGGTGCGGGTGCGGAGGTTTCTGCGGTCACTCCAGCAGGGTAGCCGCCGGTTGGTGCGTACCGACCCGTAGGCTTTCCCCATGCGCGCTCTCCTGGTCGTGAACCACAAGGCCACCACCACCAGTGGCCGGACCAGGGACGTCCTGATCCACGCCCTGCGCAGCGATCTCAAGCTCGACGTGGCCGAGACGCAGTACCGGGGCCACGCGCGCGACCTGGCCCGCCAGGCGGCGGAGGACGGCACGGTCGACCTGGTGGTGGCGCTGGGCGGCGACGGCACCGTCAACGAGGTGGTGAACGGGCTGCTGGCGCACGGCCCGGGCGACAAGGTCCCGCGACTGGCCGTGGTGCCGGGCGGTTCGACCAACGTGTTCGCCCGCGCGCTCGGCCTGCCCAACGACCCGGTGGAGGCCACCGGCGCGCTGTTGCACGCGCTGGAGCGCAAGCAGGAGCGCCCGATCGGGCTCGGCAAGGCGATGACCGAGGGGCTGCCGGACCGCTGGTTCACCTTCACCGCCGGCCTGGGCTTCGACGCCGGGGTGGTCGGCCGGGTCGAGGAGCAGCGCCGGACCGGGCGCAAGTCCACCCACGCCCTCTACGTCCGCGAGGCGGTCCGGCACTACTTCACCCAGCGTGAGCAGCGCCGCTCGGGCCCGGTCTCCCTTGAGGTTCCGGGCCGCGAGGCCGTTCCGGGCCTGGTCCTGTCGATAGTCAGCAACACCTCGCCGTGGACGTTCCTCGGCAACCGCCCGGTCTACCCCTCACCGCTCGCCTCCTTCGACACGGACCTCGACGTCTTCGGGATCACCCGGATGACGGCGTTCGGTACTGCTCGAACGATCCGTCAGATCCTGCGGTCGCACGGGCCTTCGGGCGACGGGACGCCGCCCGCCGGCCCGTCCGGGAAGCACGTCGTCTCCTATCACGACGTCAGACACTTCACCTTGGTTTCAGAGGAACCGGCCCCGTTCCAGGTCGACGGCGACCATCTTGGAGACAGGAGTCGCGTCAGTTTCACAGGCGTACGGCGGGCACTGCGTGTGATTGTGTGACCGGAAAGGGGGTTCGCCCTTCTTCTCGAACGCACAAGCCCCCTTCACTCCATAGAAGTACTGGCTGTGAGCTAGGCGACACCGAAGAATCAAAAATTCCTCCCCGAAGGGGGTTGTATCCGAGCCCGAGGTTTGCGAACCTCTACATGGCGATCGGGACACATCGCAGCGACGGCAACTCCGGAACCACGGAGCGCCGACCGCGGAGTGCCCCTCGAATCGCCGAATCCCCCCTAGCGCAGACCACCCGGGCCCGGTAGGCCTTTGGTCTCTTTTGCTGTTGCGGGATTCGTGAAAGCGTTCACATTCACAAGCCATCGATTGTGCCGTCGGGCCACCCCCGTCGGCAGGAGGAGTTGGACGACCATGGACTGGCGCCACCGCGCTGTCTGCCGCGAAGAGGACCCGGAGCTGTTCTTCCCGATCGGGAACACCGGTCCTGCTCTGCTGCAGATCGAGGAAGCCAAGGCCGTGTGCCGCCGTTGTCCGGTCATGGAGCAGTGCCTCCAGTGGGCTCTGGAGACCGGCCAGGACGCCGGCGTCTGGGGCGGCATGAGCGAGGACGAGCGTCGTGCGATGAAGCGCCGCGCTGCCCGCAACCGCGCCCGCACCGCCTGATCGCGCTGATCACACGGCGTAGCACCAGCAGTGACCGCAGTACCGATCAACAACCGATCAACACATGATCAAAGGCTTCCCTGCACCTCCTGGTGAAGCCTTCCGCACAAAGGACCTTGCTCCGCTCGGTCCCGCGACACCGGACCCGTCCAGCCACTTGATACTGTTCACTTAGAGCAATATCGTGGAGCTGAGGCGCTCACCGTGTGCAACGCACCGGCGAGGTGTCGCACCACCCAGAGCCCCCGTTCCGGCCGACTCCCCCCGACGGCCGGAACGGGTTGAGAGGCCCTGTCGACCCACCCCCCCCCGGTCGACAGGGCCTCGTTTCTGTTTCCGCGCCCTGCTGCCGCGTTCCGCCGCCGCGCCGCGCCGTCTCCCGCCGCGCCTCGGCACACTCCGCCGCACCCCGCTGCGCTGCCTCCCACGCGCCGGCCGCGCCCCCCTGCTTCCACGTTCGGCCTCGGTCGCGTCAGGCGCATGGAGTGTTCACCCAGCGCTTCCGCCGAACGCGCGCCCCTGCCGCGCGCCCTCGCGCAACGAATTCTCAGCAGAATCTCAGAGCGGACCGGAGCTCAGCGAACCGGAACTCAGCGGACCGGGATCTCCAGGACCACCTTCGTACCGCCGTTCGGGCCGGCCACCATGTCGAAGGTGCCGCCGAGCTCCCCGGTGGCCAGTGTCCGGACGATCTGGAGCCCGAGGTTCCCCGCCGTCTGCGGGTCGAACCCCTCCGGCATGCCGCGGCCGTCGTCCTGCACCGTGATCAGCAGGTACTCCTCCGGGCGGGCGCCGCCGTTCCAGCTGTCCGACCAGCCCATTCCCGTCGCCGGGGCCCGGCCGCGCAGCGCGCTGATCTCCAGGTTCCCGGAGGCCGTCGGGCCGAACGCGTGTTCCAGGGCGTTCTGCAGCAGCTCGGTCAGCACCATCGACAGCGGGGTGGCCACCTCGGCGGACAGGATGCCGAAGCTGCCGCTGCGGCGGGTCGCCACCCGCCCGTCCTGGGACAGCTCCATCGCCATCGCCAGCACCCGGTCGGCGATCTCGTCGAAGGCGACCTGCTCGTCCAGCGCCTGGGAGAGCGTCTCGTGCACGATCGCGATCGAGCCGACCCGGCGCACCGCCTCGTCGAGCGCGGCCCGCCCGGACTCCGACTCCATCCGGCGCGACTGCAGCCGCAGCAGGGCCGCGACGGTCTGCAGGTTGTTCTTCACCCGGTGGTGGATCTCCCGGATGGTGGCGTCCTTCGTCATCAGCTCGCGGTCGCGGCGGCGCAGCTCGGTGACGTCGCGGCAGAGCACCAGCGAGCCGGTCAGGGTGCCCTTGGGCTTGAGCGGGATCGCCCGGACGGTCACCACTCCCCCCTGCGCCTCCACCTCGGTCTGCCGGGGCGCCCAGCCGCTGGCCACCTTCACCAGCGCCTCGTGGACGGCGGCCCGCGACGGCGGGGCGAGGTCCGCGGTGGTGCGGCCGAGGTGGCTGCCGACCAGGTCGGTGGTGAGGCCCAGGCGGTGGTAGGCGGAGAGCGCGTTGGGGCTGGCGTAGGTGACGACACCGTCCGCGTCCAGGCGGATCAGGCCGTCGCCGACCCGGGGGGCGGCGTCCATGTCGACCTGCTCGATGCCCGGGAAGGGGAAGCTGCCGGCCGCGATCATCTGGGCCAGGTCCGAGGCGCTCTGCAGGTAGGTGAGCTCCAGCCGGCTGGGGGTGCGGACGGTCAGCAGGTTGGTGTTGCGGGCGATCACCCCGAGCACCTTGCCCTCGCGCCGGACCGGGATCGACTCGACCCGGACCGGGACCTCCTCGCGCCACTCCGGGTCGCCCTCGCGCACGATCCGGCCCTCGTCGAAGGCGGCGTCCAGCAGCGGGCGGCGGCCGCGCGGGACGAGGTGGCCGACCATGTCGTCCTGGTAGGAGGTCGGCCCGGTGTTGGGTCGCATCTGCGCCACGGAGACGTAGCGGATGCCGTCCCAGGTGGGGATCCACAGCACCAGGTCGGCGAAGGAGAGGTCGGAGAGCAGCTGCCACTCCGAGACCAGCATGTGGAGCCATTCCACGTCGGCCCCGGTGAGGGTGGTGTGGCGGCGGACGAGTTCGTTCAACGAGGGCACATGGCGAGGGTATCGCCGCCGGTCCGGGCGGGGCGCGGCGGACCGACGGGCGGACCGGCGGGGGGTGCGGTCGGGGGGCGGCGGGGGGTGCGGTCGGGAGCCGCGGGGGCGCTTCCGGGCACGGACCGGTCGCCGGGAGTTGTTTAGACCAATTTTTTCGAGAGACCTGGACAACCGAGATTGGTCTAGTCCACAATGAAAGGGCACCAAGGAGAGGCCCCCGCGCAACTGCCCTGACCGCGCGCGGCCTTTCCTCGGTCGGACGCCGCCGAACGAGGACCCCGCACAGTCCTTGATCGCCCCGGTGCCCGACGACAGCTCCGGGCTGCGGTGCCGCATGGGTTGAGGGTCCCGTGTCGGCGCCGTGGCCCGTAGTGCTTCCCGGCCCCGCCCGGCCCCCCGACCATCGCGCGCCGCTCACAGGACCGGCCCCCGTCCACAGGCTGTGGACGGGGGCCGGTCCGCGTCCGGGCCGCAGACGACCGGGCTACCGCGTCTCGGTGACCTTGGCCAGCGCGCGCGGGGCGTCCGGGTCCTGACCGCGGGCGATGGTGACCTCGTACGCCAACTGCTGCAACGGCAGGATCTCCAGGATCGGCTGCACCTCCTCGGGCACGCCGGCCGGCAGCGCGAAGCCCGCCGAGGCGGCCTCCACCTGTGCCCGCTGGCCGATCACCACCAGGTCCGCGCCGCGGCCGCGCAGCCGGTCCAGGACGGGCTGCAGGGCCTCGCCGCCCTTGCCGTCCGGGACGATCGCGATAACCGGCGAGACGTTGTCCACCATGGCCAGCGGACCGTGCAGCAGGTCCGCGCCGGAGAACGGGCTGGCCGGGATGTAGGTGGTCTCCATCAGCTTCAGCGCCGCCTCCCGGGCGGTCGGGTAGCCGTAGCCGCGCGAGGTGATGACCAGGCGCTGGGCGAAGCGGTAGCGCTCGGCCAGCGCCCGCACCTCGGCCTGCCGGGACAGCACGCCCGCGGCCAGGGCCGGCAGGTCCTCCGCCGCCGAGCCTCCCCCGGCCTTCGGCAGGGGGCGCCCCCATGCCGCCGCGAGGCCCTCGACCAGCAGGTAGAGCGCGAGCAGTTCGGCGGTGTAGGTCTTGGTGGCGGGCAGCGCCTTCTCCGGGCCGGCCAGCACGTCGATGTGGAACTCGGAGACCTCGGCCAGCGGCGAGGCGGCGTTGTTGGTGACCGCGAGGGTGATCGCACCGGCCTCGCGGGCGGCCTTGGTCGAGGCCACCAGGTCCGGCGAGCCGCCGGACTGGCTGACGGTGATCGCCAGGACGTCGGTGAGGTCCTGCGTGGCGCCGTACGCGGTCGTGGTCGACATCGAGGTCAGGCCGGCCGGCTTGCCGAGCAGGATCTCGATCAGGTACTTGGCGTACAGCGCGGCGTTGTCGGACGTGCCGCGTGCGGTGAGCAGGACGAAGCGCGGCTTGCGGGCGGCGATCTCCGCCGCGATCCCGCGGATCTTCGGGGCACCCTCGTCGAGGATGCGCCGCAGGACGGCCGGCTGCTCGGCCATCTCCGCCGCCATGATCCGGCCGGGGACGGAAACAGTCTGCGGGTCGGACATCTGGGTCTGCCTCCGATGAGATGGTTCGACCCCGCCCGGGCGGCTGCCCGACGGGGACCTCTACGGCGGCGAGTCCGCACACTCGCTGCGGTTCCTTCGTGCCCCGCAATCCTACGGGCGCGCCCCGGCCGGAGCACCTCCGTCCGGCCCGGGCGCGGCGGCGGGGGGCGGGGGGCGGGGGGGCGGGGGGGGCCCCGCGGCCCGGGCGGGGGCGGGCGGCGGGGGGGGGGGGGGCGCGGC
>NZ_JBHWBZ010000060.1:18359-23834 GCF_042735475.1 Kitasatospora sp. NPDC059577 | reverse complement strand
CACTCGCGGGGTGGCTGGCGGCCCCCCAAACCCACGGGGCGCGCCGGGCCGGGCCCCCCCCCGACCGCCGCCCCCCGGGGGGGGGGCGGGGGGGGCCGGACGGGCGGCGGACACACGGCGGACAGGCGGCGGACGGGCGCCGGACGGACGTGGGACGCGACGACGGGGCGCGGGTCAGGACGCCTTGTTGATCAGCTGGTCGATCGCGGCGTCGGCCTCCTTGGTGGCCTGGTCCACCGACTTGCCCTTGAGGATCGCGGTCAGCATGTCCGGGATGATCTTCTGCTTCTCGACCGCTCCCCAGCCGGGCGCCAGCGGGGTGAACCAGGCGTCCGGGACGGCGTTGGCCGCGGCGGCGGTGGACGGCTTGTTCTTCAACGGGTTCAGCTGGGTGAGGTTGTTCGGCAGGATGTCCTTGTCGGCCAGCGCCTGCTCGGACTTGGTGCTGGTGAACATCCGGATCCAGTCGGTCGCCGGCGCCGCCGACGGGGACTTGGCGGTGACGGCGAGGTCGGAGCCGCCGATGAAGGTCGGCAGCGGCTTGCCGTCCGGGCCGGGCATGGTGGCCACCTTGACGGAGTCCTTGAGGCTCGGGTCGCCGGTGACCGGCGCGGTGACGCTGGCCGCCTCGTAGCCGTTGCCGTAGAAGGAGGCGGCGTGCCCGCGGGACATCGCCTCGTACTGGTTCTGCTCGTTCACCGTCAGGTCGCCCTTGTTGTACTTGCGCACCAGGTCGGCGAAGTGGCCGATGCCCTCCTGGGACTTGGCGTCGTGCAGGGTGCCGTGCCAGTTCCCGGCGCTGTCGAACTTGGCGATGCTGCCGCCGTACGCGGCCACGTAGCTCATCGCCGCGTACCAGTACGGACCGGGCAGGTAGAGCGGGGAGAAGGTCCTGTCCGCCTTGTTCCTGTCCGCGACCTTGTCGAGGGCGGCCGTCAGTTCGGTCTCGGTCTTGGGGAACTCCGCGCTGCCGGTGGCCTGTTGGAAGACGGTGGAGTTGTAGACGGCGACCCGGGAGCCGGCGTAGTAGGGCACGCACCAGAGCTTGTCCTGGTAGGTACAGGTGTTGGCGAGGGCCTTGATCCAGCTGTCGGAGTTGTCGAAGGTGGTCCGGTCCACCGGGGCCAGCGCGCCGGACAGCACGTACTTCATGGTCTCGGTGTTGCCCAGCTCGACCACGTCGGGGGCACTGCCCTCGGCGATGGCCTTGTCCAGCTTGGTGACCTTGTCCGCCCAGCCCTGGTAGGAGAGCTTGAGGGCGACGTTCGGGTACTTCGCCGCGAACTCGTCGTTGACCCGCTGGACCAGGTCGGGCCAGTTCTTCTGGGCGTCGTCCATCAGCCAGACCGTGACGGTGCCGGTGGCCGCCTTCGGGTCGGCCGCGGCGCTCCTGCCGTCGCCCGACGGTGCGCCCGACGAGGAACAGGCCGTCAGGCCCGCCGCCAGTGCCATGGTCCCGAGCGCCGAAACGAGCTGACGCTTCTTCACGCCGTCCTCCGAGGGTGTTAGAGCCGTGATGCCCGCCGGCAGCGTGATGGGCGCGCCCGCGGCGGAGAGTCCGGACAGGGGGCGGCGCAGAGCTTCGGGGTGGGCCGATACCACATCCGGCGAGGTTGAAATTCGAACCGGATGACTGGACTCTGGCCTAGACCAAAGGTGGTGTCAACGGCCAAATGTCCCTGTGCCCAAGGACGTTGCAGAGCCGTTGTACCCCGTGGCGATCAGTCGCCACCCCGTCACCATCGGTAGGACTTAAGGTGGATTTAAGGCCTGCTTGAGGGAGCACGGTCACTTCGCGAATCCGCAGGTCGACACCGGGGAAACGGAACGGGCCCGCCATGCGACATGCGCATGACGGGCCCGTCGGCCGACGCCTCCCGGAGCCGGCCGGTGACGTTCCTCCGGTGGTTCAGCCGACCGCTCCCGGCTGCCCGGTGAGCACCTCCACGGCCGCCAGCCCGCAGACCCGGGCGGCGCCGTGGGTGGCGACGTAGAGCGCGCCGACCGGCTCGGACTGGGGCAGCCCCATCTCGACCACGGCGGCGTCCGGGCGAACCGCCACCAGGCGGCCCAGCACGGCGGACATCCACGGGTAGCGGTGCGCGTCGCGGACCACCAGCACCAGGCGGCGGCCCTCGGCGTCGGCCACCAGCTCGCCGACCAGGCCGTCCAGCAGCTCCGGGGCCGCCGCGGCGGCCGACACCGCGCGGGTGCGGGTACCGGGGAAGCGGTCGGCCAGCATGCCGGCCACCCCCCACGGGGTGACGTCGCCGACCGCGATGTTGGGCTCGTCCGAGAACGAGGCCACGTACGGGCGCTCGCTCACCGGGGGCGTCACCAGACCCGGCGCCCGGACCACCTTCAGCGCCCGGCGCGCGGCCCGCAGGCCGACCGCCAGGTCCGGCTCCGGCCGCTCGCCCTGGGCCGAGATCCGGCCCCAGCTGCCCAGTGCCCGGACCCGGGCAGCGGCGTCCGCCAGCCGCTCCTCGTCGAGCTTCCCGGCCCGCACGCCCGCCACGATGGCGTCGCGCAGCATCAGCACGGTCTCCTCGTCGGCCAGTCCGCCGCCGACGCAGATCGCGTCCGCGCCGGCCGCCAGGGCCAGCACGGTGCCCTCGCCCATCCCGAAGGTGTCGGCGATGGCGCCCATCTCGATCGCGTCGCTGACGATCAGGCCCTGGTAGCCGAGGCCGCCGTCGGCCGGGGCCGCGCGCAGCAGGTCGCGCAGCACGGTCGGGCTCAGGGTGGCCGGCAGCTCCGGGTCCAGCGCCGGGATCATGATGTGGGCGGTCATCACGGCCTTGGTGCCGGCCGCGATCGCCGCCTGGAACGGGATCAGGTCGCGGGCCCGGAGCACGTCCAGGTCGACGTCGATGACCGGCAGGCCGTGGTGCGAGTCCACCGCGGTGTCGCCGTGGCCGGGGAAGTGCTTGGAGCAGGCGGCCACGCCGGCCGACTGCAGGCCCTCGACCCAGGCGGCGGTGTGCCGGGCGCACAGCTCCGGGTCCGCGCCGAAGGAGCGGACGCCGATGACCGGGTTGCGCGGGTTGGAGTTGACGTCCGCGGTGGGCGCCCAGTTGTAGTTGACGCCCGCCGCGGCCAGCGCCCGGCCGAGCTCGCGGGCGACGTCCCGGGTCAGCGCCGGGTCGTCGATCGCCCCGAGCGCGAGGTTGCCGGGCCAGGACGAGCCGGAGCCCGCCTCCAGCCGGGTGACGTCGCCGCTCTCCTCGTCGATGGCGATCAGGAGGTCGGGGTTCTCGGCGCGCAACGCCCGGGTGAGGGCCGAGAGCTGGTCGAGGTCGGCCACGTTGCGGTCGAACAGGGCGACCGAGCCGAGCCCGGCGGCGAGGTGGCGCAGCAGCCACTGCGGCGGCTCGGTGCCGACGAAGCCGGGCTGCAGGACGGTCAGGGCGTCGCGGTGCAGCTGGTCGCTGTCCGGCACGGTGGGAACGAGGATGCTCACGGTGACTCAGCCCTTCACGGCGCCGTCGGTGAGACCGCCGACGGCCTTGCGCTGCAGGAAGATGAACAGGATCAGCACGGGGATGGCGAACATCGTGGACGCGGCCATCGTGGCGCCCCAGTCGTTGCCGAAGGCGGTCTTGAAGGACGACAGCCACAGCGGGAGGGTCTTGCCCTCGTCCTTGTTGAGGATCAGGACGAGCGGGAACTCGTTCCAGGCCGTGATGAAGCCGAACAGCGAGGTCGACATCAGGCCCGGGGCCAGCAGCGGGAAGATCACCTTCACGAAGGCCTGGGTGCGGGTGCAGCCGTCCACCATGGCCGACTCCTCCAGCTCCTTCGGCACGGCGGCGATGAAGCTGCGCAGCGTCCAGATGGTGAAGGGCAGGATCATCATCATGTAGAAGAGGGTCAGCGGCACGAGGCTGTTCAGCAGCTCGTTGTCGCGGGAGATCATGTAGACCGCGATGGTCATGACCTCCCAGGGCGCCATCTGCGCCATCATGACGACCAGCACGAAGCCCTTGCGGCCGCGGAACTTCATCCGGGCGATGGCGAAGGACGCCAGGGTCGCGATCACCAGCGAGAGCAGCACCGCGCCGACGGTGACGGTGATGCTGTTGGTGACGTACGTCCAGAAGTTCGGGGCGTCGACCGCGGTGACGAAGTGGTCGAAGGTCCCGTCGAGCGGGACGAAGACCGGCGTCTTGCTGATGATGTCCTGGTCCTGCTTGAAGGACGTCGCGAACATCCAGTAGACGGGGAAGACGAAGAAGACGAACAGGACGACCGCGATCACGTTCGGCCAGGTACGTCCGAAGAGAGAGCGCCTCACAGCTCGTCCTCCTGCTTGATCATGATGCGGAAGTAGTACGCCATCAGCGCGCCCAGCATCAGGATGGTGAGCACGGCGATCGCGGAGCCGACGCCGTAGTGCTGGCCGGAGGAGCCCTCCAGGAAGGCGTGCACCGGCAGGGTGCGGGTCAGCTTCTCGGGGCCGCCGGCGTTGATCGCGTAGATCTGGGTGAAGGACTTGAACACCCAGATGACTTCGAGGAAGGTCGTGGCCAGGAAGAACGGCTTCAGGTTGGGGAAGATCACCGCGCTGAAGATCTTGAGGGAGCCGGCGCCGTCCATCCGGGCGGCCTCGTAGAGCTCCCTCGGGATGGTGGTCAGGCCCGCGTACATGTTGAACGCCACGAACGGGATCGACATCCAGACGATCAGCAGGATGACGACGAAGAAGGTCGTGTACTCGTTGCTGAGCCAGTTGTAGTCGGCCATCGAGTGCCAACCCAGCTGGTCCAGGAACCAGTTGACGACGCCCCACTGCGAGTCGAAGAGCCAGGTGTAGACGGTGGTCGCGGCGACGACCGGCATGGCCCAGGCCATCAGCAGGCCGATCTGCAGCAGCAGCCGCATCTTCTTGCCGAGGTGGTTCAGCAGGAGGCCGACCAGGGTGCCGGCGACCATGATGAGCACCACGTTGATCGCGGTGAAGGCGACGGTGCGCCCGGTGACCGACCAGAACTCCGGATCGGTCAGCTGCTCCTTGTAGTTGTCGAAGCCGTTCCACTCGGTGATGTGCATGACCAGCTGGCGCCGGTTGAGGTTCTGGAACGACAGCAGCACGGTCTTCAGCAGCGGCCAGCCCAGCAGGGCGAGCGTCGCCACGGTGGCCGGCAGCAGCAGCAGGTACGGGGCGAGGCGGGCGCCCAGCCCGGGGCCGCCCGCGGATCTGGTGCGCTTCGGCGCGGCACCCCCGGAGCCGCCGCCCGTGGCGCTCGTCTCGACACGGGCCGCAACGGCCTCCCCTGGATCGGGGGACTGCGTCTGCACCCGCTCCGAATGCACAGCCATCGTTCTCACTTCCTCACAACCCTGGCCACGACGGACAGGCGTGGCCCACCGGCCCCCCCCCCGGGGCCCGGGGGGGGGCCCCCCGGGGGGGGGGGGGGGCGCCCGGGCGGGGGTGTGGAGTGAGTGCCCCGGGGGGTTTATATTGTGTGTGTG
>NZ_JBHWBZ010000060.1:0-18349 GCF_042735475.1 Kitasatospora sp. NPDC059577 | reverse complement strand
GCCCGGGCGCCCCCCCCCCCCCCCCCGGGGGGGCCGGCGCCCCCCCCCCCGCCGGGGCCTGTCGTCGCCCCGCGGGCGGGAGTTCGACGACAGGCCCCGGGTGCTTACTGCTTCTGGTTCAGTCGCTTCGCGATCTCGTCGTCGTACTTCTTGGCCGTGGCGGCGTAGTCGCCGCCCTGCAGGGCGGCGGTCAGGAAGTCCTTGATCGGGTTCGGCTTGTCCTCGACGCTGGCCCAGTTCGGGGTGTTCGGGGTGATCGCGCCGACCGCGGCGGCCGACTGGGCGGCCTTGGCGAAGTCGCCGGTGATCTGGCCGTTCAGGGTGGCCTTGTTCGGGATGCTGCCGGCCGCGGCGACCAGGCCCTCGTTCTTGTCGTTGAGGGCGATCTTCAGGAAGTCCTTCGCCATGTCGGTGTTCTTGCTCTGCGAGGCGATCGCGAGGTTCGAGCCACCGAGGAACACGCCGGAGGGCTTGTCGGCGGTCTTGCCCGGGAGCGGGAAGAAGCCGATCTTGCTCGCCGGCAGGACCTCCTCCTTCGGCAGCTCCCAGCCGAGGCCGATCATGGTGCCGACGTTGCCCGCGCCGAAGACGTCCTTCTGCTGCGGGGTGGCCTCGTCCTTGTCCTTCGGACCGGTGGCCGAGTAGCCCTGGAGCTTCTTGTAGGTCTCGAAGGCCTTCTGCGCCTCGGGCGAGGACAGGCCGCCGACCCACTTGTCGCCGTCCTTCTTCGCGATCTTGCCGCCCTCGCTGGTCAGCAGACCGAAGTAGACGTACCACTCCTGGCCGGGCATGTAGATCGGGTCGACGACACCCGGGACGGCCTTCAGCTTCTCCAGGTCGGCGTAGAACTCGTCCAGGGTCTTCGGGGCGTCGGTCAGGTTGGCCTTGGCCCACAGGTCCTTGTTGTAGGCGACCACGCGGTTGGTGACGAACCACGGGGCGGCGTACTGCTTGCCGTCCAGGATCGCGGCCTCGTTCTGGTTGGCGGCCCAGTTGTCGCCGCCCAGCGCGGACTTGTCCTTGGTGATGTCGAGCAGGCCGCCCGAGGCCGCGTAACCCGCGGTCTGGGTGTTGCCGACCTCCAGCACGTCGACCGAACCCTCGGACAGGGCGGCGGTGACCTTCGGGCCGATGTCGGTCCACTCCTGGGCCTGGAAGTCGACCTTCGAGCCCGGGTAGGTGGTCTCGAACTCGGTCTTGACCGCGTCGGTCCAGCCCTTCGGGGCCGAGCCGGTCATGGTCCACACCTTCAGCGTCTTGCCCTTGTACTTGTCGGCCGCCGAGGCGGACGACGACTTCGAGTCGCCGTCGCTCTTCTTGCCGTCCGAGCCACAAGCCGCCAGGCCGACGACCATTGCTGCGACGCCGACCGCCGCGATGAGCTGACGCTTCACGCCATCCTCCTGAGGGATGCCTGGTTTACCCCCGTCGGGCGGCAGCGGCAGACCCACACAAAGCGGGGGAATTGGCGCCGCGGACCCCTTCGAGCGGGTGGGGGGATTCGTAGTTACCGGCCTAGTGGTGTAGACCAGATGCCTGGAGCTTGGCCTAGACCAATGGGCCTGTCAACGGCTGTTCGACCGATCTCGACCACCCGTTATCAAGCCGACACCGCGCATCGTTCATCGCGTGATGAGGTATTCGTTCCGTAGCCATACATGCAACGATGTGACCCGTTAACGATGTGGCGGGGTCTGTGAAGGCCTTGCGAGAAGCGGGAGAACAGGTCCGATGAGCAGCGACGGGGGAACCACCGCCCAGGCCGACGACCCCGAGGTGAAGAACCTCCCGACGCAGACCGGCGCCGACCCGACCGCGCGCGTCCCCAAGTACTACGGACTCAAGCGCCACCTGCTCCAGCTCACCGAGACCCAGCCCGCCGGCACCCCGGTCCCGCCGGAGCGCGCGCTGGCCGCCCAGTTCGACACCTCGCGCACCACCGTCCGCCAGGCCCTTCAGGAGCTGGTCGTCGAGGGCCGGCTGGAGCGCATCCAGGGCAAGGGCACCTTCGTCGCCAAGCCCAAGGTCGCCCAGGCACTGCAGCTCACCTCCTACACCGAGGACATGCGCGCCCAGGGCCTGGAGCCCACCTCCCGGCTGATCGAGATCGGCTACATCACCGCCGACGACCGGCTCGCCCCGCTGCTCGACATCAAGCCGGGCGGCCGCGTGCTGCGGATCGAGCGGCTGCGGCTGGCCAACGGCGACCCGATGGCCATCGAGGTCGCGCACCTGTCCGCCAAGCGCTTCCCCGCGCTGCGACGCAACCTGGCCAAGCACAACTCCCTGTACGCGGCACTGCGCGAGGTGTACGGGGTCACCGTGGCCGAGGCCGAGGAGACCATCGAGACCACGCTGGCCGACCCGCGCGAGGCCGGGCTGCTCGGCTCCGACCTGGGCCTGCCGATGCTGCAGCTGTCCCGGCACTCCTTCGACGCCGAGGGCGACCCGGTCGAGTGGGTCCGCTCCATCTACCGGGGCGACCGCTACAAGTTCATCACCCGCCTGAAGCGGCCGGAGTAGGCACCCGCTCCCGGAGGGGCGCCCGGCCCGGGCGCACTCCCCCACCGCGCCCCGGGCACCGGCGCGCGCGACCTGCGCGCCGGTGCCCTTCGCGTTCCGTGACGGACTTTCTTCCGAGTCGTCGCGACGGCGCCCCGGCCGCGTCCTGCGGTTGGCCGCCTGCGCCCCGCCGAGACGCCGGCCGCGTCCGGCACCGGTGACACCCGCCTCCGGCGACCGTCCCGTTCGCGCCCCGCGACGGCGGAGATCGGTCGGTCACGTCCGACTGGTGGGAAGTTCCGTCGTTTCCGGTGACATGGATCACCCCATGCTCTAGATTGCGCAGCCGTACTGACTGCCGATCACCGATGGTGCTGCTCGGCGGGCTCGCGGGGGCGTGCGACGCCTCCGGGGCTGCGGCGCCGACGGGGAGAAACCCTCCGGAGCGGAGCCGAAGATGCCGTCTGATCCCGATACCTTCGAAGATGTCATGCCCGAGCCAGCCGGGGCCGCCGTCCCGGCGGTGACCCCCGAGCGGGTGCTGGCCGGTCTCGCCCTGCTCGTGCCGATCGTCGCGATGCTGTGGGTGTCCTCGTACGACAAGGAGGACCCGGCGGTGGCCGGGGTGCCGTTCTTCTACTGGTACCAGCTGCTCTGGGTGCCGGTGTCGGCCGTCTTCACCGTCGCCGCCTACCTGCTGATCACCCGGGACGAGAAGGCCCGCAAGGCGGCCCGGAAGGGCGGTGCGCGATGAAGGACGTCAACGTGCCGGCCCTCGTGGTCTTCGTGCTGTTCTTCGCCCTGGTCACGGTGATGGGCTTCCTCGCCTCGCGCTGGCGCCGCGCGGACGACGCGGCGCACCTGGACGAGTGGGGCCTGGGCGGTCGCAACTTCGGGACCTGGGTGACCTGGTTCCTGCTCGGCGGCGACCTCTACACCGCGTACACCTTCGTCGCCGTCCCGGCGGCGGTGTACGCGACCGGCGCGGCCGGCTTCTTCGCGGTGCCGTACACGATCATCGCCTACCCGCTGGTCTTCCTCTTCCTGCCCCGGCTCTGGTCGGTCTCCCGGGTGCACGGCTACGTGACCCCGGCCGACTTCGTGCGCGGCCGGTACGGTTCGCGGCCGCTGTCGCTGGTGATCGCGCTGACCGGGATCCTGGCCACCATGCCGTACATCGCCCTGCAGCTCGTCGGCATCCAGGCGGTGCTGGACGTGCTGGGGGTCGGCGGCGGGGAGAACGCCAACTGGTTCGTCAAGGACCTGCCGCTGTTCATCGCCTTCGGCGTGCTGGCCGCCTACACCTACTCCTCCGGCCTGCGCGCCCCGGCGCTGATCGCCTTCGTCAAGGACGCCCTCGTCTACATCGTGATCATCGTCGCGGTGATCTACATCCCGATCCGGCTGGGCGGCTACGGGCACGTCTTCGACGCCGCCGCGCACAAGTTCAGCGCGCCGGGAGCCAAGGGGTCGATGACCGTCCCGCACGGCAGCCAGTGGACGTACGCCACGCTGGCCCTGGGCTCGGCGATGGCACTGTTCATGTACCCGCACTCGGTGACCGGCGTGCTGGCCTCCAAGTCCCGCAACACCGTGCGCCGCAACATGGCGATCATGCCCGCGTACTCGCTGATGCTGGGCCTGCTGGCGCTGCTCGGCTTCATGGCGATCGCGGCGGGCGTGGGCAAGGGCGTCAAGGGCTACAACTCCCAGCTCGCGGTGCCGCAGCTGTTCGCGGACATGTTCCCGGACTGGTTCACCGGCGTGGCCTTCGCCGCGATCGGGATCGGCGCGCTGGTGCCGGCCGCGATCATGTCGATCGCGGCGGCCAACCTCTTCACCCGCAACGTCTACAAGGACTGGCTCAAGCCCTCCGCCACCCCCGCCGACGAGACCCGGACCGCCAAGCTGGTCTCGCTGCTGGTGAAGGTCGGCGCGCTGGTGTTCGTCCTCGGCATGGACAAGCAGGCCGCGATCAACCTCCAGCTGCTGGGCGGCCTGTGGATCCTGCAGACCTTCGTGGCGATCGTCGGCGGCCTGTTCACCCGCTGGTTCCACCACTGGGCGCTGTTCGCCGGGTGGGCGGCCGGCATGGTCTACGGCACCTGGAAGGCGTACGGGATCGCCAGCCCCGCCACCAAGCACTTCGGCGGCAACTCGGCCGGGATCCCCGGCATCGGCGAGATCGGCTACATCGGGCTGACCGCGTTCGCGCTCAACCTGGTCGTCGCGGTGGTGCTCACCCTGGTGCTGCGGGCCGTGAAGGCGCCGGAGGGCCCGGACGAGACCAGGCCGTCGGACTACAGCGCCGAGGCCGGCGACGACGAGCTGAAGAACGCGCCGGAGCCCGTAGCGGCGCACTGATTCGCGCGGTACGCGCCCTGTGATCGCGCCGTCTTCTCCGTGAACACTGGAGAGGGCGGCGCGATCATATGTATGAACAGGCGTGCACGCCGGGCACCACCAGACCGGACCGGCAACCGGCCGGAACCTGATCGACCACGGGGAGCTCGCGGCCATGGCAGAACTCGGTACCACCCTCAACGGCCAGCACCAGTCCACCCAGAGCCAGCACCACCACATCACCGCCCACCGCCCCGCGGCGGCCACCCGGCTGCCCTCCCTGCTGATCGCGACCCGGCACGGCGAGTCCACCGCCAACGTCGAGTTCCAGCTGGCCGAGGCCGCCGGCGCGCTCAGCGTCCCGATCAGCTGCCGCGACGCCGACATCCCGCTGTCGCTGCACGGCCGGCAGCAGGCCCAGGCACTCGGCCACTGGTGGGCCGCCCTGCCCGGCGCCGACCGCCCGCGCAGCGTCTGGTGCTCGCCGTACGTGCGCACCGCCGAGACCGCCGGAATCGCGCTCGCCCAGGCCGCCGGCCTCGGCGCCGTCCCCGTCTCGCTGACCGTCCGCTACGACGAGCGGCTGCGCGACCGCGAACTCGGCGTCCTGGAGATGCTGCCGAAGGCCGCCATCGAGGCCAAGCACCCGGAGGAGGCGGCCCGGCGGCGCAAGATGGGCGAGCTGTACTACCGTCCGCCCGGCGGCGAGTCCTGGGCCGACGTCGCGCTGCGGGTCCGCAGCCTGCTGCGGGACGTCTGCGAGGAGGAGGCCGGCCGGCCCGTCCTGCTGGTCGCCCACGACTGCACGGTGCTCATGCTCCGCTACGCGCTGGACCGGCTCACCGAGGAGCAGCTCATCGCGCTCGGGCCGGTACACAACTGCTCCACCAGCCTGTGGCGGGCCCAGGACGGGCGGCTGCGACCGGACGGCTGGAACGGCGTCGACCACCTGGCCACGGAGGCGAACTGACGCTCCACCGGCCCTCCGGTCGGCGCGGTCGGCGCGGTCGGCGCGGTCAGCGCGGTCAGCGCAACGCCGGGTCGGCGAAGCACCGCCGGTAGGCCAGCGGTGTGGTGCCCAGCCGACGGCCGAAGTGGTGCCGCAGGGCGGCCGCGTTGCCGAAGCCGCAGCGGGCGGCGATCGCGTCCACCGGCTCGGTGGTGGACTCCAGCAGCCGCTGGGCGAGCAGCACCCGCTGCCCGACCAGCCAGCGGTGCGGGGTGGTGCCGGTCTCCTGCTGGAAGCGGCGGGCGAAGGTGCGCGGCGACATGTGCGCCCGGGCGGCCAGCTGCTCCACGGTGGCCTCCTCGTCCAGGTGGTGGCGCATCCAGTCGAGCAGCGGGGCCAGGGAGTCGCCGTCGCACTCGGGCAGCGGGCGGTTCACGAACTGGGCCTGCCCGCCCTCCCGGTGCGGTGCCACCACCATCCGGCGGGCGATCTCCCGGGCCACCTCCGCGCCCTGCGCCCGGCGCACCAGGTGCAGGCAGGCGTCGATGCCGGCCGCCGTCCCGGCGGAGGTGATCACCGGGTCGTCGTCCACGTACAGCACGTCCTGCTCGACGGCGGTCCGCGGGAAGCGCGCGGCCAGCTGCTCGCTGTGCCGCCAGTGGGTCGTGGAGCGGCGGCCGTCCAGCAGCCCGGCGGCGCCCAGGACGAAGGCGCCGCTGCAGATGGAGAGCACCCGGCCACCGTCCGCCACCACCCCGCGCAGCGCCGCCAGCAGCGGCTCGGGGTAGCTCTCCCGGATCCGCGCCGCGGTGACCACCACGAGGTCGGCCCCGGCCAGCCGCTCGGGGCCGTGCGGGACGTCCACCGCGAAGCCGGCGTGGGTGGCGTGCGGCCCCGGGTGGGCGCCGGCGATCGCGAAGTCGTAGCCGGGCAGCCCGTCGGCGGTCCGGTCGAGGCCGAACACCTCGCAGGCCACTCCCAGTTCGAAGGGGTGGATCTCCTCCAGCACCACCGCGACCACGTTCTTCAGCATGCCGTCCAGGATGCCCCGGCCGCCCGCCGCGGCGGAAGGTGCCGGGTGGCAGGATTTCGAGGCAATCGGTCATTCCTGCCACTCGTGGCCGTCGCCCCGCCCGGCCAGAGTGGAGCCCATGGACAGCGACACCATCGCCAGCGCACTGGCCCTGGCCGGAACCGTCGGCGGCTTCGGCCTGCTCGGCGTCCTGATCGGCCGCGAGGTCTCCCGCGGCCCGGCAGCCGACCGCGACAACCACCACCGCCCGGGCGGCTACCCGGCCGACCTTGCCCGCCCCGAGCGGCTGTACGGCACCATGCCCGCCGCCTCGCTGCGCCCCTCCGCCGATCCGGCCACCCTCCCGGTCCGTTCGACCCCGGAGCTTCGCACCGCGCACGGCTCCGGCACACTGGCCGCATGGACTACCTCATCCGCCCGGCCCTTCCGGAGGACCTCGAAGACGCCGGCCGCATCACCGTCGACGCCTTCGTCGGCGGCGGCTTCACCTCGCCCGGGAGCAGTTACGTCGAGCTGCTGCGCGACACCGACCGCCGGGCCCGGGAGGCCGAACTCCTGGTCGCGGTCGAGCCGGCCGGCGGACGGGTCCTCGGCTGCGTGACCTTCGCGGTCGGCGGCACCGAGTGGGCGGACATCGCCACCGCGCGCGAGGGCGAGATCCGGATGCTCGCCACCGACACCGCCTCCCGCGGCCGCGGCGTCGGCGAGGCACTGGTGCGCGCCTCGCTCGCCCGCAGCCGCGACCTCGGCCTGGCCGGCATGGCGTTCTCCACCCGCCCCGAGATGACCGCCGCCCATCGCGTCTACGAGCGCGTCGGCTTCCGGCGCACCCCCGAGCGCGACTGGTCGCCGTACCCGGGGATGGACCTGATGGTCTACACCCTGGCGTTCTGAGCGCCCGTCTGCCGCCGTACGCTCCCGCTGACTTGAAATGACCATCGGATCGGCTCGCTGCTAGTATCCGCCGCATGACGACGGGGAGTGCGCCTAGCGGCTGGTACGAGGACCCTTCCGGGCAGCCCAATACGCTGCGCTGGTGGGACGGTTCGACCTGGACCGACAAGGTTCAGGCCAAGCCGGGAGGCGGCAGCGCACCCGCGAGCCCCTTCCCCGGCCACGCCGCGCAGAACGCCGCCGCGCCGACGGCCGTCTCCCCCGCGGTGCCGGCCCCGCAGCCCGCGCCCCCGGTGGCGCCCGCGCCGACGCCGCACGCCGCGCCGACGCCGCACGCCGCGCCGACGCCGCACGCCGTGCCGGCCCAGGGCGCCGTACCGGCCCCGCAGCTCTCGCCCGGGATGCCGGCCCCCAAGCCGGTCCCCACCTCGGTGGTGTTCGAGACCGTCGAGCCGAACCGCACCAAGCACCGGGTCCTGCTGGGCGTCGGCGCCGTGGTGCTGTCGGTCGCCATGGCGGGAGCCGGCTACGTGGTCGGCCACAAGACCGCCAAGACCGGCCCGGCGAAGGCCGATCCGACCGCGACCGCGGCGCCCGCCGACCCGAAGAGCCCGAACGGCTTCATGGGCACCGCCCTGACCGGCGGCCAGCAGTTCCCGGGCGGACGGCCGATCACCGGCCAGGACTCGAAGATGAACTTCATGCTGCCGGCGGACTGGCAGGTCCAGGTCGACGCCAAGGCGCCGAACGAGGTCCGCTACGCGGTCAACCCGTACGCCTGCGTGGGCCACGGCAGCGGGGCCTGCACCCGGGGCCTGGTCATCCAGAACCTCCGGGTCTTCAACGGCGGCTGGTCCGACTCGAAGTCCCTGGTCCTCGGCATGGGCCAGCTGCTGTACAACACCCGCTACGGATCCGACGCGCCGACGCCGCCGGATCCGGTGAAGCAGTCCGCCGTCAAGATCCAGGGCATGGACGGCTACCTCGCGCTGTGGCACGTCCCGATGTCCAGCGGCTCCTCCACGCCGGACAGCTACTGCGGTGTCCTCGAAGTCACCCCGGCGGCCGGGGCCACCACCGTCCCGGTGCTCCAGATCTGCCTGGACCAAGCGGCGGAGGCACCGCCGCTGGCACTGATGGACCAGATCGCGAACTCCGTCAAGATCACGCCCTGACGCCGCTCCACCCGCAGGCCCGCCCTCCGCGGCGCCTGCGGGGCCCGGTGCGCCCGGCTGCCGACCCCGGGCCGGGACCGGGCGACCACGGCCCGTATGCTGGCCGATCGAACGACTATCAGCCAAGCCCATGAGGGGCGCCGACACGCCGCGTTGCCGTCGACCCGACGGCCGGGTGTCCGGTGCCGGCGGGCGGTGACAGAGCAGGGAACCAGCGCTCCGGCACGACCGGTCCGCTGTACGGGGGTTGACCGGTGGACTCCACCAACGAACAAGCAGCGAAACGCGGCAACCGGGTACGCGGACGCCACGGACGCGTCCTGCCCCGCGCCCGGCACGAACGGCGCATCGTCCGCCGCGAGTTGCGCAACTCCTCGGCCCAGCGCGCCTACATCGCGTGCGCCGACAGCACCGGCCCGCTGAGCGCGGGCGAGGACGGCGCCACCGTCCGGTACCGCTCGGTCTCCTCACGCGGCGTCACGTTCGTGACGACGCTCCTGGTGACCGTCAACGCGCTCGCCGGTCTCGCCTTCGTCGGCTGGCTGCTCCTCCCTGAACACATTCCCGGCTCCGGCGTGGGCTGGTCCCCGGACTGGCGGATCAACGTCGCGCGAATCTGCTTCTGTGCTGTTATCACGGTCGAAGTGATCCGGTTGGTTCAGAACCTCGCCGTCTGGGTCTTCGCGTTCCGCGCCAAGGACCCCGTCCCGGTCACCCCGCCGTCCGGCCTGCGGGTCGCCGTGCTCACCACGATCGTGCCCTCCAAGGAGCCGATCGAGATCGTCGAACGCACCCTCGCGGCGATGCTGCGGATCGAGTACGACGGCCAGGTGGACGTCTGGATCCTCGACGAGGGCGACGACGACCGGGTCAAGAAGATGGCCGCCCGGCTCGGCGTCCACCACTTCAGCCGCAAGGGACGCCCGGAGTACAACCAGGCCGAGGGCGAGTTCCGGGCCAAGACCAAGTCCGGCAACCACAACTCCTGGCGGGCCGAGCACGAGCACGGCTACGACGTGGTGGCCCAGATGGACCCGGACCACGTCCCGCTGCCCTGCTTCCTGGAGCGCACCCTCGGCTACTTCCGCGACCCCGACATCGCCTTCGTGGTCGCGCCCCAGGTCTACGGCAACATGTACGACAACTGGGTCGCCCACGGCGCCTCCGTGCAGCAGTACCTGTTCTCCGGCCTGGTCGAGCGCGGCGGCAACGGCATGGACGCGCCGCTGCTGATCGGCACCAACCACCTGTACCGGCCCACCGCCTGGCAGCAGATCGGCGGCTACCAGGACTCGATCATCGAGGACCACCTCACCAGCATGCGGATCCAGGCCTCCGTCAACCCGGGGACCGGCCACCACTGGAAGGGCGTCTACACCCCCGACGTGCTGGCCGTCGGCGAGGGCCCGACCTCCTGGACCGACTACTTCAACCAGCAGAAGCGCTGGGCGTACGGCATCTGGGAGATCCTGCTCAAGAACCGGCTGCGCTCGGGCATCAAGCTGCGGCTGCGCCAGCGGATCCTCTACGGCCTGGTCCAGTTCTACTACCCGAGCGTGGCCCTCAACACCGTCCTGGGCAGCCTCGCCACCTCCGTCTACCTGGCGCTCGGCATCACCTCCATCCACCTCAACAGCACCCACTGGATGGCCCTGTGGGGCGCCAGCATGGGCAGCTGGCTGGTGCTGTGGCTCTGGCTGCGCCGGTTCAACCTGGCCGCGCACGAGCGCCGCGAGATCGGCATGGCCGGCATGGGGCTGGCCCTGTTCGCCGGCCCGGTCTACGTCGCCGCCGCGATCGCGGCCCTGCTGCGCCGTCCGCTGGCCTACGCCGTCACCGCCAAGGGCGACCTGCGCAGCGCCGAGTCGCTGTCGACGTTCCGGCTGCACCTGCTGTGGGCGGCGGTCGCGGGCGGACTGCTCGGTGCGAGCTTCACGCTGCACCACGACATCTGGATCCTGCGGTTCTGGGCCGGGGTCAGCCTGTTCACCGGCCTCGCACCGCTGGTGATCTCCTTCGTCGGCGCGCGCCGCGAGGCCCGCGCCCAGCGGGCCGCCACCGCCAAGGCCGCCACCGGGGACGCCGCCGGCGCCGAGGAGGCCACCGACGCCGCCACCGACGCCGCAGAGGCCACCGACGCCGCCACCGAGGCCGCAGAGGCCACCGAGGCCACCACCGAGGCCGCAGAGGCCACCGCGCCCGGGCGACTGCCCGGCCCGCGCACCGACGGGCCCGCCGGAGCCCCCGCCCCGGGAGCCCCCGCCCCCGGAGCTCGCGCGGGACTCGCCGGAGACCTCGACGAGGACCTCGACGCCGAGCTGGATGCCGAACTGGATGCCGAACTCGCCGCCGAGGACGGGTTCGAGGAGCTGCTGGAGCCCGCCCGGGCCGGCCGCCGGAACGAGCGGGAGGCCCGCTGATGCTGCGGATCACCATCCCCCGGATCGCCGCACTGGTCGCCCTCGTCCTGATGGTCGGGTACACCTTCGTGCTCGCTCCCCGGCTCTCCCACGACCGGCACCAGGACCCGTACAGCTTCGCCGGCGCGGCCCCGACCGCGATGCCGAGCTGGCTGACCACCGCCCTGGCCGCGCCGCCGGCCCCCTCCGCCGACCCGGGCGCGACCGCGTCCCCGTCGCCCACCGCGACGCCCCAGCCGCCGCAGTTCCCGCCCGCCGGCGGCGCGTTCACCGGCATCATGACCAAGCCCGGCCCGTACGACCTCGGCCCCCTCGACGAGTTCACCGCTGCCGTCAAGCACCAGCCGAACGTGCTGGAGTTCTCGGTCGGCTGGTGGGACCGGAAGTTCGACCGCCGGGTGTTCGACACCGTCGCCGAGCGCGGCATCATGCCGATGGTCGCCTGGGAGCCCTGGGACTACCGCAAGGAGGCGAAGGAGGACAAGCTCCGCGGCGAGCAGCCGGAGTACGCCCTCTCCAACATCATCGACGGCAGGTTCGACGACTACATCAGGACCTGGGCCGAGGGCGTCAAGGGCCTCGGCTACCCCGTCGCGCTGCGCTTCGCCCACGAGATGAACGGCTACTGGTACCCCTGGGCCGAGCAGTCGAACGGCAACAGGAAGGGCCAGTACGTCCAGGCCTGGCGGCACGTGCACGACATCTTCAAGCAGGTCGGCGCGACCCGGGTCACCTGGGTGTGGAGCCCCAACGTCGACTACGAGAACGCCACCAGCCTGAGCAGCCTCTACCCCGGCGACGACTACGTCGACTGGATCGGCCTGTCCGGCTACTACGGCACCACCGGCGTCGAGAAGTACAAGTCGTTCGACCAGATCTTCCAGCCGACCATCGACCAGATCCGGGCGTTCAGCCGCAAGCCGGTGGTGATCACCGAGACCGGGGCGACCGACACCTCCGGCCTCAAGGCGCAGTGGATCACCGAGATGTTCTCGCAGCTCCCCCAGCACCCGGACATCATCGGCGTGATCTGGTACGAGTCGCGCAAGGAGGTCGACTGGCGGGTGGCCGCGTCCACCGCCGCCTCCGAGGCGTTCGCCGCCGGGGTCGCCGCGCCCCGCTACGACACGCCCTGGACCGTGCACTCGGAGCCCGCGCTGACCGTCGCGCCGCCGACCGCGCCCCCCGCTCCCCCGGCCACCCCCGGCCCGACGGGCACCGGCGCGGCGAAGCCCCCCGTCAAGAAGCCGACCCCCGCCACGACCCGGCCCCGGTCGGGCTCCACCCCCGCCGGGTGAGCACACCACCGCCCCGGCCCGCGTACCGGCCCACGACACCGCCCCGGCCCACGACACCGCAGCAAGGAGGCGCGAGCCCCGTGCCCCACCCCTTCGCGCCCGGAACCGGGCGCCGCCTCCCGCGCCCCTGGTGGTGGCTCGCGCCGACCATCGCGGTCGTGCTGGCCCTGTGCGCGGTGCTGATCCCGCAGGACCGGAAGGAGCCCGCCCGGGCCACCCCGGCCGTCACCCCGCTGCCGGCCGCCACGGCGGGCGAGATCTGCTCCACCGGGGAGAACCGCTACCCCTCCCAGCCCGTCGACTCCGGCCGCTACCTGATCAACCCGAACGAGTGGAACGCCACCGGGGGCCTGTGCATCAGCGCCACCGACGGCGGCACCGGCTTCCGGGTGACCCGCAGCGGCATCGGTCCGGCGAGCCTCACGGACCCGGACCGCGGCCCCGGCGCCTACCCGCACATCAGCACCCAGCTCCAGCCCGGCACCGGCCCGCTGCCCATCGCGGTCGACAACCTGCGGTACGCGACCAGCAGCTGGCGCACCACCCAGGTCGACGGCGGCGTCTACAACGTGTCCTACGACGTCTGGTACAGCACCAGCCGGACCAGCTGCTCCTTCACCGAGAGCGCCGAGCTGATGATCTGGCTGCGGGGCAACGGCAAGACCCCGTTCGGCCGGCAGACCGGCGACCTGCAGGTCGGCGGCACCTCGTACCACGTGTACGAGGCGCCGAAGAAGAGCAGCCACACCCTGATCACCTACGAGATGGCCACCGGCACGACCTCCGTCACCGACCTGGACCTGCGGGCCTTCACCCGTGACGCCGCCCAGCGCGGCTACGTCCCGGCCGGCTCGTACCTGTGCGCCGTCCAGGCCGGGTTCGAGATCTGGGACGGCGGCGCCGGGCTCAGCAGCGACTCCTTCTCGTTCCAGGCCGCCGCCGGGCAGCCGAGCGGCGCGATCACCTCGGCCCTGCCCGGCCTCTGCCTGGACAGCCGGGTGGCGGGCGATCCGGCCGCGATCGGCACCGGCACCTGCGACGGCACGCCCGCGCAGAGCTGGACCATGGGGGACGACGGCTCGATCGGCCAGGGCGGGCGCTGCGTGGAGGATCCGGAGCTCGGTTTCCCCGTCCTCACGGGGTGCACCGCGCGTCCCGACCAGCGCTGGCGGGTGACCGCGACGGGGCAGCTGGCGAACCGGGACACGGGGCGCTGCATCGAGAATCCGGGCGCCGCGCCGGCCGGGGCCGGGCAGGTGCGGATGCGCCCGTGCGAGGCCCGTACGGGCCAGGAATGGCACCCCCCGGCCTGAGCAGTTTATCGCACACACAGTCGAACAATTGTGCTGCGCGACACTACATGTGGGGCTGCATCGGACTCACGCCACTAGATGTATGCTCGTCCCTGCTGTCGATGCAGGGGAACCCGGTGGGAATCCGGGACTGCCCCGCAGCGGTGTGCGGGCGGCTCCACGAGCCGTTCCCGCGAGTCCGAGTACCTGCCGACGGCGTGCCACAGGCCCTCCCGCAGAGGCCGGCAGCACGAGCAGTTTCCTTCCGGGCCTCGCGGGCGGGCCGGGGATGCCACCGTCGCGCGGACGCCGCTTGCGCCCGCGCGCGTGCTCCCCTGCCCCGATCGGTCCGGTACCCCCGATCACCGCCGCCGATCGCCGCCAGGAGAGAGCGCCTTGACCACCGCTGCCTCAGCCACCCTGCCCGCCCAGGGCTCCGGTACCGCCTTCACCGACCCGACGGTTTCCGACCCCGGCGGCGCCCTGCTGCGGCTGCTCACCGACCGCAGTGCCGACCTCACCGAGGTCGACCCCGGCCATGTCGCCGCCGCCGCGCTGCGCGGCCGCCACGCCGGCTCGGACTTCGCCGAGCTGCGCGGGCTGGCCGTGGACGCCGCCGCGTCGATGATCGCCGAGGACCCGCAGTACTCGAAGCTCGCCGCCCGCCTGCTCGCCCTCGAGATCGTCGACGAGGCGAACAGCCAGGGCTCCACGTCCTTCTCCGCCTCGATCGCCGTCGGCCACGCCGAGGGCCTGATCGGCGACACCACCGCCGCCTTCGTCGCCAAGCACGCCGCCGCCCTGGACGCGCTGATCGACACCACCGGCGACGACCGCTTCGAGTACTTCGGCCTGCGCACCGTGCAGTCCCGCTACCTGCTGCGCCACCCGATCACCCGCAAGGTGGTCGAGACCCCGCAGCACTTCCTGCTCCGCGTCGCGTGTGGCCTGGCGGTCGGCGACAACGAGCAGTCGGTGCGCGAGGTGGCCGAGCTGTACGGCCTGATGAGCCGCCTGGAGTACCTGACGTCCTCCCCGACGCTCTTCAACTCCGGCACCCGCCACCCGCAGATGTCGAGCTGCTACCTGCTCGACTCCCCGCTGGACAACCTGGACTCGATCTACAACCGCTACGCGCAGATCGCCCGCCTGTCCAAGCACGCCGGCGGCATCGGCCTGTCCTACTCGCGCATCCGCTCGCGCGGCAGCCTGATCCGCGGCACCAACGGCAAGTCCAACGGCATCGTGCCGTTCCTGCGCACCCTCGACTCCTCCGTCGCCGCCGTCAACCAGGGCGGCCGGCGCAAGGGCGCGGCCTGCGTCTACCTGGAGACCTGGCACGCCGACATCGAGGAGTTCCTGGAGCTCCGCGACAACACCGGCGAGGAGGCCCGCCGGACCCACAACCTCAACCTGGCGCACTGGATCCCCGACGAGTTCATGCGCCGGGTCAACGCCAACGCGGACTGGTCGCTGTTCTCCCCGGCCGACGTGCCCGAGCTGGTCGACCTGTGGGGCGCCGACTTCGACGAGGCGTACCGCAAGGCCGAGCTGGCCGGCAAGGCCGTCCGCACGATCCCCGCGCAGACCCTGTACGCCCGCATGATGCGCACCCTGGCGCAGACCGGCAACGGCTGGATGACCTTCAAGGACGCCTCCAACCGCGCCGCCAACCAGACCGCGCTGCCGGGCCGGACGGTGCACTCCTCCAACCTGTGCACCGAGATCCTGGAGGTCACGGACGACTCCGAGACCGCCGTCTGCAACCTCGGCTCGGTCAACCTCGGCGCCCACGTCGCCGCCGGCGCCACCGCCGCCGACCTGGTCAACGCCATGGACTGGGAGCGGCTGGACGCCACCGTGCGCACCGCCGTCACCTTCCTCGACCGCGTGGTGGACATCAACTTCTACCCGACCGTCGAGGCCGGCGCCTCCAACTCCCGCTGGCGCCCGGTCGGCCTCGGCGTGATGGGCCTGCAGGACGTCTTCTTCAAGCTGCGGCTGGACTTCGACTCCGCCGAGGCGAAGGCCCTCTCCACCCTCATCGCCGAGCGCATCATGCTCACCGCGTACGAGCGCTCCGCGGACCTGGCCGAGCAGCTGGGCCGCCACGAGGCGTACGGCGAGACCCGCGCCGCCCGCGGCGAGCTGCACATCGACCACTTCCCGACGGCCGCCCCGCAGTGGGCCGACCGCTGGACCGCGCTGCGCGCCCGCATCGCCGAGACCGGCCTGCGCAACTCGCTGCTGCTGGCCATCGCGCCGACCGCGACCATCGCGTCCATCGCCGGTGTGTACGAGTGCATCGAGCCGCAGGTGTCCAACCTGTTCAAGCGCGAGACGCTGAGCGGCGAGTTCCTCCAGGTCAACCCGTACCTGGTGCGTGAGCTCAAGGAGCTCGGCGTCTGGGACCAGCAGACCCGCGACTCGCTGCGCGACGCCAACGGCTCGGTGCAGGAGCTGAACTGGCTGCCGGCCGAGGTCCGTTCGCTGTACCGCACCGCGTGGGAGCTGCCGCAGCGCGCGCTGATCGACCTGGCCGCGGCCCGCATGCCGTACCTGGACCAGAGCCAGTCGCTGAACCTCTTCATGGCGGCGCCGACCATCGGCAAGCTCAGCTCGATGTACGCCTACGCGTGGAAGGTCGGTCTGAAGACCACCTACTACCTGCGGTCGCGCCCGGCCACCCGCATCGCCCAGGCCGCCTCCGGCACCGCCCGCGCGGCCGTGCCCGTGTCCGCCGAGACGATCCCGGTGGGCACCCCCGCCCTCACCCCGGAGCAGGAAGCCGCGCTGGCCTGCTCCCTGGAGAACCCCGAGTCCTGCGAGGCCTGCCAGTGAGCACCCCCGAAGCCCGCAAGATGCTGCTCGACCCCGGCTTCGAGCTGACCCTGCGCCCGATGCGCTACCCGTCGTTCTACGACCGGTACCGGGACGCGATCAAGAACACCTGGACCGTCGAGGAGGTGGACCTGCACTCGGACGTCGCCGACCTGGCGAAGCTGAGCGAGGGCGAGCGCCACCTGATCGGCCGCCTCGTGGCGTTCTTCGCGACCGGCGACTCGATCGTCGCGAACAACGTGGTGCTGAGCCTCTACAAGCACATCAACTCCCCGGAGGCGCGCCTGTACCTGTCGCGCCAGCTGTTCGAGGAGGCCGTGCACGTCCAGTTCTACCTGACGCTGCTGGACACCTACCTTCCGGACCCGGAGGACCGCAACGCGGCCTTCGCCGCGGTGGAGAACATCCCCTCCATCCACCAGAAGGCCCAGTTCTGCTTCAAGTACATGAACGCGGTCGACCACATCGACTCGCTGCAGACCAAGGAGGACCGCCGCGCGTTCCTCCTGAACCTGATCTGCTTCGCGGCGTGCGTCGAGGGCCTGTTCTTCTACGGCGCGTTCGCCTACGTGTACTGGTTCCGCAGCCGCGGCCTGCTGCACGGCCTGGCGACCGGCACCAACTGGGTGTTCCGCGACGAGTCCATGCACATGGACTTCGCCATGTCGGTCGTGGACACCGTGCGCGAGGAGGAGCCCGACCTCTTCGACGACGAAATGGCCAAGCAGGTCACGGAGATGCTGGAGGAGGCCGTCGAGGCCGAGCTCCAGTTCGCCCAGGACCTGTGCGGTGACGGCCTGGCCGGCATGAACACCGACTCCATGCGCCAGTACCTGGAGGCCGTCGCCGACCAGCGCCTGGCCCGCCTGGGCATGCCGATCCGCTACGGGTCGACCAACCCGTTCGGCTTCATGGAGCTCCAGAACGTCCAGGAGCTGACCAACTTCTTCGAGCGCCGCGTGTCGGCGTACCAGGTCGCGGTCGAGGGCTCGGTGTCCTTCGACGACGACTTCTGAGTCGAGATCGTTCAGCAACAGCGGAGCTGCCGTGACGGCGGCTCCGCTGTTTGCCACCCGGTGTTCAGGAGTAGCCCAGGCATGCCCAAGCTCCAACAGCGTGTGATCGACGGCCCGTTCGGGCCGATACAGCTCAGCCACGACCGCTGGCCGTCCGTCGTGGCGCGGATCCAGGGGGCGGGGATGCCCACCGTCACGGTGGTGCCCGACCGCGACCACGGCGCGCTGAACATCAACGGCCACACCATCCCGACCAGCCGGAAGTCCCGCACCCGTAACGCAGTTCTGGGCGACCGCACCTACGAGCTGAGGTCGACCGGCCTCCGCCGGGCCGAACTGCGCCGCAACGGCATCCTCATCGCCCACGCGCACGGATCGTTCCGTTCCTACGCCCCGGGGAGGACCATCCCCGGCCTCGACGCGAGGATCACCTGGTCCCAGGGCATCGACCCGACGGATGTCGCGGTCGGCCAGGCCATGGTCGTCGGCTTCGGCGCCGGCGCCCCGGGCGCGGTCCTGCGGACCGTCCTCTTCTGGGTCGACAACCTCACCTGAGCGAACAGTGGTGCCCCGCACGGCCACAGCC
>NZ_JBHWBZ010000059.1:59144-63048 GCF_042735475.1 Kitasatospora sp. NPDC059577 | reverse complement strand
GGGGGTTCCCCGCCCCCCCCCCTCTCTGTTCGGTCCAAACCCTGTTCGGCTCACCCCCCGGGTACGTGCATCCGGCCGGGTGCGGCAGCTCCCCGCCCCACGGCCTCGGCCGACGGACGTGGGAGGCACCGACGTCCTGGAATACTGGATCATGTCGCGACCGGACGCGGCCCGGACGCCGACGCGAACGTTCCGGCCGCCCTGCCCCTCCCGGAGCGGTCGCGCGCGTCCGTCCACGACCGTGACAGGGTCGACCCCCGGAAGGAAGCGGGAGCAACCAGGCACCCGTTCGATCGAAAGGGCCTCCGTGGCTGATCAGAGTTTGCTCGCCCCGCAGCGCCAGGCGCTGATCCTGGAGGCCATCCGCAAGGCCGGCGCGGTACGCGTCGCCGAACTGGTCGAACAGTTCGGCGTGTCGGACATGACGATCCGCCGCGACCTGGACGCCCTGGCGCGCCAGGGCTCCGTGCAGAAGGTCCACGGCGGCGCCATCGCGCTGGGAGCCGCGAGCACGGACGAGCCCGGCTTCGACGTCAAGTCCGAACTGGAGGAGGGCACCAAGGCCGCCCTCGCGGACGCGGCGGCACAGCTCGTGGAACCGGGCAGCGTGGTCGCGCTGTCCGCCGGCACCACCACCTACGCGGTCGCCTCCCGACTGCTGGAGGTCCCGCAGCTGACGGTCGTCACCAACTCCCTGCGGATCGCTGACCTGCTGTGGGCGGCCGAGAGCGACGGGCGGGAGTCCGTCCCGTCGCTGCTGGTGACCGGAGGGGCGCCGACCCGCTCCGCGGCCCTGGTGGGGGCCCTCGCGGACCAGACGATCCGCACCCTCCACGTGGACCTGCTCATCCTGGGCGTGCACGGCGTCAGCGAGCGGGCCGGGCTCACCACGCCCAACCTGGCCGAGGCACAGACCAACCGGGCCCTGATCGCCTCCGCCCGCCGCACCGTCGTGGTCGCCGACCACACGAAGTGGGGCGTCGTCGGCCTGAGCAGCTTCGCGACCCTGGCGGAGGTCGACTGCTTCATCACCGACGACGCCCTCCCGGCGGCGGCCCGCAGCGAGCTCGCCGACGCGGTCGGCGAGCTCGTCGTGGTGCCGGCCGCCGGCTGACCGGGCCGCTCCGGACCGGTCAGGCCACCCGTCGCGCCCCCGCCGACGGCAGCGCGGTGAAGGCCACCGGGGTGGCGAAGCCCGCCGAGCGGAAGGCCGACCGCACCGCTTCCGCGACCGGTTCCACGTCGGCGGCCCCGACCAGGGCGATGACGGACCCGCCGAAACCGCCGCCGGTCATCCGGGCGCCCAGCGCGCCGGCGGCCACGGCGGCCTCGACCGCGAGGTCCGTCTCGGGGCAGGAGACCCGGTAGTCGTCGCGCAGCGAGGCGTGTCCGGCCGTCAGGATCGGCCCCAGCGCCGCGATCCGGCCGCCCTCCAGGTGCGCGATCGTCTCGACCACCCGCTGGTTCTCGGTGACCACGTGCCGCACCAGCGGGGCGAGTTCCCGGGGAAGGCGCGCGAGGGCCGCGGTGAGGTCGGCGGCCGGCAGGTCGCGCAGCGCGTCCAGGCCGAGCAGGCCGGCGGCGCGCTCGCAGCCGGCCCGCACGGCGGCGTAGGCGCCGTCGCCGAGGTCGTGCTTGACCCGGGTGTCGATCACCAGCAGCCGCAGCCCGGCCGCCTCCAGGTCGAGCGGGACGTGCCGTTGCTCCAGCGTCCGGGTGTCCAGGAACAGCGCGGCGCCGTCGGTGCAGCAGGCGGAGGCCATCTGGTCCATCACCCCGCAGGGCACGCCGACGAAGGCGTTCTCGGCCCGCTGGGCGACCAGGGCGAGTTCCGGCGCGGACAGGCCGAGCCCGTACAGGTCGTCGAGGGCGGCGGCGGTGGCGCACTCCAGGGCGGCGGAGGAGGAGAGCCCGGCTCCGGTCGGCACGTCGCTGTCGAAGAACAGGTCGGCGCCGCCGACCGTGTGCCCGGCCTCGGCGAGGGCCCAGAACACGCCGACCGGGTAGGCGGCCCAGCTGGTGACCACGCCGGGGGCCAGGCCGTCGAGCGCGAGGTCGGTGATCGTGCCGTCGCCCTGGGCGCTGTACAGCCGCACCCGGCCGTCCTCGCGGCGGCGGGCGGTGACCTCGACGCGGTGCGGGAGGGCGACGGGCAGGACGAAGCCGTCGTTGTAGTCGGTGTGCTCACCGATCAGGTTCACCCGGCCGGGAGCGGCCCACACGCCGCTCGGCCGGGCGCCGTGGACGGCCTCGAAGTCGATGGCGGCCTGCTCGGTCATCTGTTCAGCTCCCGTACGTCGTGCGCGTGCGTCGTTTTCGGCTCCCGCGGGGGCCGTTCACCGGCGGACGGGAGCTGATTTCGACATAATCAAACATGATTGGCATCTGCGGTCAACACCTGCGGATTTCCCGTCGGGGACAGCGCAAGTCGAGGACATCCGGCGATCGGCGGTAGGTCTAAACCTGTTGACAAAAGATCGTAAATGTTTGATTCTGTTTGGCGTCGGCACAGGCGGGCCGACGCCCCACGCATAAGGAGCACAGCGGTGCACAAGACCGCGACCAAGCTGGCCGACGGCCGCGCACTCTTCTACTACGACCGGGGGCCGGGCACGCTTCGCGACGCCCTGGACGAACGCCCGCTGGAGCCCGCCGCGAGCCTCTCCGAGACCCGGCTCGACCCGGTGCTCGGCGAGTGGGTGACGGTCGCCGCCCACCGCCAGCAGCGGACCTACCACCCGCCGGCCGGCGAGTGCCCGCTCTGCCCCTCCCGGGAGGGACGGCTGAGCGAGGTCCCGGCGGGCGACTACCAGGTCGTGGTCTTCGAGAACCGCTTCCCCTCGCTCGCCCCGGACTCGGCCGCTCACGTCACGGCCCACGACGAGCCCCTGCGCACCCTCCGGCCGGGCACCGGCCGCTGCGAGGTGGTCTGCTTCGCCCCCGACCACGACGCCTCCTTCGCCGACCTGGACGAGGCCAAGGCCCGTCTGGTGCTGGACGCCTGGACCGACCGCACGGCCGAGCTGTCCGCCCTGCCCGACGTGCAGCAGGTGTACTGCTTCGAGAACCGCGGCGAGGAGATCGGCGTCACCCTGGCCCACCCGCACGGGCAGATCTACGCCTTCCCCTTCGTCCCCTCCCGCACCACCCGGATGATCACCCGGGCCGAGGCGCACCGGGCGAGCACCGGGCGGAACCTCTTCGAGGACCTCGTCGCCGCCGAACGGGCCGCCCCCGAGCGGCTGGTGCTCCAGGGCGACCACTGGACCGCCTTCGTACCGTTCGCCGCCCGCTGGCCGTACGAGGTCCACCTCTACCCCCACCGCCGGGTCCGCGACCTCACCGCACTGGACGAGGCCGAGCGCGCCGAGTTCCCCCGCCTCTACCTCGACCTGCTGCGCCGCTTCGACGGCCTGTTCCCCGCGCCCGCCGGCTCCGCGCCGAACCGGACCCCGTACATCTCCGCCTGGCACCAGGCGCCGAAGGACGGCGGCGACGAACTCGCGCTGCACCTGGAGCTGTTCACCATCCGGCGCGCGCCCGGCAAGCTCAAGTACCTGGCGGGCGTGGAATCCGGACTCGACGCCTTCGTCACCGATGTGAGCCCGGAGGCCGCCGCCGAGCGGCTGCGCGGCATCGTGCCCGGCTGACCCGGCGACCAGGAGGAGTTCGAGGACGGAGTCAAACCGCCTGCGCGACCGGCCGAGTGGGGGTGAAGACCCGGCTGTCACGCAGGCGGACCCACCGGACATCCACCCGGCGCCGTGCGAGCGCGATCAGGGCTTGGACGTGGCGGGGGGGGGGGGGGGGGCGCCCCCCCCCGCCGCCCCCCCCCCCCGCCGGGGGGGGGGGGCGGGGGGGGGGGGGGGGGGGGGGCGGGGGGGGGCGCGCCCCCGCGGCCCCC
>NZ_JBHWBZ010000059.1:40790-59135 GCF_042735475.1 Kitasatospora sp. NPDC059577 | reverse complement strand
CCGGCGCGGTGCGCGCGCGATCAGGGTTTGGACGGGGCGGCGGCCTTCGGCCGCGAACGACGACGGCCGCCCCTCCCCCGACGGGGACGGGCGGCCGTGGCGCTTCCCGGGTCAGGGCGTGGCGACCGCCGGCCGCGGCGCCGTCAGCACCCCGAGCAGGTGCGCCACCTCCCGGGCCACCGCCTCCCGGCCGGCCCCCAGATAGGTCCGGGTGTCGACCAGCGCGGGCTCGGAGGCGAGGCGGTCGCGGACCGCCGCGGTGAACGCCTGGTTGAGGTGGGTCGCGATGTTGACCTTCGTCATGCCGTGCGCGACCGCCCGCGCCAAGGTCTCGTCCGACGCCCCCGAGGAGCCGTGCAGCACCAGCGGCACCGGTACGGCGGCCCGCAGGGCGGCGACCAGGCCGAGGTCCAGCTTCGCCGTGCGGGTGAGCATGGCGTGCGAGGTACCCACGGCGACGGCCAGCGCGTCGACGCCGGTGCGCGCGGTGAACTCGGCCGCCTCGGCCGGGTCGGTCCGGGCACCCGGCGCGTGCACGCCGTCCTTGCCGCCGACCTCGCCGAGTTCGGCCTCCACCCAGACGTCCGAGGCGTGGCACAGCCCCGCCACCTCGGCCGTGGCCCGCACGTTCTGCGCGTACGGCAGCGCCGAGGCGTCGAACATCACCGACCCGAAGCCGAGCCGGACCGCCTCCGCCACCAGGGCCGGCTCGGTGGCGTGGTCCAGGTGGACGGCCACCGGCACGGCCGCCGCCCGGGCCACCGCGAGCGCGGCGCCGCCGACGGGCGCGAGGCCCCCGTGGTAGCGCACCGCGTTCTCGCTGATCTGCAGGACCACCGGCACGCCGGCCGCCTCCGCCCCGGTGACGATGGCCTCGGCGTGTTCCAGCTGGATCACGTTGAACGCGCCGACACCGTAGCCGCCGCGGGCGGCGGGTGCGACGATCTCCCCGGTTCCGACTAGGGGCATGCTTCTCCTTGAGGATGCGTCCGGCCGAGCTCCTCGGTCCGGACGAGGGCGAGCAGGCGGTGGTGGGCCTCCGCGTCGAAACGGCCGGCCTGCGGGGCGAGGACGGCGGCGGCGGACAGCGCCACGGCCCGGCGCAGCCGCTCCGGCCACGGGAGACCGGTGGCCAGGCCGAGGGCGAGGGCGGCGACCACCGCGTCACCCGCACCGGTCGGGTTGCCGGCCACGGCCTCGGGCGGGCGGGCCCGCCACCGGCCCTCGGAGGTCAGGGCGAGCAGTCCGTCCGGGCCGAACGAGGCGACCACGGCCTCGGCACCGGCGACGCGCAGCCGTTCCGCGCCCTCGGCCGGATCCGCGGTCCCGGTCGCGGCGGCCAGTTCGTGGGCGTTGGGCTTCACCACGGCCGGCCGGGCGGGCAGGGCTCGTACCAGCGCGGGCCCGTCGGCGTCCAGGACGACCGCGACGCCGTGGGCCCGGGCCCGCTCGGCGAGCCCGCGGTACGCGTCCACCGGCAGTCCGGGCGGCAGGCTCCCGGACAGGACGACGACGGAGGCCCCGGGCAGCAGGTGCTCGTAGTGGGCGAGGAAGCGCCGCCACTCCGGCGGCGAGATCTCGGGCCCGGGTTCCAGGAGCACGGTGGTGTCCCGGTCGTCCGCCACCGCGACCGTCCGGCGGGTCTCCCCCGCGACCTCGACCAGTTCGTCCGGCAGTCCGGCCTCGGCGAGCTCGGCCCGGACGGCCCGCCCGGTCGGCCCGCCGACCAGGCCGGTGACGGTCGCGGCGTGCCCGAGGGCGGCCAGGACCCGGGCGACGTTGATGCCCTTGCCGCCGGCCTGCCCGCTGACGGTCCGTACGCGGTTGCTGGCGTGCGGCCGGACCTCCGGCAGCCGGTAGGTGAGGTCCAGGGCGGCGTTGAGCGTGACGGTGAGGATCACCGGCCACCACCCGCCGACAGATCCTCGGCGAGCAGGGCCGCCCCCAGACTGCCGGCCCGGTGACCCAGTTCCGCGGCCACCAGCGGCGGCGCCGGGCGGAACGGCAGCCGCTCGGCGAGTGCGGTCCCCAGCTGCGCCAGGTACACGTCGCCGGCCAGGGCCAGCCCGCCGCCGATGACCAGGCGCTCCGGGTCGAGCAGCACGGTCAGCGCGGCCAGGCCGTCGGCCAGCGCCTCGACCGCCTCGGTCCAGACCCGGCCGGCCGGGCGGTCGCCCGACACGGCCCGGGCGCGGACGTCCTCGGAACTCGCCCCGGCGTCCCCGGTGGCCCTCCGGTAGCGGCGGGCGATCGCCGAGGCGGAGGCCAGCGTCTCCACGCAGCCGTGGTTGCCGCAGACGCACGGATCGCCGCCGGGTCGCACCACCAGGTGGCCCAGTTCGCCCGCGAATCCGCGGCTGCCCGCGAACACCCGTCCGCCGAGCACCGGCGCGGCGGCGATCCCGGTGCCGACCGGGACGAAGACGAAGGAGGCGCAGCCGCGCCCCGCGCCCAGGCGGCTCTCCGCCAGGGCGCCGGCCCGGACGTCGTGCCCGAAGGCCACCGGGAGGTCCAGGTGCTCCTCCGCCCGGCTGCGCACGGGCAGGTCGCGCCAGCCGAGGTTGGCGGCGAGGACGGCGGTGCCGCTGGTCTCGTCCACCAGGCCGGGGACGGCGATCCCGGCGGCCCGCGGCGGCGTGCCCCGACGGGCGGCTCGGGCCCTCAGGTCGTCCGCGCACCGCAGCACCGTGTCGAGGACGGCGTCCGGCCCGCGCTCGGCCCGGGTGGGCCACTGCGCGGACTCGACCGGCCGGCCGCCGTCGACCACGACACCCTTGATGTGCGTGCCGCCGACGTCCAGCGCGATGACCGTGCCTGCGACCGGGGTCACGACCCGTCCAGCACGATCGACCGGGTCAGGTGGCGCGGACGGTCGGGGTCCAGGCCGCGGCCGACGGCCAGCCGGACGGCGAGGCGCTGTGCCCGGATCAGGTCCGCCAGCGGGTCGAGGTCGGACACCGAGACCCGCGCACCGGTCCGCTCGATCTGCGGCACGAGGCCCGCCGGCGGCACGCCGAGGAACCACACCACGCTGCCGGGGCCGCTGACGCTGATCGGTCCGTGCCGGTACTCCATGGCCGGGTAGGACTCCGTCCACGAGGACGACGCCTCCCGGACCTTGAGCGCCGCCTCCTGCGCCACGCCGCAGGTCCAGCCGGTGCCCAGGAAGGTGAACTGTCCGGCGCCGAGCGCCCCTTCGGGCAGCGCGGCGGTCAGTGCCCGGCTCGCCTGCTCGGGCAGGTCCGACGGCACGGCGCCCAGGTGCGCGCGCAGCAGGACGAGGGCGGTGGTGGCGAACCTGGTCTGCACGACGGACTCCTCGTCGGCGAACTCCAGTGCCACCACGTGCCGGGCGGCCTCGCCGACCGGGGTGGACGGGTCGGCGGTGATCGCCACCGTCTCGGTGCCGCGGGTGCGCGCCAGCGCGTCCAGCACCTCGGTGGTCGTACCGGAGCGGGTGAGGGCCACCACCCGGTCGTAGCGCCGGGCCGTCGGGAACTCGGAGGCGGCGAAGGCGTCGGTCTCCCCCAGTCCGAGGCTCTCGCGCAGCGCCGCGTAGGCCTGGGCGATGTACAGCGAGGTGCCGCAGCCGACGACCGCCACGCGCTCGCCGGGTTCGGGCAGCTGCTTCGGGGTCAGGTCGAGGGCGCGCTGCCAGCACTCGGGCTGGCTCGCGATCTCGTCGTCCACGTGGGCCATGACGTCCTCCTGGGTTGTGGCGCACATCCGTGCGCGGGCTGGGGAGCAGAGGTGCCGGGCCCCGGGGGTGGCAGCCCCCGGGGCCCGGTGTCAGGCCCGTCCCGCCGGACGGGCCCGGGTCAGCCGATCGACCACCGCTGCAGCGGCGAGCCGGTGTCCGGCTCCTGCGTCACCGGGGCGCCGTCGGCGGTCGAGGCGGTGGTGAGCTGCAGTCCGCTGCGGGCCGAGGTGACGGTGTACGAGCCGTCGGCCGTCGGCCGGACCTTCCAGTGCTGGTTGGCGCCGCCGGTGCACGGCCACTGGATGATCCGGGCGCCGGCGGCGGTGGAGCCGCCGTCGACGTCGGCGCACATCGACGAGAGGCCGTTGACCAGCTCGTAGGAGCCGTCCGGCTGCCGACGGAACTGCCACAGCTGGTCGGCGGCGCCGGACGCGGTCCAGGTGATGAGGCCGTTGCCGGCGGTGGTGCTGCCGTCCGCGTCGTCGAGGGCCTTGCCGCCCGTGGTCGGCGTGTGGTTCCCGCTGAGGTCCGGCTCGACCGTCCAGGTGAAGGTGGCCGAGGCGCACGCGGTGCCGGACGAGGCGGTGACGGTGACGGTGGAGACGCCGGCACCGGTCGGGGTGCCGGTGATCAGGCCCGCGGGGCTGACGGAGAGCCCCGCGGGCAGGCCGGTCGCCGTGAAGGCGAGCGGCTTGCCGGCGCTGTCGGTGGCCCCGAGCCGGACCGAGGCGGCCTGGCCCACGGTGCCGGACTGGTCGCCGGGGGCGGTGAGCACGACCGCCTCGGGGGCCGTCCCGGTCGGGGCGAAGGAGAGAGCCTGCTCGGCCGCCGTGCGGCCGGCACCGACCGGGCTGCCCGTGGTGTCGCTCCAGGTGCGGGCGGGCGCGGTCTCGGCGAGTCGGCCGGCGGTGCCGGACATGCCGATCACCAGGCCGCTGTAGCGGTTCACCAGCTGGAATCGGCCCTTGCCGGCCTTGCCGGGGAGGATGAACCACTGCTGACCGACCGTGGCGTTCCCACCGACGGCGGTGGTCGCGGTCAGCCCGGCGCCCCAGGCCCGGCCGGCCGTCGAGGCGGAGTCGACGCCCAGCAGCTGGCCGGTGGCCGCGTTGGCGATCCGGTAGGAGCCGTCTCCCTCGGCCAGGAACCTCCAGGACTCGCGGACGGATCCGGCGGGCCGGGCCGCGGAGGTGACCGCGGAGGCGCCGGCGGCCTGGGTGAGGACCCGGCCGTTGCCGCTCTGGATCCGGTAGGTCCTCGTCAGGTCGACCGGCGGGGCGGCCGGCGCGGAGGAGCCGATGGTGAGCTCGACGTACTGGCCGTCCGAGCCGGCGCAGGCGAAGGAGCAGTACGACCGGAAGGTCTTTCCGACGATCGCGGACTGGGTCAGGTTGGCGCTGTCCAGGAACCAGCGGTACCACGAGGCGGTGTGGTAGCCACCGGTGTCGCCGAGCAGGGTCCACTTCTGGGTGGCGAGGTCCTTGGTGGCGTAGATCTGCTGCGGGGCGTTGCCGCTCTGGTCCACGGCCTGCGGAGCACCGATGTAGAGGCCCAGGTAGGCGTCGTAGCTGACGTTCATGACGAACAGCGGCGTGCTCGGGGCGAGCGTGCCGGCCGCGATCTGCCCGCTGACGGTGCCGGGATTGGCCGGGTCGTACTCCTTGGCCGGCGGGAGGTACCCGGTGGGGTAGGCCTTGTCGGCGGGCACCATGTCACTCTCCAGGCCGCCGGCCCCGGGCTGCGACCACGCGCCGTCGTACCACTTCTGCCAACTGTCCGGCGCCATCTTGGCGGCGATCGGGGCCCGCGCGACGTGCTGCTGGAACGCGCCCCAGCTGCCGCCCTTGTCGACGATCCGCGAGCCGTAGAACACGTAGAAGTAGCCGGCGGCGGTGTCCACGAACAGCCGCTGGTCGCCGTCGCCGTAGTGGAAGGTCTGCTGCGGGAAGGCCGCGGTGTCACCCCGGGCGGTGCTGTACGGCGAGGTGATGACGTGGTCCTCGATGGTCCAGGTCCGGCCCTGGTCGGTGGAGACGGCGTAGTCGATCGCGTCGTAGTGCAGGCCGTCACCGAACGGCTGCGGGGTGAACTCGTTGTGGACCAGGCCGTACCAGTCGCCGGTGTCCGGGTCGACCCAGACTCCCGACAGGTCGCAGTAGTTGCGCTGGGAGTAGTGCGAGCCCTGCGGGGCGTAGCTGGACTCGCGGCCGGTGGGGCTGTCGTTGCACCGCCGGGTGGTGTCGTCGTTGCGGTCGTTCGGGTCGGCGGGGTTGACGGCGTCGCTGATCGCGGCCGACCTGGTGGCGCTCTCGAAGTCCGCGCCGGTGTAGAAGTCCCACTGCCGCGAGTCCTTCGCGCCGTACAGCGAGTGCGACTGCTGGAAGTAGAACGTGCCGTCCTTGTCGGTGTAGACACCGGCCGGCGTGTCGTCGGGGTACGCGTACGAGCCGGTCCCGCCGATCGCGATCGTGTACGTGGTGGCGGGCGCCGGTGCGGCGGGGGCCGGTGCGGGGGCGGCGGACAGGGTGCCGGCGCCGAGCGCCGCCAGCGCGGTGGCGGTGAGCGCGTGGGCCCATCGGGTGCGTAGGAGTGACACGGGTACTGCTCCTCTTCCGTGACGGGGCGCACCGTTGCGCCCCTGCTGTGGGGGTGCGGAACGGGAGAGTGGTCGTGGGGGAAGCCGGCGGTCAGCCGTCGGCCATCCGGAAGTCGTACTGCGGCGGCACCGGTGTGCCGGGGTGGACGGCGAGCCAGAGCGAGTCGAGGGAGAGTTCGCCCTCGCGCATGGTGTCGACCTGGATCCCCTCGGCCAGCAGGCGCCGGACCCGGTCGTCGTCGCCGCAGGCGTGCGCCGTCTCCGCTTCGACCAGCCTGATCCGCCCGTGCGCCCGGTCCGCCGGGGAGAGCTCCTCGATCAACGCCAGGGCCTCGGCGGAGCGCTCGGCACGCCGCAGCGACTCCAGCGTCTCGATCGTCAACTCCCGTAGTTCCGGCCGGAGTCGGTGGGCCGAGCGCATGAGCTCGGCGGCCTCCCGCGGTTCCGGTGTGAGGAACGCGAGCGAGCGCAGCGCCCAGGGCGAGGCCTGCGCGGCGACGGAGCGCTCGAACGCCTCCCGGGCGGACTCCCGCTCCCCGGCCGCCAGGCGCAGCAGCCCGAGCTGGTACAGCGCGTGCCAGTCCGTGGCGTGCCCCTCCAGCAGCAGCTGCCAGTGCGCGCCGGTGACCGGCTCGGCCGGCGGGTCGCAGACCGGGAGCGTTCCGGTCTTGAGGAGCTGCCGCCAGGGCTCCTGGGCGGCCCTCGGCTCGCCGAAGGGCAGACCGGGCGAGGCCGGCAGGGCGCCGGCCTCGATCTCCAGCGCGGCCCAGCCTGCACCCTCGGCCAGCACCTCCTCGGGCGCGCCGAACCCGTCGGCCAGCGCGTCGGCCAGCTCCAGCTCCAGCGGCGGGACCAGCCGGTCCAGCGCCTCGCCGGCGGCCTCCCGGGCGCCTTCCCAACTCCCGTGCACGACCTGCGGATCGGCCTGCAGCAGGCCGTACGCCTCGGTCCAGGACCAGGTGGCGCCGGCGGGCATCGGGAGGTGCTCCAACTGGGTACGGGCCAGGCCGGCCTGGATCTCCAGGTAGGCGGCCCCCGGGCCGGAGAGCCACTCCTGCCAGTGCTTGCCGCCGGTGCCGGTGCCCCAGCAGAACAGCTTGCGGCCGCGCAGCCGCGCGGTGGAGGTCTGGACGAGCCCGGTGCCGGCGCGGTCCAGCGCGGCGATCCAGGGGCGTCGGCCGGCGGGCAGGTCGAGGAAGTAGTCGGCGGCGCGCGGCAGCCGGCCGGGGTAGCTGCGGTCGGTGCCGTCGACCTCCGGGAAGGGCACCCGCCGCAGGTCGCTGACGTAGTCGCAGTGGAAGGCGTGGCCGGCCGGGCCGAGGACCCGGACGTCCCGGTCCTCGGGCACGGCGATGTTGGACCACCAGTAGACCGGCGTCTCGGTGGGCGAGGGGTTGTGCACGGCGATGTGGACGTACAGCACCGGGGAGCCGGCGGGCAGCCAGGCATCCAGTCGCAGGACCAGGCGCCGCAGCCGCTCGAAGGCGTACATCCGCAGGACCGGGGTGCCGTCCGGCGCCGCCACCCGGACGGCGTGCAGTGGCTCGCAGGTCAGCGGCCAGTGCCCGGTGGCGCCGAGGTTCCACTCCACCCCGCCGGCCAGCCAGGCGTCGCGCAGGGCGAGGTTGGCGGGCTGGAGGATCCGGTTGCGGTGCAGCAGCTCCCGCCCGCTCGGCCGGTGGACCAGGGACCACAGCCGCCCGCCGAGGGAGGGCAGGAAGGTCGCGGTCAGGTTCTCGTTCTCCAGCACCACGCACGGGAGTTCACGCTCCGCACGGACGCGGTCGTACCCGCCCTGCCGGGTGTACGGCAGCAGCGTGCCGGGCGCCCCGTAGGCGAGGTTGCGGCGCATCTCGTCGTCGACCCCGGCGCCTGCCCCGGTCTGCCGGGGCAGGCCGTGCAGGATCGGCAGGGCGCCGCCGACCGGGTCGGGGGTGCCGTCGATGCGGAGCAGGTCGGTGCGCAGGGTCGAGGTCACGCGGGAAGACGTCACTTTCCGATTCCAACCGTCATGCCCTGGATGATCCGCGAGCCCATCCAGGAGAAGAGCGCGATCATCGGGGCGAGGATGATGCAGACTCCGGCGAACATCGTGCCGAAGTCCAGGCCGTTGAACTGCTGTGCCGCGACGAACGAGGAGAGCGCCACCGGGAGGGTGGTCGCCCCCTGGCTGTTCGTCAGGACGAGGGCGAACAGGGTCTCGTTCCAGGAGGTGATGAACTGCAGGAGGAAGGCGGTGACCAGCCCGCCCCGGGCGACCGGGAGCACCACCTGGACGAAGGTCCGCACCGGTCCGGCGCCGTCCAGGACGGCGGCCTCCTCCAGCACACCGGGGATGCCGCTGAAGAAGCCGGTCAGCAGGAAGACCGTGAAGGGCATCGCCAGGCCGACGTAGACCAGCCCGAGGCCGAGGTCGCTGTCGGTCAGGTCCACCCGGGACAGGCCGACGAACAGCGGCACCACCAGCACCTGGCCGGGCACACCGAGGCCCATGGCGAACGTCATCGTCAGTGCCGAGGAGGTCCGCGAGCGGCGCCGGGCGAGGGCGTAGGCGCAGGGCGCGGCGAGGGCGACGGCGACCACGGAGGAGAGGCCGGCGGTGAGCACGCTGTTGAGGGCCGCCCGCGCGAAGCCGCCCGCGTCGAGCGCGGTGGTGTAGTTGTCGGTCTTCGGGCTGGTCGGCAGGCCGAAACCGTGCTGCAGGATGTCGGGGCCGCTGCGCAGCGAGGTCAGGAGGATCCACAGGACCAGCAGCAGGTCGGCGGCGACGACGAGCCAGACGGCGGCCGTGCCGATCCTGCTCGCGAGTCCGGCGGCTCGGTTGGTGCGTCGCACGGGTGGTGACCTTTCCGGTTGCGGTGGGGGGCCGGGACGCGACGGGTCAGTACTCGACCGGCTCGCGGCGCAGCAGGCGGCGCAGCACGACGGTGATCAGGGTGACCATGGCCAGGCTGACCGTCGCGGCGGCGGTGGCCGTGCCCAGCCGGGGGACGGTGCCCTGCGGGAAGGCCTCGCTGTACACGTACACGGCGGTGTTCCAACTGCTCACCGGCGGGTAGGCGTTGGTGCTTCCGCCGTAGAGCAGGATCAGCTCGAAGATCTTCACCGAGCTGACGGTCCACAGCACCGCGCAGACCGCGATGACGTCCCAGGCGCACGGCAGGGTGATGTGCCGGAAGCGCTGGAAGGGGCCTGCGCCGTCCAGTTCGGCCGCCTCGTAGAGGTAGTCGGGGATCTGGTCGACCGCCGCCATGATGATCGAGGTGTAGTAGCCGGTCGCCGTCCAGACCAGGGTGCCCAGGACCATCGGCAGCAGGTTGTCCGTCGACAGCCACTTGGGCGGTGTCGTCACTCCGAACAGCTCCAGCGCCTGGTTCACCGGGCCGGTGGGCGAGAACAGGAAGCCGGCCGCGATGCCGAAGACCATGCCGTTGACCAGCGACGGGAAGAACAGCACCGACCGGGCGAAGAGCCTGGCCCGCATCTCGCGCAGCACCAGGGTCAGCGCGAAGCTGAGCACGAAGGTGATCGTGCCGCCGATGACCATGATGTCGAGCGTGTTGAACAGGGAGGTGCGGAACCTCGGGTCGCGGAACAGCAGGGTGTAGTTCTGCAGACCGCGCCAGTCCATCTCGCCCATGCCGTCCCACCGGTACAGGCTGGTCCACAGGGCGTAGCACACGGGGGCGATGAACAGCACCGCGTACGCGACCAGCGCCGGCGCGGTGAACGGCCAGAAAACCCGGCGGCGTTGGCGCTCCAGCGGGCCGACGCCGGCCCGGACGGCGCGCCCGGACCGGCCCCGGGCGGCGTCCGTCCCGGGCGGGCTCTCGATCGTCGTCGCCACCGTCAGCCCTCGGTCTGCCAGTAGGTGACCTGGTCGGCCTTGCACTTGGCGACGAACTGGGCGGCCGTGATCTTGCCGTGCCAGAAGTCCAGGTAGTTCTCGTTCAGGACCTTGGGCAGCCAGCTGCCGCCCACGCCGTCGAAGCCGAGGCGCAGGGTCGGGGCTTCGAGGGTCTTCTGGACGTCGGCCAGTTCCGCGGGGGCCGGGATGTCGGCGCGCGGGGTGATGTTGAGCGCGGTGGTGGAGATCCCGGACAGGTGCTTCTTCTGCAGGAAGAAGGCGATGAACTTCTGCGCCGCGGCCGCGTTCTTGGCGCGCTTGGGGATCGCGAAGCCGAACAGGCCCGCGTCCGGGGCCTTCGCGGTGGGCGGCAGGATCGAGGCCGTCTTCCAGCCGGCCGGGACCTGCTTGGCGATCTCGGCGGTGACGTAGCTGCCGTCCATGTAGAACGCGGCCTTGCCCGCCGTCCAGTTGGTCTCCTGGGCCGGGAACTTGGTGGCGTCGTAGCCCGGGATCAGGTGGCCGCCTTTGACCAGCTGCTCCGCCTGCTGCGCCGCGGTGAGGACCGCCGGGTTGTCCCAGGCCGCGCCGGACCTGTCGGCGGAGAGCTCGGCGACGTTCACTCCGGCGCCGTTGAGCAGGTAGTCGAAGAACAGCCCGTTGGTCCAGGGGTCCTCGCCTTCGGAGGCGATGCACGCCTTCCCGGCCGCCTTCAGCGCGTCGCAGACCTTGAGGAGGCCGGCCCAGTCGGTGGGCGGGGTCGGCATGGCCGCAGCGACCGCCGGGTCGGCCGCGTTGTAGAACATCGCGTTGGTGACGACCTCGTACGGGATCACGTAGTGGTTCGAGCCTGACGGGTCCTTCGGCAGCATGTCGAAGTACTTGGCCGGGATGACCTGGGAAACCGGGACGTTCTCCTCCGGCACCTGCAGCTGCAGCACCGGCGAGAGGTCGAGCGCCTGACCGGCCGCGGCGGTGGTGCCGTAGACCTTGTCGTCGGACTCGTCCCACAGGTCCGGGGCCTGGTTGGCGGCGATCGCCGGGCCGATCTTCTTGGCGATGTCCCGGCCCGCCCAGGTGACGTTCACCTTGGCACCGGTGGCGGCGGTGTAGTCGGCGATCGCGGCCTTCAGTACCTGGGCCTGCGGCTCGTCGGCGCGCCACATCGACCAGTAGCCGAAGCTGCCGGCGGCCTTCGCGTCGCTCCCCGAGCCGCTGCCGCAGGCGCTCGCCCCGAGCGCGAGTGCGACGGCGGTGGCCGCGCCGAGGACGCGACGTGCGGACATGGTCGTTCTACCCATGGGTGGTTCCTCTCGGAGGCGCGAGATGCCCTGCGGACGGGCCGTCAGCCGGGGCCCGGGGACGGGGGCGTCGCTGTGGATGGCTGGGACGATACGGTCGGGTTGACCGGTAAATCAAGAGTCCTTGCAGAATCGACGTCCGGCTCGGGGCAACCGGGCAGCGCCGAGGTGGCGAATCCTCAAGTCACCGCCGGGACAGGGGTTTGGATCAATCTTGACGACCCTTCACCGATGCCCTACGTTTCATCGAAAGCAAGTTGACCGGTAAATCGAAGGATCCAGCCATGGTGACGATGCAGGACGTGGCCGAGCGTGCCGGGGTCACGAAGCAGACCGTCTCCAACGTCATCCGCGGGCGGGGGGCCGTGAGCCCGGCGACCGCGGCCCGGGTGCGCGCCGCGATCGAGGAGCTGGGGTACACCCCCAACCTGGTCGCACGCTCCCTCGCCACCGGCGCCACGCGGACGGTCGGCCTGTTCGTCCCCACCGTGACGGGCTCCTTCTACCCCGACATCGTCGAGGAGGTCGAGGACGTCCTCGACGAGAACGGCTACCACCTGCTGCTCTGCACCACCCGGCTCGACGGGGAGCGCGCCAAACGGCACCTGGCCGGACTGACCAGCCGCTCGGTGGACGCGCTGCTGATCGCCGGCGACCGGGACCTGATCGACCACCTGCCGCTGCTGGCCGAGGCCGCCTTCCCGGTCGCCCTGTGCGCCTGGGAGACCGACGCCCCCGACCGCTTCCCGGTGGTCACCATCGACTACGAGCGGGCGGGCTTCCTGGCCGGGCGCCACCTGCGCGAACTCGGGCACGAACACGTCGCCGTGCTCGCCAGCCCCGACCACGCCCCCCGGGTGGCGGGCTTCCGGCGCGCCTTCGCCGCCGACGGCCTGACCGTCCCCGACACCGCCGTCCACACGGCACCCGAACCCACCCCCGCGGGCGGCTTCGCGGCGGCGACGACGGCGCTGACCACCGACCCGGCGATCACCGCGGTGTTCGCCACCCACGACGTCCTCGCCCTCGGCGCCCTGGAGGCCGCCCGGGCCGTGGGCCGTTCCGTCCCGCACGACCTGTCGATCGTCGGGCACGACGACAACCCGGAGGTCGGCCTGGCCCGGCCGGCCCTCACCACGGTGGCCATCCCCAAGCGGGAGATGGCCCGGGAGGCGGTCGAGCTGCTGCTGCGCGCCCTCACCCGCTCGGGCAGCCCGGCCAACTCGATCCAGCTGCTGCGCCCCGAGCTGGTCGTCCGGGACAGCACCGCCCCCACCGGCGGCCGCTGATCCGGGCCCGCCCGGTCACCTCAGCCCTTCGAAAGGACACCGGCCTTGTCGTCCGATCCGGCCTCCGACCACCAGCGCCTCTGGTACCGCCGGCCGGCCGGCTCCTTCCTGGAGGCCCTGCCACTGGGCAACGGCCGGCTCGGCGCCCTGTTCCTCGGCGGCGCGGAACGCCCCGGCGGCGCCGACCCGTCCGGCGTGGGCGAGACCGTCCACCTCAACGCGGACACCCTGTGGTCCGGCGGGCCCTGCCCGCACGACGCCGCCGACGCCGACGCCGCCGAGCACCTCGCGGAACTGCGCGCCGCCGTCCTGGCCGACCGCGACTACGCCCGCGCCGACGCCCTCGCGACCCGGATGCAGGGCCCGTTCACCGAGGCCTACCAGCCGCTCGCGACCCTCCGACTGGAGCTCGGCGACGGGCCGCCGGACGACTACGAACGCTCGCTGGAACTCGACGAGGCCGTCCACCGGGTCTCCTACCGGAGCGGCGACGCGCAGATCCTGCGCGAGTCCCACGTATCGGCCCCCGCGGACGTCCTCGTCACCAGGATCACCTCGTCCGCCCCCGGCCGGATCGACCTCACCGCCCGCTTCGACACACCGCACCCGAACCCGCACACCGGCGGCACCGGCCCCGACCGCCTCGTCCTCACCGGCCGGGCCCCCGCGCACGTGGCCTTCGGCGAGGAGGGCCCGGTGCGCTACCGCCCCGGCGAGGGCACGGGCTTCGCGGCCGGGCTCCACGTGGTGGCCTCCGGCGGCCGGGTCGAGCGGACGAGCGGCACGGTGACGGTGCGCGGCGCCGACGAGGTGCTCCTGCTGGTCGCCGCCGAGACCGGCTTCCGCGGCCACACCGAGCCCCCGGCCGGCCCCGACGAGGGACCGACGGCGCAGCTCGAACGACGCTTGGACGCGGCCGCCGCCCGGCCGTACGGACAGCTGCTCGCCGACCACCTCGCCGACCACCGGCGGCTGTACCGCGCCACCGCGCTGCGCCTGGGCGACGGCCCCCCGAGTGCGCTGCCCACCGACGAACGGCTCGCCGCCGTCCGGGCCGGCCGGGCCGATCCCGCCCTGACCGCCCTCCAATTCGCCTACGGCCGCTACCTGTTGATCGCCTCGTCGCGCCCCGGCAGCCAACCCGCCACCCTGCAGGGGATCTGGAACACCGAGACCTCCCCACCGTGGAACTCCAACTGGACCACCAACATCAACCTGCAGATGAACTACTGGCACGCCGAGACCACCGGCCTCGCCCCCTGCCACGAACCCCTCTTCGACCTGATCGCCGACCTGGCCCGCACCGGCGCCCGGACCGCCGCCGCCTACTACGGCACCGGCGGCTGGACCGTCCACCACAACGTGGACCTGTGGCGCTCCGCCGGCCCCGTCTCCGGCTCACCCTCCTGGGCGAACTGGCCGATGGCCGGCGCCTGGCTCTGCGCGCACCTGTGGGAGCGCCACCTCTTCGACGGGGACCACGACTTCCTGGCCGAACGGGCCTACCCGCTGATGCGCGGCGCCGCCCGCTTCCTGTTGGACTTCCTCACCGAGGACCGCGACGGCCACCTGGTCACCTGCCCGTCCACCTCCCCCGAGCACCACTTCCGGCTGCCCGACGGCGGCCTCGCCGCCGTCTCCGCCGCGGCCACCATGGACCACTGGCTGACCGCCGAGCTGTTCGCCAACACCGCCTCCGCAGCCCGCCTCCTCGGTGTGGACGCCTACCTGGCCGAGGAGTTGGACACCGCCCGGGGCCGGCTCCGCCCACCGCCGACCGGCGGGGACGGCCGCCTGCTCGAATGGTGGGAGGACCTCCCCGACGAGGACCCGGGCCACCGCCACCTGTCCCACCTCTACGGCCTCTACCCCGGCAGTGCCGTCGACCCGCTCACCGACCCGGCGGGCGCGGAGTCCGCACGGCTCGCCCTGGCCCGCCGCCTCGACCACGGCGGCGGATCGACCGGCTGGAGCCTGGCCTGGGTGGCGGCCCTCGCCGCCCGCCTCGGTGACGCCGACCTCGCCCACCGCAGCGTGCGCGGCCTGCTCACCGACCACTCCGCGGCCGATCTCCTCGGCCTGCACCCGCCGGACCTGTTCCAGATCGACGGCAACTTCGGCGCCACCGCCGCCGTCGCCGAGATGCTGCTGCAGAGCCACAACGGCGTCCTGCGGCTGCTCCCGGCCCTGCCCGAGGCCTGGCCGACCGGCCACGTACGGGGGCTGCGGGCCCGCGGCGGTCTCACCGTCGACCTCCGCTGGGACGGCGGCCGTCTCACCGAGGCGAGGGTGCACGGCACCCGTCCGCAAACCCTTGACCTGCTGCTCCCCGCCGGCACGCCGGAGCCCGTGGTGACGGACCCGACCGGCCGGATCGCCGCCGCGACGCTCACCCCCACCCCGGCCGGGCTGCGGCTGACCACGCGGCTCGGCGGGCCGGGGAGTCACCGGATCCGCACGCCCGACTGAGCGGGCCCCCGGCACCGCCCGGGCCCCGGGTGGGGGTGCCGGCCCGGCCGACGTAGGCAGGGGAAGCTGACAACGTACACCGGCCCCACCGGGGAGCGGCCGGTGGCGGCCCCGCAGTACCGGGCCACAGCCGGTATGTGCGCGCACCGTCTTGACCCGTCGCGGCGCAGCGCGCAGTCTGGAGATACAACGTAAATGTGGCATGTAAATCCAGCCCACATGCGTACCAGGCTCATGGGAGGTCTCCATGACTGCCGAAACTCGCGGCGACCCGACACAGCCGCACACCGAGTCCGAGGACCTCGGCTGGACGATCAACATCCCCGGGCACCCGCCACGTGCCGACTCCCCCGAGTACCAGGCCGCCCGGGCCGAGATGCACCGGCTGACCGACACGCTCGACAGGCCCTTCTACGGCTCCGAGCCGGTGGAGGACCACCACGGCGGCGGCCTGTGGCTCAAGGACTCCGAAGGCTGGTTCCTGGTCCGCAACCTGGTCGGGATCGAGTGGTCCGCGCAGTTCTGCGCCGACCCCTCGAAGGTCGACCTGCTGCGGCAGAACGCGAAACGGCTGTACGCGCTCTGTCCTGACGCGGTTCGGGAACTCGGCATCGGGGAGCTGCTCGACACCCCGATCACGGATGCCGCCGGCGTGCAGCGGTGGACCGACTCGATCTGCAACGCCAGCGTGCCGCTCCCCCACGCGGTGCACTCCGCGGCGCTGCCGCAGGGCGGCGGAGTGCACCACTACCCGAGCCCGGTGACGGAGATCGTCTTCTTCAAGAGGGACGACTTCCGGCTGTGGGTCGTCGACGCGGGTGGCCAGGCCGTCGCCGTGGCGCCGGTGGCGAAGCGCGGTTCGGGTGACGGGCGGGTGCAAGTGCTGTTCGCGGCACAGGAGTCCGCGCTGCATCCCGAGCTGGAGCGGGCCCGTGACAGCGGGGACGCCCTGCTGCTGGAGTCGGACCATCCGATGGCCCGGACGGCCTTCGCCCAGCAGTACGGCACGCCTGCCCCGAGCGCGGCGGCCCCGAGCACGCCTGCCCCGAGTGCGGCGGCCCAGCCCCGGGCGGCCGCCTAGGAACCATGGACACGGCACAGGGCCGCGGACCGGGCGCCGGACACGGCACCGGACGCGGCACCGGACACGGCACCGGACCGGGTGCCGTCGAGGCCGTGGTCGAGCTGCGGTCCGGCGACGGCGCGCGGCTCGACGCCCTGCGGAACTGGTGTGCCGGGCACGGGATCTCGGTCCTGCCGATGGCCGCCGGTGCGCTGGTCACGGGCCCGACGGCGCGGTTCCGGGAGGCGTTCGGGCACGGCCCGGTCTCCCCCTCGGGCGCGGAGGCCCTGCCCGTCCCGGACGAACTCCGGGAAGCCGTACGGTCCGTCACCGTACTGCCGGTACCGGAGCCCCATTCCCCTGACGCATGACGACAGTTCTCCCGGGTACCCGAGGCCCGGTTCATCCCCTGAGGAGACATGATGCTTCCCACGACAACGCAGAACGGGCAACCTCCTCCCGACCTGGTGTTCGGCTACGTGTCGGCACGGTCGGAGGGTGGAACGCCGATGACCGAGGCGACCGACCTGACCTCGGCCGCGCCGTTCCGGGCCGGTGAAACCGTCCGCACCCGGGCCAAGGAACGGGCGGAGGAGGCCGGACTCACGGTCACCGCCGAGAGCCGACTCGGCTTCACGGTCTACGGATCGCCGGCGGCCTACGAGCGCCTGACCGGTGGCCGGGTCACCTCGTACGAGGCCCTCCAGCACGTGTCGACCGGGCGCCGCCGCTACGTGACCCACCTCGACCTGGTGGGCCCGGACCAGCCCGCCGCCCGGGGTGTCGGGGCCGCACCGGACACCGACGACATCGAGGCCGTCGTGCTCGAACAGCCGCGCTCCTGCTACCGGTTGTCGCCGAGCCCGCAGCCACCGAACGTGAGCAAGTTCCACCTGCGGCTCCCCGGCGACGTGGCCATGCTGCTCGGCGCCACCGCTGCGCACGCGCAGGGCGCGGTGGGCGCGGGCGTGGACGTCGCCATGGTGGACACCGGACACTACCCGCACCCCTTCTTCACCCTGCAGGGCTACGACGTCGATCCCGTCGTCACCGTGGTGCCCGGGACCAGCCCCGCCAAGGACCCGATCGGGCACGGGACGGGAGAGTCGGCCAACATCTTCGCCGTGGCGCCCGGCGCGAAGCTGAAGTTCTTCCGGGCCAGCGACGCCGGCGGCAACCTGACCAGCGCCGTGGCCGGTTTCCTCCTGGCGAAGGCCGCTCACCCGAGGGTGCTCACCAACTCCTGGGGCGGCGACCTCGACTTCCCGCCCCTGGACCCGCAGCCACCCGCAGCGTCCCGGGTCTGGATCCTGGAGATCAAGGACGCGGTGGAGAAGGGCATCGTGGTGGTGTTCTCGGCCGGCAACGGCCACTTCTCCGTCGAACCGCAGGTCCCCGGAGTGATCGCGGCCGGCGGGGTGTTCGTCGGCCCCGGCCTCGGCGTCCAAGCGTCCGACTACGCGAGCGGATACGCCAGTCCCTGGTTCCCCGGTGAGGTCGTGCCCACGGTCTGCGGGCTGGTGGGGATGCTGCCGCGGGCCCAGTACCTGATGCTCCCCGTGCAGCCGGGCTGCGAGCTCGACGTCGAGCAGAGTCAGGCGAGCGACGGGCAGATGCCGGACACCCCCGACGGCACGACCCTCGACGACGCCTGGGCGCTCTTCTCGGGCACCTCGGCGGCCGCCCCGCAGATCGCCGGAGCAGTCGCCGTCCTGCTCGGCCAGAACGGCCGGCCGGGCATGACGGTCCAGCAGGTGACGGAGGCACTCGTGACGACCGCCACCGACGTCACCGCCGGCCACAACCACCCGCGGTTCAACAACCCGGCCGGGCCGGGCCCGGACGAGGCCACCGGGCCGGGACTCGCCAACGTGAGCGCGGCCCTCGCGTTCGCGAAGGCCAACTTCTGAACAGGCCGACTCCTGAGGAGGCCGACCTCTGAGCAAGCCGACTCCTGAGAAGACCGGCTGCCGACCGGACCTGCACGCCTGGTTCCGGGGCACGGCGCGGGTGGGGGCCCCGGGCGCGGGGCCCGCCCCACGGCCCGGGGGCCGGGCGCGCGCGCGCGGCGGCGCGCCCC
>NZ_JBHWBZ010000059.1:37497-40780 GCF_042735475.1 Kitasatospora sp. NPDC059577 | reverse complement strand
TATACAACTATATATTCGTCGGCAGCGTCATTTGTGTATAAGAGACCGCCCGGCTCGCCGGGCGGACCTCGACGTGCCGGTCCCGGGCGGGCCGGGAGCCGGGAAGGCCCGGCCCGCCACGGAGGAACCGGCGGCCGGTCCTCCACGGACCCTCGTACTCGTCCCCCGCCCCGCTCGTCCCCGTCCCGCTCGCCCCGCCCCGCTCGTCCCCCGTCCCGACGGCGGGCAGGACCCACGTCGCGGTGGGGCGCGAAGACCTGCCCCGCGGCTCACGCGTCGATGCCGAGCCGTCGCCCCCTGGATAGACTGACCAGACGTTCCAGGAACGGACCGACGGAGCACCCACCGCGCCCCGTAGTCGCGCGTACGCCACTCTCCGTGACCGCGGCGGGGGCGAGCCGGTCCCGGATGATCCGGCAGCGGGCCATCGATCGGACGGGAGCCCTGCCATGGCGAACACGTCCCGGTCTCCGGGCGGCCACGACCCCGAGATCACCCGCCCCGTGTCCTCCCGCGCCCCCTCGCCGTCGTCGGCCCCCCGGGACGACGCCGAGCCGACCGCGGCCAACGACCGGCTGGCGCTCAACGGCATGGGCAGCTTCGACTGGGACCTCGACAAGGGCACCTACCACCTCGACGACGTGGGCCTGGAAGTGTTCGACCTGCGGGCCGACGAGTTCGACGGAGAGCCCGCGTCACTCTCCGCGAGGGTGCTGCCGGCGGACAGCGAGCGGCTCGACGAGGCCGTGTCGCTCGCCCTGCGGGAGGGACACCTGACCTTCGCGTCCTACTTCCGTCTGGTCTGCCGCGACGGAACCCTGCGCTGGGCCCACACGCAGGGGCGCATCCTGCGCGACCCGCAGGCACGCCCGTACCGCATCGTCGGCATCGTCCGCAACGCCGAGGAGGAACTGGCCCACGCCGAGGGGATGCGCACGCTCGCCGCCGACCGGCGCCGCCAGACCGACTCCGTGCGCGCCACCACCGAAGCCCTCGCCCGCGCCGTCACCGTCCACGACGTGACCAACGTGCTGACCGACAGCGAAGGGCTGCGACGCTTCGGGGCGGACGGGCTGGCCCTCGGGCTGGTGGACGGGGACGTCATGCGCCTCGTCGCCGCGACCGAGCAACCGTCGGCGGAACTCAGGGCCCGCGACGACCTGTCGCTGACCCACCTGGGGGACGGCCTGCCGCTGTCCGAAGCCGTGCTCACCCGGCGCGCCCGCTTCCTCGGCACCAGGGAGGAACTCACCACCCGCTACCCCCGCCTGCTGCCCTACGCCGAGGAGATGCGGATCGAGGCGGCGGCGTTCCTGCCCCTGGCCGCCCAGGCCCGCTCCATCGGCGCGCTCGGCCTGTTCTACCGGGCCAGGCACCACTTCAGCACCGAGGACCGCAACATCTGCATCGCGCTCAGCAGCGCGGTCGCGCAGTCCCTGCAACGCGCCATGCTCTTCGACCAGGAACGCGAATTCGCGACCACGCTCCAGACCACCATGCTTCCCCGCCGCATCCCCGAGATCAACGGCGGCGAGGTGGCCGTCCGCTACCGGGCCGGCCGCAGCGGACGCGAGGTCGGCGGGGACTGGTACGACGTCATCCCCCTGCCGGGTCGGCGGGTGGGTCTCGTGGTCGGCGACGTGGAGGGGCACGACAGCCACGCGGCGGCCATCATGGGCCAGTTGAGGATCGCCCTGCGGGCCTACGCCACCGAAGGGCACACCCCCGCCACGGTCATGGCCCGCGCGTCCAGGTTCCTCGCCGACCTCGACACCGAACGGTCCGCGACCTGCATCTACGTCGACGCCGACCTGGAGACCGGAACGCTGCGCCTGGTGCGGGCCGGCCACCTCGAACCGCTCGTGCGGCACAGCACCGGCCTGACCGGCTTGGCGTGCGTCCGCGGCGGCCTGCCGCTCGGCGTGGCCACGGTGTTCGGCCAGGACGGCTACCCCGAGACCCGCCTCGACCTCAACCCCGCGGACACCCTGCTCCTGTGCACCGACGGAATGGTCGAACACCCCGGTCGGGACATCACGGACGGCATCGAAGCCCTCGCCGCCGCCCTGCGCGACGGACCGCGGGACACCGAGGCCCTCGCCGACCACCTCTGCGGCGGCCATCCGAGCCGCCTCGGCAGCAGCGACGACATGGCACTCCTGCTGCTGCACCGGGCAGACGTGCCCGGCGCCCACGCCACCCGGCAGATGACCCAGCACGTCCACCAGGCCGATCCGGAAGGGCTGGCGGAGACCCGCGCCATGCTCCGCCAGGCCCTCGCCGCGTGGGGTGCGACCGACCTCCTGGCCGACGTCGAACTCACCGCGGACGAACTGATCACCAACGCCCTCGTCCACACCGACGGGGGCGCACTGCTCACCATAGAACTGCGGGCCGGGACCGCCCCCTGCATCCGCCTGGAGATCCGGGACCGCTCCAGCGTCCTGCCGCGCCGCCGGGCCCCCGGCGAGACCGCCACCTCCGGCCGCGGTCTGCTGCTGGTCGACGCGCTCGCCGGAAGCTGGGGCGTGGAGCCGCTCGGCAGCGGCAAGAACGTCTGGTGCGAGTTCCCTCTGGCGGCTTGACCGCCCGACGGCAGCTCACGTGCGCCGCCACTCGCCGGTCCACGTCGCCGCCTACGGCTCGACCCCAGCCGCACCGCGCGATCGACCGGATCGTCAGCTCGTACGGGATCCTCGTGGTCGGCGCCTCCTCCCCCGCAGGTGGCCGAACGGCACCGGGCCGCCGCGGTGAACCGCGGCTCACCGCGGCGCCTGCCGGGGCCGCGGGCCCGGCGGGGTGATCGGTGTCGGGGTGATCGGCGGGGTGATCGGGCGGCGGCGCAGGCCGGAGCGGGCGGTGGGGTCGACGCCGAGCAGGGTGCCCGCGTGGGCGGCGAGCGTCGTGCAGCCGTCGGCGGGGCCGTGGTCGTGCCAGGGGCTGGGACCGGCGGCGGGCAGCCGGCTGAGGATCCGGCCGTCGTCGGTGAGGGCGAAGAGGCGTCCGACGGTGGCGGAGAGCGAGGCGAGCCCGGGGGCGGGGCCGATCGTCCGCCAGCCCTTGGCCGCGTCGGCGGAGGCGGGCAGGTCCTGGAAGGGGAGGTAGCCGAGGCCGCCCGGGTGGGTGACGAAGAGCCCTTCGTGGCAGGCCGCGAGAGTGCGGCTGCCGGCGGGGGGGGGGGGGGGGGGGGGGCCCGCCCGGGGGGGGGGGGCCCCCCCGCGGGGGGGGGGGGGGGGGGGGGGCCCCCCCCCGCCGGGCGCCCCCAGCACGAAGACAAAAAAAC
>NZ_JBHWBZ010000059.1:35141-37487 GCF_042735475.1 Kitasatospora sp. NPDC059577 | reverse complement strand
GCGGGGGGGGGGGGGGTCCCCCCTCCCCTTGGGGGGGCGGCGGGGGGGGGGGGGGGGGGGGGGGGGCCCCGGCGCGCGCCCCCCCGCGGGGGGGGCCCCCCCCCCCGCGTCGCGGTAGCGGATCGAGCCGTCGGCGCCCAGGGCGTACAGGCCCTGGGTCTGCCCGCCCATCGCCTCGCGGGGTGCGGTGACGGCGAGCGCCGGGAACGCTTCGCCGCCCCGGGTGAGTGCGGTCCAGGGGATGTTCTGGCCGCAGGGTTCCCGCGTGTGCAGGACGCCCTCGTCGTCGAGGCCGTAGAGGCGGCCGCCGGTGCCGGTCAGGCAGCTCAGGGCGGGGGCGGGGCCGAGGGTCTCCCAGCGGGCCGGGTCCGGCGGCGCCGTGAACCGTTCGAGGACGTTGCGGGTGATCCGGTCCACGACCGGGTCGTCGAGCGCCCGGCCCCAGTTGATGGTCCCGGCGTTGAAGACGGTGCCGCGCCCGAGGGTGAACACCCCCATGGTGGCGGCGCCGCCTTGGCCGAGGTCGCGCCAGTGGCCCAGGTCGGCGGTGGCCAGGACGGTGAAGCCGGTCGGGGTGCCGTCCCGTCCGGTCACCCTGGGCACGCCGTCGAGCCAGGTCAGGTCGGCCGCGTCGGTCTCGTAGCCGAGTGCTCCGCGGGCGAAGGAGTCGCCGTCGCGCAGACCGGTGCCGGTGAGCGCCCAGTGGTCGGCGAACGCGACGCGGTAGCTGTCGTCGAGCATGAGGTCGAAGTCGGTCCAGCAGCCCGCGCCGTGACGGAAGGTCAGGCCGGTGAGGGTGTTCTCGGGGCGTCCGACGAGGGCGCTGGACCACTCGGTGGTGGCCCTCCTCGGGTCCACCGCGGTGACCGGGTCCAGGGCGGCGTCGCGGTAGCAGACCATGGTGCGCCCCTCGTCCTCCAGGCGCATCTGCCACCAGCAGGTGTTCCCGGAGAAGATCGCCAGGTTGCCGCCCGCGCCGACGAAGCCCTCGACGGCGTCCCGCATCTCCCAGGTCCAGTACTCGTCGTGGCCGTTGCAGACGAGCAGCCGGTAGTCGTCGAGGAGTCCCGGGACGAGCTGCAGGTCGAGGTTGGAGCAGTAGTCGACGGTCTGCCCGGTCCGGTGCAGCCAGTGCATCAGCCCCTCCTCCCAGCGCTCGGGGGCGGGGCCGCCGCCGGGCCGGTCGAAGCTCACCCGGTGCGCCCGGTCGTGCTGTTCGGTCCCGTACAGTCCGTGGCCGGGGGCGCCGACCCGGTTGTAGGCCTGCCAGGTGGCGAACGGCAGCGAGACGAGGATCCCGTGGTTCCCGGCGGGCCGGGCCGCCCGCACCGCGAACCACACCTCGCCGCCGTCGGGTCCGAACTCGGCCCGGTACAGCCCGCTGGGCCAGGTGCGCGGCACGGTGAGGGTCCAGCGGTCGCGGGCCGCGGACAGCCGGTGGTCGCGGGTGAGGCCGGTGATCGCGTTCGTGATCCGGACGTGGCGCTCGGGCGGCGCTCCGGCGGGCCCGTCCAGGAAGCGGAACTCCAGGTCACCCCCCTGGACGCAGGAGGTGGCGCGGGCGTAGGCGCCGTACCTGCCGCCCCAGCCCTCGGCGACGGTCTCCGTGACTGCGCTCATCCACGCTCCCTGGTCGGTCCGGTTCGGGTCGGCCACTACGCGTAGGCCTTGGACTGCAGGGCGAAGAGCTCCGCGTAACGCCCGCCCAGGGCCAGCAGTTCCTGGTGGCTGCCCGTCTCGCGGACCCGCCCGTCCTCCAGGAGCACGATGGTGTCGGCCATCCGGACGGTGGAGAGCCGGTGGGTGACGAACACCGTGACGCCGCCGACGGTGGCGGCCATGTGGGCGGAGGCGCGCTGGTAGGCGTCGCAGAGCAGTGCCTCGGCCTGCGGGTCCAGCGCGCTGGCGGGTTCGTCCAGGCACATCAGCAGGGCGTCGGGGCGCATCAGGGTGCGTGCCAGGCCGATCCGCTGCCACTGGCCGCCGGACAGCTCGGTTCCCGGGCCGTACTCCTTCCCGAGCAGGGAGTCGAGGCCCTCGGGCAGGGCGGCCACCGTGTCGGCGGCACCGGCGAGTTCGACGGCGCGGTGCACCGCCTCGGCGGAGTCGATGCGGTCCAGCCGACCGACGCCGACGCTCTGCTGCGCGGTGAGGTTGAACCGGGCGAAGTCCTGGAAGAGGTTGGCGGTGCGGCCGTGCCAGGACCGCGCGCCGACCTCGGCCAGTGGGGTGGGGGGCCCCCGGGGGGCCCCCCCCCGCGGGGGGGGGGGGGGGGGGGGGGGGGGGGGGGGGGGGGGGGGGGCGGGGCCCGTGGCGGCCCCCCGCTCTCTGTTTAACACAGCTCAC
>NZ_JBHWBZ010000059.1:0-35131 GCF_042735475.1 Kitasatospora sp. NPDC059577 | reverse complement strand
CCGGCGGGGGGGGGGGTTTGTTTTCCCCGGGCGTCTTGCGTGTTGGGGGGGGGGGGGGGGCCGGGCCCCGCCCGGCGCCCCCCCCCCGGCCGGGGGGGCCCCCCCCCCCCGCCCCCCACCACCGGTCGGCTGGTGGAGGCCGTTCAGGAGCTTGATCAGGGTGGACTTGCCGGCTCCGTTCTCGCCGACCAGCGCGATCGAGCGGCCCGCGGGGAGGGTCAGGTCCACGTCCCGAAGCACCGGTTCGCGGCTTCCGGGGTAGCAGAAGGAGACCTGGCGCAGTGTGATGCCGCCGGTCAGGGCGGACGGCGCCGCCGCCGTCGCCGCGCGGTCCTGCGACGGCCCGGCCAGGGCTCCGGTGACCCGCTCGAACCGGGCGATGCCCAGCGCGGCCGCGTAGACCTTGCTCAGCAGGTCCAGGCCGGTGGAGACCTGGCCGCTGACCTGCCCGGCCAGGGTGACCACCAGGACCACGTCGCCGATGCCGGCCCGGCCCTGCTGGGCCTGCCGGAAGACGAGCAGCAGGGATCCGGCGTAGGCGAGCGCGAAGCAGAGCTGGCCCGCCGAGCGGAGCAGGGCCTGCCGGCGGTGGGCCGCGGCCTGGACGGCGGAGACCTGCCGGTGCAGGACCCGGTGCTTGGCGAGGAGGAAGCCCTGGGCGCCGGCGATCCGGATCTCCTTCTGCGCGGCGGCGGAGGCCGCGAGGCCGCGCAGGTGCCGGATCGCACCGGTCGCCGGCGCGCTCTCCTGGCGCCCGGTCTCCACCGCGCGTTCGGCGCGCTTGCCGGTGAGCACCGGGATCACGGCGGCCAGCGGGAGCAGCAGCAGGACGGGCTGGAGGTCGGCCAGCAGGACGGCGGTGAGCAGGAGTTGGGCTGCCAGGCAGACCAGGCTGAGCGAGGCGTGGACGGTGTCCCGCATCCGGATGACGTCCTGGCGCAGCAGGTCCAGGTCGTCGGCGAGTTCGGGGCGGTCGAAGGCGGCCGGCCCCTCGGTTCCGTTGACGCGGACCAGCAGCCGCCGGTTGAGGCCGAGTTCGACCAGTTCGCCCAGCTCGAAGTAGGACAGGTGGGCGAAGTGGCCGAGCATCAGTTCGCAGATCAGGACCACCGCGGCGCCGAGGGCCCAGCCGACGGCCGCGCCGCCGTGCCCGTCGAGCGCGGCGTCGGTGAGCCCCTTGAGCATCAGCGGGACCACGGGGGCGGCCAGGTAGCCGGCCAGCAGCAGGGACCCGCCGACGAGGAGTCGGCGCCGGTCGGTCCGCCAGGAGGACACGGCGAGGAAGCGCAGGAGCCCGAGCAGCAGTCTCATCGTTCCACCGGCCCGGTCCGGGCGGCGAACCGCTTCGCCTGCACGGTGAACAGGTCGGCGTAGGTGCCGCCCCGGGCGAGGAGTTCACGGTGCGAGCCGCGTTCGCTGATGCGGCCGGCGTCCAGGACCACGATCTGTTCGCAGCGGCGCACGGTCGAGAAGCGGTGGGAGATCACCAGGCTGGTCACGCCCTTGGTCAGGTCGAGGAAGCTCTCGAAGAACTCGGCCTCGCCGCGTGCGTCCAGTTGCGCGGTGGGCTCGTCCAGGATCAGGAAGGAGGCGCCGTGCCGGACCGCGAACAGCGAACGGGCCAGGGCCAGCCGCTGCCACTGGCCACCGGACAGGTCGGTGCCGCCCGGGGCGCGGCGCGAGAGCGGGGTGTCCGGGCCGTCGGGGAGCGCGGCGAGCAGTTCCCCCAGTCCGACCCGTTCCAGTGACTCCCGGATGCCGTCGAGGTCGTCGAGGTGCTCGATCGAGCCGAGCGCCACGTTCTCGCGCAGGGTGAGGTCGTAGCGGACGAAGTCCTGGAAGGTGACGGCCAGTCGGCGCTGCCAGTGCGCGGCGTCCAGCGTGCCGAGGTCGACGCCGTTGTAGCGCAGCGTGCCGGAGGTCGGCCGGTACAGGCCGGTGAGCAGTTTGACCAGGGTGGTCTTGCCGGCGCCGTTGAGGCCGACCACCGCGGTGGAGGAGCCCTCGCGCAGCACCAGGTCGACTCCGTCCAGGACGGGCACGGCACCGCCGTCGTACCGGAAGCACAGCGAGCGCACGTCGAGGTCGCCGGACGGCGGGCAGGCGACGGCGGGCCGCGCGGCCTCGGCCGGGGTCGCCGCGCTGAGGCGTTCGAACTCGACGATCGCCGCGAGGGCCTGCCGGCCGTACTGCAGCTTGGTGTCGGACTCGGGGAAGTAGCTACCGAAGCGCAGGCACATCACCGCGGCCTGCAGGGCGATGGCGAACCGGGCGGTTCCGGTGCCGCCGGCATCGGCACCGGCGGCGGCGACGGCCGTCAGGACCGCGCCGCCCACCAGCAGTCCGAGGGCCGAGTAGCGCAGGAAGGGCGGGCCGTAGACGGCCCGGCGGCCGCGCCACAGCGGGTCGAGGTAGCCGCGCACCTCCTGCTGGTAGCGGTTGTCCAGCCATTCGGTGAGGCCGAGGGTGCGCACCTCCTTGGCCGCGCCGGCACTGGTGGCGAGTTCCCTGAGGTACGCCATCCTCCGGCGTTGCGGCGCGAGCCGGCGGAAGAGCCGGCCGTAGGTGTGGAAGGCCCCGGTCTGCCCACGGCGGGTGATCAGGGCGACGGCGAGGGCGCCGAGCGCGGCCCACCAGGTGCAGGCGTAGGCGACCAGGGCGACCGACCCGGCCAGTCTGGCGTAGCGGGCGATCAGCGCGAGCGCGCCCTCGGCGGCGGCGCCCGGGGTCAGGCCGAGCGAGTCGAAGGCCAGGTTCGCCTCGCTGAGCTGGTCGGTGGCCCGTTCGCTCTCGACCACTTCGGCGCGGGCGTCGACGAACGAGGAACGCAGCAGCCGGGCGACGCAGGCGCCGTCCACCCGCTGGGCCACCGCCTGCGACAGCGAGACCTGGAACGGCGCGAGCGCCTGCTGGCCCACGAACGCGACGAGCGCCACGGCCAGCCAGCCGCTCGGTCCCCCGCCGGCGCCGGGCAGTCCCCCGCCGTCGCCGAACCGGCCGTCGCGCACGGCCTGCAGGGCGAAGCCGACGCACAGCGCGAAGACGACGGGCAGCAGGCCGACCAGGGTGTGGAGCGCCGCCGTGCCGGCCACCAGGGGGGTGCCGGCCCGGCGCAGCAGCGCCAGCAGCTGCCGGGTGGCGAGCAGGCGGTCGGCGGCGCGCTCGGCCCAGCGGGAGTTCGTCACGGCCTCAGCCGCCGACGGTGATCAGCAGCGGCAGGATCGCTCCCGCGCGCACCGGGCCCCATTCGCGCTCCTGCCGGCGCACTCCGGCGAGGAGGGTGATCCGGCCGTCGCCGTCCTGGCCGACGCCGGTGCCCGCCAGCGGCACCCGGAACCGGAACAGGTCCTGCCCGTCCACGCGTTCGGCGGTGGCCACGGCGGGGACCGAGCCCGGGCCCGCGTTGGAGTAGTCCGCCTCGTCGAGGAGGTCTCCCGCCGCCCGGTAGAAGTACTCGTAGCGGTGGTCGCCGAAGTTGAGCGAGACGCCGGTCATCTCCTGTTCGGTGCCGCCGGGGACGGCGAGTTCGATCAGCAGGGCTCCGTCGGCGTGGCGGAAGCTGCCGCGCACCTCGAAGTCGGTGCCGGCGCGGCGCAGGACGGCCCGGCTCAGCCCGCCGTCCTCGCCCCGGCGGGTGGAGAACGGGGCGGGCCGGTCGGTCAGCACCAGTTCGGCGGCGCCGATGGAGTCGAGCACCTCGCTCATGGCCAGGTCCCGCAGGACCAACTGCTCGGGATCCCAGGGGAGGTCGACCGCGAAGCCGGCCAGGCCGTCCCACCAGAGGTCGACCGGGAACGCCTCCCGGACCGGGGCGAGCCGCTGGAGCTGCGGATGTCCGGCGAACGGGTCCCGGTGCAGCAGCGCGACGGCCAGCGTGCGGGCGTAGGAGAGGACTTCACCGGCCTGGTAGCGCTCGGCCAGCTCGGCCATCAGGGCCGGGTCGAACTCGGGCAGCGCGCAGAGGTCGACCACCGTGGCCAGTTCGGCGAGGCGGATGGTGGCGGCGGGGATCGGGTAGACGCACAGCAGCGCCTCGACGTGCAGGTGCGAGGAGTGGATCAGGGCGGCGACCTCGGCCCGCAGCAGGTTCACCGCGGCGGGGACCGGGCCCCGGTGCGCGGCAGCGATCCATCCGGTGAGCTCGTCCGGTCCGATCTGCCGGACCAGGTAGCCCGCGGTGTGCTCCCAGTGTCCCGGGTGGTCGGCCGGCCGGGGCGCGGCCTCGGCGCCGGGCCGGGTCACCGGGTAGTAGGAGTGGATGTCGACCTCGCCGCGCCAGGTGGACTCCACGGTGGCGAACGCCGCGAGGTGGCTCCCTGAGTCGAACCGCCGGTAGCCGCTCTTCAGGGCCAGCTCCAGCAGCCGGGCCGGGTCGCGGGCGATGACGTCGACGTCCGAGGAGCGCCGCAGGGAGACGGGGTCGCCGCCGAGCCCGTAGAGGGTCACGCCCTTGAGCACCATCAGGCGGTCCTCGGGGCTGTCGGCCCGTAGCTGCCCGGTCAGTTCGACGACCATGTCGATCTGACGGGCCGACAACTCCTCGATCTCCCGCCGCCGGACCGCGAGCCGCTCACGGAGGGCGGCGGTCACCGGGCCCGCCTCCTGATCGGCCGGCAGCCGTGCCAGGAAGCGCACTTCGAGCCGGTGCGCGGCCAGGGCCTCGTAGAGGGCGTCCGGGTCGAGCCGTTCGAGGTCGGGCACTTCGCCGGGCCTTCCGGCCGCCCACAGGAGGACCTCACGAAGAGCCGGAACTGCAGGGTCCGTCAGTCGCATTGTTTCTCCTCGGGCTCTTCTGGAACCGGTACGGCGGCTCCGGGCGAGGGGGGTGGCGAATTCACACTCGGGGGCATCGACGCCGCCCGGACATTCGCGTTCGCAACACTCTGGGGATTGCATCGCCGCGACGTCAAGCCTTTCGCGTTCCGGAAATCCGGGAATTCATGGTCGATCAATACCCACGATAGAGGGACATGTCGGACTCGACGGCCTGCGGGCGGGGTTCGGGGGGCCATTCGCCGAATGCCGCCGGCCGTTTCGTTCGCCCTGGTCAGCGCGGCGCGGACGGGTGAGGTGACGTCAGAAACGTTCTTGACAGCCACTCTTGGGTCGACTATGGTCCGGGTCGTGAAGTTAGGAAAGTTTCCTATCCGTCAGACCGTGGCCACCAATTCCACGGCCACCATCGGTCCGGGTTCGCACGGCGCGTTCCGGGCACGCGATGGAACGCGCGGGCCCGACCGCCGACCGGGCCCGGGCATTTCCCGTCCGTGCTCCTGATCAGTCGGTTTCGGCAATTCCGCCGGTCGAATCCACATTCGGGCAGGAACTCCGCGCCTGCGATCCCGCCCCGGGGCGTCCGCGCCGGTGGGGACAGGTCGCGCCATGGCCGACTCACGTGGCCCGCAGCGGATTCATCGACCCGATGCGGAGCGGCGGACCGGCCGCCGACCTGACGCGGTCTGCACAACTCCGGCATTCCGTCGGCGAGTTCACCTTCCGCACGAATCGGGGCCACAGCTCGCGATCCGCGCGGATCGACGGGCCTTCGTGCACGGCGGTCGAATGACGGATCGTCATGTCCGTTATCGCACATCCGGTTTCGGGACACCGCGATCGAGAGTCCGTGCGAACCCCGACACACCGTCGGGGCCGCTCCGGCCTTGCCGTACGTCCGACAGGCCGCTAGCTTGTCCGGATCCGCATCCCCGCCGGGACGAGCGAGCGCCTTGAATTTCCCGGGCCGCGGCGGGACCCAGCAGTGCGCACAGGAAAGAACATGAGCGAGCAGACGGGGTGCTTGACCGGAATGAGTTCATTTCCATGGCAATGACGGAAACACCTGGCACGGGCCGCGGCATGTACGTGGGGATCCTGGGACTGGACGGATCCGGTAAGACCACCGTCGCACACGGCTTGACGGATCGGCTGACGGAGCACGGGTACGAGTCCGAGTTCGTACGGTGGCGGGACATCGCCGCCGAACTCGACCGCGTCGACTTTCCGCACCTCACCCTGCGCCAACTCCTGGTCGAGACCTGGCGAACGCGCTACGGCGGGGCGACCGACGAATCCTCGCTCCGTGTGCAGCACGGTCCACGGCTGTACGAGGACTTCACGCTCGCCAAACTCGAACAGGCCGGCTCCGCCTATCCGGTCGACGTCCGCCGCTCCGGCGTGCTGGCGTCCGCACTGCTCGAATTCGTCGCCGACATGTTGATCCAGGCGGAGTTCTTCAACGCCAGCGTGGCCCGCGGCCGGATAGTCGTCACGGACAGCTACGGCTACAAGAACATCATCAAGGTCCTGCGGGTCGCCAACGAGATTCCCAGCGACGACATCTCCAAGGACCTCATCGCCCGGGTGTCCGACTTCATCTCCGACGCCTACTCCAGCCACTTCATGCAACCCGACATCGGCGTCTTCCTGAGGGTCACGCCGGAGGAGTGCTACAAGCGCGTCACCGCGCAGCGCGGCGGCGTCGGGCCGGTCGAGGACATGGGATTCGCGGGTCGCACGGGCCGGTCGTCGTTCCTCGAACTGCAGAGCGCGCTCCTGGCGGAGTACGAGCAGATGGCCGCCGACTGGGGCTGGCACGTCCTCGACGTCGACGGCGCCACTCCTGCGGAAGTCCTCGATGCCGTCAACGACATCGTGGTCGCCGATGTGCGGGCGGCGCGACGCGCGGACGGGCCTCCTCCGGCCGGCGTGTAGGTCCCGGGGAGGCGCAACCACTGTCCATGTGTACCTGTCGCGGGGGGCGAACACACCGATGACCGAACCGGATGCGCGGTCCCGGGACGTACTGGAGCAGGTCCCCGAGGGCGTGCGCGACGCACTGGGACTGCGGCGGGCCCGTGAACTCACCGGCGGCGGCACGCCCGCGCGGGTGTACCGGTGCGAGGACGGGGACGGGGACGCGGTCGTCGTCAAGGTCCTGCGCGCCGGGGCCGGGGCGGTGGACGGCCACGACCTGGGCTCCTTCCTCCGCAAGCCCGCGCAGATCGCCCGGATCCACCGGGAGCTCCCGGCCCTCTCGCCGTACTACGTCCCGCTCGTCGGGCACTGGCAGGGGCCCGACTGGGGCGCCTACGCGATGCCCTGGATCGACGGTGCCTCCCCCGTCACGCTGCTGCGCGACGGGGACCCCGGCCGGCAGCGGTTCCTGGCGGCGCTGCGGTCGGTGTTCGGGATCCTCGGGACGCACGGCTACTCGGCGAGCTCCGTGCCCGCCCCTCCCGGCCACGGCCTCGGCACCCACGCCGGCCGGCTGGCCCGCCGACTCCCCCTGCTGACCGAGCACTTGGGCCCGCTGACCGACGGGACGGACCTGCGGGTGAACGGACGGCCGGTGCCGTCCGCCCACGAGCTGCTCCGCCGGACCGCCGCCCGGGAGGACGTGCTCGCCGCGCTCCAGCCGCCCCGGCTGTACTTCCCGGTGCACGGGGACCTCAACCTGGGCAATCTCATGCTGCGCGCCGCCGATGCGCCCGGGAGCCGGCACGGCCTCGACCCCGACCGGCAGTTCACCGTGGTGGACCCGCGCGGCATCGACGAGCACTGGGACCCGGTGTACGACGCCGCGAAGGCGCTGTTCAGTCTGACGCTGTTCGACGCCGCGATGACCGGCGGGTTCGAGATCGGCCGGGACGCCACCGGCGGCTACGACGTGCGGCTGCGCCGCCCGGTGCCGGCCCACAGCGCCGCCGCCGCGGAGGTGCCCGCCACCCTGGCGACCGTCGGGTTCTTCCGACGGCTCGGCCACGGCGACCCGCTGTGGCTCCGGAGGCTGCTGTACGCCCACGCCTTCCACGTCCTGGCCGAGGCGGCCTGCCGGCTCTCGGACCGGACGGTCCGCACCTTCCCCGGGGCGACCGGTCCGGCCGCCCGCCGCGAACTCGCCCTGGGGCTCCACCTCAGTGGGCTCCTGCTGCTCGACGACCTGCTGTCCGGGCCCGCCGAACCCGAGGCCGATCCCGCCGCGCACCTGGCCTGCCTGGCCACCGTCCACGGGCCGGCCACGGCCTGCCCGCTCCCGGGCTGACCGCCCCTCCTCCGTGCCACGGGCCGGGTGGATGCCGCGGCCGGACCGCCACCACCGGCACCACGGCACCCCTGCCATGCCGACACCACGGCACCGCTGCCACTCCGGCACCACCGCCGTACCGGCACCACCACCGCTTCGACGTCCTGGCCGCCCGACACCGGCGAGGTTCGTGCACAACACACCGACCGATGCTGCTCGCCGCACGTTCGAGCACGACGACAGGAGACTTCCCGTGGACCGGACCGTCAAGCGCCTGGAGGAACGGCGCCTCGCAGACTTCTTCGGCAAGGGCGAGGGGGGCGGCCCGGACGTCCGCTTCGCGGACCCGGCCGCCGTGGCCGCGGCGGTCGCCGCCGGGGCCGACCGGGAGCTCTACTCCGCGGCACGCGACGTGCTCCCCTCCCGGGTGGTGCCCGCCCCCGAGGGGCAGGACGGCCCGGTGGCCGGCGCCACCCTGTGGTCCGCCGACCTCGTCATCTACCAGGACGGCACACTGCCCGGCGGTGAGCCCTTCCGCTCGACCGGGCACTGGAACCCCGCCGACCAGCTGGAGATCTTCCAGGTGCTCAGCGGCCGCGTGCTCATGCTGTGCAGCATGCTCGACGAGTCCGGCGACGAGTCGTACGTGTACTTCCAGGAGTGCCGGGCCGGGGACCTCGCCGTGGTCCCGTTCGGCGCCTGGCACCTGACCTACGTGCTCGACGGCCCGGCGATGGTGGTCAACACCTACTCCGGTCCGGCCGGCGCCCGCACCGCCGGGACGGCCACCGGCGCCGGCCACACTCCGGCGGCGAAGTACCGCTCGCGGCGCGGCCCGGCCGAGATCACGGTCACCCGGTCCGGGACGGGGTTCGCCATCGACCTGTCCGCGACGTGGCGTCGGGCGTGCGGTGACCCGGTGCGGGTGTCGTGCCCGGCGTGGCTCCAGAAGTACGTCCCGCCGAGCGGGCTGCTCACCGACCTGCACGTGTCCGCAACGGACGCCGACCTGGAAGCCCTGCTCGCCTCGGCGCGCGCCTCCTCCGGTGCGGACCTGACGGAAGCCGCCGAGCTGTGGTCGTGAATCCGGTCCGGTGCCCGCGGCGGGGCCCCCTGACCCCGGGCCGGCGCCCGCACCGGTACGAGTCCGCCCCCGGCCGCCGGAGGGAGGACGCATGACCGCCGTCGCCGTCTGCGGACTCGGCCTGATGGGGCTCCCGGTCGCGACCCGGCTGGCGGCGTCGGGGTTCTCGGTCAGCGTGTGGGACCGCACGCCCGCCAGGGCCGCCGCCCTCGCCGGCACCGGGGTGACCGTCGCGCCGTCCCCCGCGGCCGCCGCCGCGGGGGCCCGGGCGGCACTCGTGCTGGTGAGCGACTTCGACGCCGTGCGCGCGGTGGTCGGCGGGCCCGAGGGCGTCGCGGCGGGCCGGCCGCAGGTGATCGCGCAGATGTCGACGATCGCGCCGCACGAGACGCTCGCCCTGGCCGCGGACCTGCCCTCGGACGTGCGGCTGCTCGACGCGCCGGTGACCGGCAGCGTCCCGCAGGCGAGCGCCGGCGACCTGCGGATCCTGACCGGTGGCGACGACGCGGCGCACGCCGCCGCCGGGCCGGTCCTGGAGGCGCTGGGCACGGTCGTGCGCTGCGGCCCGCTGGGCGCGGCGTCGGCCCTCAAGTGCGTCCTGAACACCTGCGTCGCGCCCATGGTGGCGCTGCTGGCCGAGGGGCTGGCCCTGGCGGACAGGCTGGACCTCGACCAGGACCTGCTGCTCGACGAACTGGAGCGCACCCGGGTCGGCCCGCTGGTCACCCGCAAGCGGGCCATGATCGAGAGCGGCGAGTTCCCCGCGGACTCGCGGCTGAAGCTCTTCGCCAAGGACATGGGGGTCGCGGAGGCCACGGCCGCCACCTGCGGCGCGCAGCTGCGGCTGGCACACCAGGCCCGGCTGCTGGCCGAGGAAGCCGTCGCCGCGGGACTGGGCGAGCTGGACTACTCCGTGCTGGCGGGCTACCTGCGCGACCGGCCGGCGCCGTGAGCCCAGCGGGCGGCTGAGGGGCCGCCCGGCCCCCTGCCCACCTGCCCGTCCCCCTCCTGGCCGTCCCCTCCTGGCCGTCCGCCGCCCGCCGGGCACCGTCCGCCGGGCACCGCTGCAACGCTGCCGTGCTGCCGCGCGGCGCCGCAGCCACGCCCGGCGGACGGGTCCTCAGGCGCTCCGCCCGTCCCGGCCCGGCGGCGGACCGTCCGGCCCCTCGTGGCCGGCTTCCGTACGGACCGCGGTCACCGCGACGGTGGTGTAGGTCATGGCGAAGCGGCCGCCCATCGCGTCGATGGCGCCCCCGACGGCGTCCAGCACGCGCGCCAGCGCGTCCGGCGAGAGCTCGGCGAGGGCGGTCTGGGTCGGGACCACGGCGAGCCACTCGTCCCGCGAGTAGATCCGCTCCCAGTCGAACCGCCACTGCTCGGGTTCGCCGAACGCGCCCGTCCGCCGGATCCCGTCCGCGAACGCCTCGAACATCGGCTGGTAGAGCTCCATGGCGGTCCGTCGGCGACCGTCCGGGCCGTACGCGGAGGCGGGCGCGAACCGCCGGTACGCCGCGGCGGAGCGGGTGGTCCAGGCCGGCAGCGTCGTCCCCCCGGTGGCTTCGGCCAGCTCGGGCGGGACGTGGGACGAGTGGTGGAACGGCGCGAGCACACCGCCCGGCCTCAGCACCTGCGCGGCCCTGGCCGCTCCGGCCACCGGGTCCACCCAGTGCCAGGCCGTCCCGGCGACGACCGCGTCGAACCTCCGGCGCGCCGGCGCCCAGTCCTCGAACGTCGAGACCTCGACCTCGACGCCGGTGCTGCGGGCGTACTCCGCCATCCGCGCGTCGGGGTCGACGCCGAGCACGGCGCACCCGGCGGCCCGGAACTGTCGCGCCTCGATGCCGGTGCCGCAGCCGGCGTTCACCACGTCGCGCCCCGGCATGGCGGCGACGAGGCGGGAGATCATCGCGTCCGGGTAGGCGGGCCGCGACCGGTCGTAGAGGGCGGCGTCGCCGCTGAAGTACGCGAAGGCCTTCCCCTCCCGCACGGGGTCGGGAACGGGTGACGTCATGGTGGGGTCCTCCTGGCGGTCAGCGCCCCGGCGAGCGGGGGCGGTCACGGGGCTCGGCGGTGGGTGCGGTCCAGTAGGTCGCGGCCCGCCGCTTGCGGCGCCGCGAGAGCGGGTCGTGGAGGAGCCGGCTCGCCAGCCCGAGGGGGGTGGCGATCAGGAAGTAGACGACGGTGAGCATCTCTCGTGACCTCCGCAGCGGATGCGGTCGGCGGGACGGGCGGCAGGCGGGACGGGCGGCAGGCGGGACGGGTCAGTCCAGGGGGATGTCCGCACGCCAGTCGCCCTCCTCGGACCACGGGGGCTGCTCGTCCTTGTGCAGCAGGAAGCTCCCCATCGCGAGCAGGTCGATGTCCGTACGCATGAAGCAGGTGTAGGCGTCGTGCGGCGAGTTCACGATCGGCTCGCCGCGGACGTTGAACGACGTGTTGACCAGCACCGGGCAGCCGGTGCGCGCCTTGAAGGCGCTCAGCAGCCGGTGGTAGGCGGGGTTGCCCTCCGGGGTGACCGTCTGGACGCGCGCGGAGCAGTCGACGTGCGTGACGGCGGGGATCGTGGAGCGCCGTACCCGCAGCAGGTCGATGCCGCTCGCGCCGGTCTCGGTCACCGGGAGCCGCCGGGCCGCCGCCACCGGCGCCACCACCAGCATGTACGGGCTCTCCTGCCGCAGGTCGAAGTAGTCCTCGACGTCCGTGGCCAGCACGGACGGCGCGAACGGGCGGAACGACTCACGGAACTTGATCTTGAGGTTCATCGCGGACTGCATCGCGGGGTCGCGCGGATCGCCCAGGATGGAACGGGCGCCCAGGGCCCGGGGGCCGAACTCCATCCGGCCCTGGAACCAGCCGACGACCTTGCCCCCGGCCAGGGCCGCCGCGACCTCCTCGGCCAGGACGGCCGGGTCCAGCCGGCGGTGCGCAATGCCGCGGCTCCGCAGGTACTCGCCGATCCGCGTGTCGTCGAAGGCCGGGCCCAGCAACGAGCCGGACATCGCGTCCCGTCCGCTGCCGACGTGACCGCGCACCGCTCCCCGCTCCGTCGCCACCGCCAGCGCCGCGCCCAGCGCCCCGCCCGCGTCGCCGGCGGCGGGCTGGATCCACACCTCGTCGAAGATCCCGCTCCTGACGACCTTCCCGTTGGCGACACAGTTCAGCGCGACACCGCCGGCCAGGCAGAGCGTGGACTCACCGGTGCGCTCCCGCGCGGTGCGCGCCAGCCGGAGCATCACGTCCTCGGTGACGCTCTGGACGGACGCCGCCAGGTCGAACTCGCGCTGGGTGAGCGGCCCCTCGGGCGTGCGCCGCGGGCCGCCGAAGAGCTTCTCGAACGCCCGGCCGGTCATCACCTGCCCCCGCAGGTACGCGAAGTACCGCAGGTCGAGGCGGAACGACCCGTCCGGCTTGACGTCGATCAGCCGCTCCCGCATCAGGTCCGCGTACCGGGGCTCGCCGTACGGGGCCAGGCCCATCAGCTTGTACTCGCCGGAGTCGACCTTGAAACCGCAGAAGTACGTCAGGGCGGAGTACAGCAGCCCCAGCGAGTGCGGGAACCGGATCTCGGCCAGCGGCGTGAGCGCGGTGTCGCGGCCGTGCCACAGCGTGGTGGTGGCCCACTCGCCCACGCCGTCCACGCACAGCACCGCGGCCGACCGGTACGGGCTCGGGAAGAACGCCGAGGCCGCGTGGGACTCGTGGTGACGCCGGGCCACGATGTCCGGCACCCTCCCCCTGCCCAGCGACTCCAGTCCGCGCCGGACCGCCGCGAGCGTCCGGAGCTTGCCGTCCGGCCCCAGCCAGCCCGGCAGCGTCTCGCGGAAGGAGGCGAGACCGGTGGGCGCGGCGCCGACCAGCGTGGCCAGCACCCTGCGGAACTTCAGCCGCGGGTCCTCGTAGTAGGCGACCGCGGAGACGTCCCCGAAGGACGCCCCCAACTCGTCGAGGCAGTAGCGGACCGCCTCGGTCGGGAACGCGGGATCGTGCCGCTTCCGGCTGAACCGCTCCTCCTGCGCCGCCGCGACGGGGACCCCGTCGCGCACGAGCGCCGCCGCGCTGTCGTGGTAGAAGCCCGAGATCCCGAGAATCAGCTCAGACACCGGTGTGCTCCTCCGTCTGCGGCGCCACCGCGCCGGCACTCCGCCACCGGCTCCCCGCGAGCCGGCCGCGCCGGGCGGCCCGGCGGGCCAGGAATCCGCCGGGCGGGTCGAGCGAGCGGTAACCGGCCCGCACCCGCTCCCAGGCCTCCGCCCGGCTGCCCGGCCCCGGACGGTCCGGCAGGCCCGCCATGAAGGCGTCGACGGCGTCGGCCGCCCAGGCGGAATGCCCGGTGGCGACGTTGTCGATGGTGTTGTGGACGTCCACGAATCGGGTGCTGAAGCCGTACGCCCGCAAGGCCATGCCCGCCCGGCGGTAGCTGCCACCCACCCCGGACAGCTCCATGGCCAGGTTGAGGCCGAGCACCTCGGGCAGGAAGGTGCACGGAAAGCGCCCGATGCACAGCCAGTAGACGGGCAGTTCGAACGACGCGTCCCGGAAGCCCGGCCAGCGCGCGAACTCGGGCGACGCCGTGGGCGGCAGCTCGACGTCCATCTCCTTCAGGACCTGGCGGTAGATCAGGGGGTGGTTCAACGCGGCCTCGCCGTTGCCGAGTTCGTCCCAGTACGTCGCGAAGAGCGAGTGGCCGACGTCCGACGACGCCAACGCGTGGTCGGTGAACCCCTGCAGCCAGCTCCCGTCGATCAGGGTGAGCGGAGCCGTCTGCACGGCGTCCTCCACCACCGCCTCGCGCGACGGCAGCGGGGCGTCCGCGCCCTCCTCGAACTGCGCTCCGTGCCGGTCGTGCTGCGCCAGCAGCCAGGGCCGCAGACCGTCGGCCGTCCACCGCCCGGGGAGCGGCACCGACCGGGCGTCCATCCGGTGGCGGGCCCGGGCCAGCCACCCCCGGACGTACCGCAGGCACCAGTCGTCGAGGTCAGGACCGCCGGTGCGCACCATGAGCGCGTGGTACGCCTCGCGCAGGTCGCGCGGGCCGCCGCCGGAGGGGGCCCCGGCCTCCAGCAGGCGCGGCAGGTCGGGCAGGTCGGGCAGGTCGGGCAGAGCGGGCTGGTCCGCCGGGCGCCGTACGGGACGCGCCGGCATGCCGGCGCCGGGGGCGGGCACGGCGGTGTTCCCGGGGGCGGGCCCGGCCAGCGCGTCGACCCACCGGCCGATGACGAGCAGGTCGTCCGGCGAGAAGACCCGGAACATCGGGCCGTGCTCGCCGACCAGGTCCGTCACCAGGGGACTGGCACCGGAACGCCCGGGCTTCACCAGTCGGCTGCGCGCCAGGACGTCGAGGAACGGCCCCGGATCGTCCCGGCAGTCCTTCAACCACTCGGACAGCGACCGGCCTTCGAGGAGGACCTGATGGTGGTAGACCGAACCCTCCCGGGCGCGAAGCCGCATCAGCTCGGCCATCGCGAATCCGGGATCGAGCGACGCGCGCAACTCCTCGTACAGCGCCTCGACCTGGCCGGCCACCGTGGCCAGCGCCCAGCCGAATCCGGCCCGCACCCGGCCCGCCGGGTCCGGGCCGGCCTGCACCAGGGCGTCCGCGACGGCACGGCACCGCTCGACCGCCGAAGGAGCGCCCTCCCCGGCGCCCGACGGGTCGCCGTCGCCGGAGCCCGGGTGGCCGCCGGCGCCCGCGTAGTCGATCGCCGCCCAGTCGGCCTGCAGCTCCGCCCTGGCGAGCGCGAGCGGCGGCGGGAAACCCACGGCACGCAGGCACAGGTCCGCCCCGACGAGTTCCTCGCGGAACTCGTCCGGCCGCCGGCTCATCAGGAGCAGCAGGGCCGGCAGACGGAACGCCGCGTCCGCGATCCGCCGGTCACCGGCGACGCGCGCGTACGGCACGGCGTTCTCCGAGACCCGCAACTGCCGTAGCAGGGAGAGGTAGGCGCTGCTCCTGGCGGCACCGGGATGGCCGACGCCGACGTCGGAGGCGTGGAGCGCGAGGATCCGCAGGGACAGCGGCGCGTCCGCGGTCCCGGGGGCGGTCAGCCACTGGAGCCAGGCCCCCGCGGCGAGGCCGAGCGGGGCCCAGCCGAGCACCGCCCGGCGTACGAGGAGCCGACGGGTGTCACCGTCCGTGCCGCCGCCCACCGCCCGGAACCGCTCCGCCGCGGCGGACGACCACGCGGCCGCCGTCCGGAGCAGGCCGTCGAGCGGCGGGCCGTCACCGGTGGACGCCCGGAGCAGGCCGTCGAGCGGCGGGCCGTCACCGGTGGACGCCCGGAGCAGGCCGTCGAGCGGCGGGCCGTCACCGGTGGACGCCCGGAGCAGCTCCGCGCGGAGCACCCCGATCAACTCGCCGCCCGGGACGGCCACTTCCGGATCGGCCGCGCGGACGTAGAGCCTCCGGAAGACGGAGGCGGCGCCGCTGCCTGTCGTGCCGTCGTGCATGGGCGCTCCCTGGTCGTGGACTCGGCACACCTGTCGAGAGGGGGGCACACACGGTCAGAACATCGGGTAGATCGATGCGTCCTCCTTCCGACGGGCGCGCTTCCCGCGCCGGAGGAGCTTGTCGATGATCTTGCGGAGGAAAGACATGCCGTCCCCGTCCGGGTGGGCGCGCATCGCGCGTTCGTGGAAACTGCGGCCTGGATCCTGTCCGGCCGGACAGGGCCCAGGACAGGGCCTAATCGAGTTCGAGTGCTTCGGCCGTGATCCTGGCGACGACGTCGTGGCCCGCGTCGTTGTAGTGCACGCGGTCGACGAAGAGCCAGTCGTCCCGGGAGGTCGCCGCGGCGACGACCGGGTTCAGGTCGAAGAACCGGACTCCCCGCTTCTCGCAGCCGGCCCGGAGGACCGCGGCGAAGGCCTGCGAGACCTCCGTCGTCGCGACGTCCCCGTAGAGCTCCTCCCACACGCCCCGCTGGTAGATCCGGTCCCGTTCTTCGAAGAGGACCTCCTCCTCCGGCGTGGAGGTCCGGCGCATCCACCGCGACATCGGCTGCAGCACGTAGGAGATGCGGGTCCCGGGCCCGGCCATGCGCTGCCACACGTCGAGCTGGCGCAGTGTCGTCTCCGCGGCGGAGGCGATCACCGTGTCGACGTCACGGCGCACGTCGTCGAAGGTCGCGATCGCGGCGCCGGCGGCGGGCTTCGCCCGGCGGCCGAACCGCTTCACCGGCCCGCGGTTCTGCTCGCGCAGCTCCTCCATCTTCTCGAAGTACTCGCCGCAGAAGAAGAAGGCGCCGTGCTCCCCCTGCTGCCACTCGGGCAGGCGGGCGAGCATCATCGCGTTGACCCCCGAGAAGACGACGACCTCGCTGACGTCCCCCAGCAGGTGCCGGTGGAGCGTGAAGAGCAGGGCCTCCTGGGTCGGGTTGAAGCAGTGGCCGGCGAAGTTGAGCCACGGTCGGGCCGGGGCGTAGCGGCTCCACAGCAGGGAGGCCAGCGTGTCGGCGTCGCTGGTGGCGCCGACCCCGAGCGCGGTCGAACCGCCGGTGAGGATCCGCACCGGCCCCGCCGGGACGTGCCCCGCGGCGGACGCCCTCGTCCCGTCCGGTCCCGTGCTGATCCGGAAGCCGGCCCGGTCGGTGTTGACCGTCGGCGAGGAGAAGTCGGTCCGGCCGAAGTACATGAGGTGGGGCAGGTAGCGCCGTTGGCCGGCGTCGTTGAACTCGTCGTAGTCCCGCATCTGCGGGGTCAGTCGGTAGCGTTCGAGTTGCGCGGACACGCGTTTGCCCTCCCGCTCATCGCGATGTCGTTGCCGGTGCCGGTGCCGGTGCCGTTGCGGGTGCCGGTGCCGGGGTTTCGTTGCGGACCGTCCAGGGCCCGCGGGCCGGCCAGGACGCGGGGCCGAAGGCGTCCGCGCCGTGCCGCTCGATCAGGGCGGGCGGCACCAGCGAGGTGTAGTCGCCGCCGCTGCTCATCACGGCTTCGTTGTCGGTCGGCTTGTAGTAGTTCATCGGGTGCGAATCCGCCCCGAAGTCGCCGAGCATCCGGCGCAGGCGCGGCGAGAGGCCGTCGAGCACCTCGCGCGGCTGCGCGTCGTAGTCGTGCGGCCGGTGCCACAGGTGCCCGAAGCGCAGGATGAGGCTCTTGCGCGGCGCGCGGACGTTGCAGTCGACGGCGTGCCACAGCGAGTACGGGAACAGCAGCACGTCACCGGGCTCCGCGCGCACGGTCAGCGCCCCGGGGACGCCACCCGCGCGCTGCTGCCGGTTCAGCTCCTCGATGTCGGCGGTCGTGGGCGCCGGCCAGGTGTGGCTGCCCGGGATCAACAGGAAGTTGCCGGACCGGGGTTCGGACACCTCGGTCAGGAAGACCTGCGCCTTGGCCTGCAGACTGCGCCGCGTGTGGTCGATCCTCACGTCGTACATCGCGGGACCGCCGTCGATGTGCCAGGGCTCGTGGGGCGCCCGGCCGAGGTCGCGGTAGAAGACCTCCGAGCCCAGCACCTGCAGCCCCGGGCCGAGCAGCGAGACCATCGGCCCGATCAGCCGCGGATGGTCGAGGAAGTAGGCCACCTCGCGCCGCTGGGCCACGGCGTTCCGGACCCGCACCAGGTCCTTGCGGCTGCCTTCGTCGAAGTAACTGGCGTGGTACGGGACCGAATCCTCCCCGGCGGTCAGGGAACGCACCGCGCGGTCGACGATCTCCAGCCCGAACTCGACCTCCGCCTCGTTGAACAGTCCGCGCAGATGGAGGTAGCCCTGAGTCGCGTACTGCGAGAGTTCCTCGTCGCCGAGGCCGCGCCAGTCACTGACGATCTCGCCCATGATGCACTCCCTTCAGACTCCGCTTGTCCCGTCGGAAAGCTGTTCTTCCGTCTGCCCCTCGGGCCGCCGCGACGTGCCGCACAGTGCGTCAAAGGCCGTCCGGTTCACCCGCGCGGAAGTCGGCGCACGTTCCTCGTCATCCGGTGCCCGTTCCGGATCGGAGAATCAGACGCTATGGCCACGACAAGGGATCAAGCTATAAGGAACAATCAATGCGACCGAAAGTCGACGGTCTAGACCTCTACTGCTCCGCCGCAGGTGGGCGGCCCACCGCACCGCCCTCCACGGGTGGACGCCGCGCGTTCCGGCCGGGCACCGTCGCTCCCGCCGTCCACGGCGGCGCCCGGCCGGCCGCATTCCCCGTCGATCACCGTGCGGCGCGCCGGCGGGCGGAGAACGCGCCGCGGCCGCAGGTCACGACACCACGGCCGCCCGGCGGCGACCGGCGGCCGACCGAGCACCGCATGCGGCCGCCCCGCCGCCGGAGCGCCCACGAGGTCCCCCGGCCGGGCGGCGGCCACCCGCCCGGCGATCCGGACCCCGATCCACGGTGGGCGCATTCGCCCGATCACACTCCCCCCACCGCCGGGAGTTCCCGCGGACACCCTTGGGCCCCACCGGAGTTGTTTTCCGGTCACCTGTGCCCGGCGGGTCCACTCGTGGAACACCGGTCACTGTGATGACCGACCCGAAAACCCAAAGACGGAGAATCCGGACGATCGAGCCGATCTGCGCCCACCCGCGCACGAACCCGTCGACGGCCCCGAAATCCTCGATTTCCCCGGTGCGCGCATTCCGGGAGAACGCATCGGACCCGGCCACGAGCCCGCGGGCGCCGCCCCGCGGCGGGCCCGGAACCGCTTCACGGACCGCCGCACCCGACAGGCCGAGGTGGGTGCCCGACGGCACGGTCCGTCCGCTCCGCCTCCGCGGGTACCGCCCCTGACACGACCGTGGCACCCCGAATGCCGCAGCCCGGCACCCGAGTTCAGGGCACCCGAGTTCAGGGTGCCGGCGGCGGTGTGACCGGACGGCGGTCCTGACCGGGAAGGGTGGGGGCCGTGTGGAGGTCCACCGTCCGGCGGACCTGTGGGGGGAGCCAGTCGGCCGTCGACAGGGGGTCCTGGGCCAGCCGGTCGAGGACGTCGGCGGCGGTCGGGCCGCGGTCGGGTTCAGGGGCCAGGCAGTCGAGGACCACGCCTGCCAGGTGGCGTGGCAGGACGGCGAGGGCCGACTCCGGCGTCTCGCCGTGCCGCAGCTGCGCCACCCCGGCGGCGTGGCAGAGCACCCGGCCGAAGGCGTAGAGGTCCGCGGCGGGCTGGACGGGCGCACCGGTCAGCTGCTCCGGCGCGACGAATCCCGGTGTGCCCAGCAGCAGGTGGGCCGGGGTGAGCCGGGTGGCTTCGAGGGTGCGGGCGATGCCGAAGTCGATGACCCGGGGGCCGTCGGCCGCGACGATGATGTTGCCGGGCTTCAGGTCGCGGTGGACGATGCCGGCCCGGTGGATGCCCTCCAGCGCCTCGGCGACACCGAGGGCGAGCGCGAGCACGGTCGGCGCGGGCAGCGCCCCGTGCCGCTGCAGGACCTGGTGCAGCGACGGCCCGGGGATGTACTCGGTGGCCAGCCAGGGCGGATCGCCGTGCGGGTCGGCGTCCACGACCAGGGCGGTGTGGAAGCCGCCCACCGTGCGGGCGGCCTCGACCTCGCTCGCGAAGCGCCGTTTGAAGAGGGGGTCGGCCGCCAGCTCGGCCTTGATGACCTTCACGGCCACGGACCGCCCGCCGGGGCTGAGCGCCCGGTAGACCGTCCCCATGCCGCCCTCGCCGAGCCTCGCGACCAGCCGGTAGCGGCCGACCCGGCCGAGCAGCGGCAGCTCCGGGGACGCACGCGGATCCGGCGGCTCGGGCAGGGGTGAGGGCGGGGGCGACGGGACGGGGACGGGCGGAGCGGGTTCGGGTGGAGCGGGTTCGGGCGAGGGGGCGGCAGGCGGCGGCACGGGTGAAGGCTCGGGCTGCCCCGCTACGGACGGCCGGTGTCCGGCGGGTCGTCCCGTGCCGCCTCCGATGGCGGCGCGGAACGTCGCCATGTCCCGTCCGGCCTTGAGCGCCAGGGCCCGGCCGTCGCCCTCGGCGCGGACCAGGGCCTCCTCCTTCTCCGCTTCGGCGCGCAGGATCGCTGCCTGCCGGCCCGCCTCGGCGGTCAGGATCGCGGCGCGCTTGTCCCGGTCGGCGCTCGACCAGCGGCGGATCGAGGTGAGGAGGTAGGCCGGCGGTTCGACCGTCGTCAGTTCGGCCCGGTGGACCTCGACGCCCCACTGCCCGCCGGCGGTCTCGGCCAGCGCCCGGTGCAGTGCGGCGGTGATCCGCTCGGGCGCGTCCAGGACCTGCACCAGGTCCAGGGCGGCGACGGTGTTCCGCAGGGTGCCGGCCGCCAACGCCCTCATGGCGTAGGCGTGGTCGGCGACCTGGTAGGTCGCGACCAGTGGGTCCGTCACCCGGTAGTGGAGGACGGCGGTGAGGTCGACCGTCACGCGGTCCGCGGTGATCAGCCGCTCCGGCCCGACCGGCAACTGCTGCTCCCGCAGGTCGACCCGGGCGCGGACGGTGTCGACGAAGGGCACCAGGAGGACGACCCGGCCGCGGGCCGTCCGGCGGTAGAAGCCGAACCGTTGCACGATCCCGACGTGGTGCTGCGGGACCGACCCGATCGCCCGGCTCAGCACGACCACGACCACGACGAGGACCAGGACGGCCGACGACACGAGGACGACGAGTTCCACGGACGGAGTCTCCCAGATCGGGGACACTCCCGAGTAGGCGTTCGGCGAAAGGAGTTGGGGACGGACGCCGCACCACGGGGACGGCCTCCCGACGGGTGCGGTGCACGGAACGGTCCCACCCCGCGCCGGGCCGGGGCCGGCGGGTCCGGCAGGCTGTCCGGTCGGGGCCGGGCGCGGCGCGTCCGCCGGACGAAGGGGTGACGAAGCGGTGACGAAGGGGTTGGGGACGGTGGCCGGATCGGCGGGGTGGCGGGTGCCGCCGCTGGACCCGCAGGTGGGGGCGGCGGTGGCGGCGGCCGGCGCGGGGGCGCGGGAGGTGCTCACCGCGGAGGGCCTGGCCGCGTGGCAGCGGCGGGACGCCGCCGCCCGGCCGCGTCCGACGCTCGACCGGCTGCGCGACGGCGGCCGGTTCGAGGTGGCGCAGTGGCGCGTGCCGCGGGCCGACGGCAGCGAGGTCACGCTCGTCAGCGGGCGGCCCGCCGGGGTCCGCGGGGCGCTGCCGCTGCTGTACTACGTGCACGGCGGCGGGATGGTGACGGGCAACGCGTGGTCCGTCCTGCCGCGGCTGCTGCGTTCGTGGGCGCTGCCGCTGGGGTTGGCGGTGGTGTCCGTCGAGTACCGGCTGGCGCCGGGCACCCGCTTCCCCGGGGCACTGGAGGACTGCTACGCCGGACTGGCCTGGGCGGCCGGGCACGCGGACGAGCTGGGCGTGGACGCGCGGCGCCTGGTCCTCGGCGGCAAGAGCGCGGGCGGTGGGCTGGCCGCCGCTCTGGCCCTGCTGGCCCGCGACCGGGGCGGTCCGGCGCCGACGGGCCAGCTGCTGCTGAGCCCGATGCTCGACGACCGCGGCGAGACCTTCTCCAGCCACCAGATGGCCGGCCACGACACCTGGGACCGCGCCTCCAACGCGACCGCCTGGCGGGCCGTGCTCGGCGAGCGGTACGGCACCGCCGACGTCCCGCCGTACGCCGCGCCGGCCCGCGCCACCGACCTGTCGGGGCTGCCCGCGGCATACGTCGACGTCGGGTCCGCAGAGACGTTCCGGGACGAGGCCGTCGCCTACGCCGACGCGATCTGGCGGGCGGGCGGCGAGGCCGAGTTGCACGTGTGGCCCGGCGCCTGCCACGGCTTCGACACCCTCGCCCCGCAGGCCGCCCTCAGCCGGGACGCCCACGCCGCCCGCACCGCCTGGCTGCGGCGCGTCCTCGGAGCGTGAGGCGGAACGGTGCCGGCGGGAGCGCCGGGGCCGCGGGGTGCGGGGCCCGTCACGGCGTCGGTGCCCGCGCCCCCACCCGTGCCGGCCCCGGCGCCCGTGCCCGCGTCCATGCCCCCACCTGCGCCCGCGCCGGACGTCGCCGCATCCGGGGGAGCCCTTCGGAGACGGCGGTGACCGTCGGCGTGGGGCCGAGGAGGAGCGGCCGGGGCATCGCATAGTCGGAAGGCCGATGACACCTTCCGATCATGAGACGAGACGACGATGCGTCTGCCCCGTGGACCGGTCCTCGCGACGGCCGTCACGCTGCTCCTCGCCCCCGCGGGCTGCGGCTCCCCGACCGCGCCACCGCCGGCGGACGACCGCAGCCCCACCGTCGCCGCCGCCGCTGCCGCCACCACCGCGTCCCCGACCGGACGGCGGGCGTTCACCCTGGTCGCGACCGGCGACGTGCTGCCGCACACCGAGATCATCCGGCAGGCCGCGGAGGACGCCGGCGGCACCGGGTACGACTTCCGCCCGATGTTCGCCGACGTCAAACCGCTGATCAGTGGCGCGGACCTCGCCATCTGCCACATGGAGACCGTCTACGGCGCCGACGGCGGACCGTTCACCGGCTACCCCGCGTTCAAGTCACCGCCGCAGGTCGCCGCCGCCCTCAAGGACGCCGGCTACACCGCCTGCGACACCGCCTCCAACCACACCCTGGACGACGGCCCCGAGGGCATCCGGCGCACGCTCGACGCCATGGACGCCGTGGGCCTCGCGCACACCGGCTCCGCGCGCGACGAGGCCGAGGCCGGGAAGCCCGCGCTGCTGCGGGCCGGCGGCGCGACCGTGGCACACCTCGCCTACACCTACGGCACCAACGGGATCCCGCTGCCGGCGGGGCGGCCCTGGGCGGTGAACCTGATCGACCGGGACCGGATCCGCGCCGACGCCCGCGCCGCCCGGGCGGACGGTGCGGACCTCGTGGTGGTGAGCGTGCACTGGGGCACCGAGTGGCAGGACGCGCCCAACGACCAACAGCTCACCCTGGCCCGCGACCTGGCGGCCGGTCAGGGCGGGGGCCGGTCCGACGTCGACCTGATCCTCGGCACGCACGCCCACATCCCGCAGGCCTACGAGCGGATCAACGACACCTGGACGGTGTACGGCCTCGGCGACCAGCTCGCCGGCCACATGTTCACCTACGACGGCGCCGAGGATCCGCGCGGCAACTGGAGCTCGATCGCCCGGTTCACCTTCGCCCCGCCGGCGACCCGGGGGCAGCGGTGGACGGTCGCCAAGGCCGAGTTCGTCCCGCAGGCGACGGACCTCGGCCCGCCCTACCGCGTCCTCGACCTACGCGGGGCCGTCCGCCGCAACCCCGGCCGGGCCGACTACGCCCGGGCCGTGGAGCACATCCGCTCGACGGTGCTCAGCCGGGGCGCCGCCGCAGCGGGGCTGACCATGGCGCCCTGAACCCACCGGCGGTGTGCGGGTTCAGGCCCTCACGTCCGGACGTACCGGGAGTCCGCGAGGGCCCGCGCCCGTGGTCAGCGGGTGACGCTCCAGACCAGGCTGTGGGTCAGGGCCGGGGTCAGCGCCGGGTCGACGACGGCCGAGGTGGGGTCGTTCGCGACGGCCTTGAGTTCGTGGGCCTCGGGCTTGGGGCCGGTGGGGCCGAGGTCGGTGACGGCGATCGTCTTGCGGTCGCGCAGGGCCGTCACCTCCTTGCCGTCGAGGTACCACCGCAGCTTGGTGCCGGAGACCGGGAGGTCGACGGTGAGGCGGTCGGTCGCGGCCAGTCGGGTGGTGACCGGCGTGGCGCTGGTGAGCGTGGAGGCGTGCCGGTAGAAGCCGGCGATCATCGCCTCCCGGCCGGGGAGGTTGAACTCCCGGCCGAGGGAGCGCATCACGGAGTTGTCGGTCGGCCGGTTGAGGCCGGACGGGTAGTTGCCGGCGCCCTGGTAGACGCCGACGGTCCCGCCGTCGGGCGAGGTCTTCCCGAGCCAGCGGTACCACTTGGCCTTGTCCTTGCGCATCCGGTCGGCGCTCAGGGTGCTGATGTTGGGCTGCGGGGGCTCCGCGCCCCGGTAGGGCTCCTGGCCCTCAGCGACGTACTCGTCCGCGAGCTTGCCCAGCGAGTGGCCGGTCTCGTGCACGGCTATCTGGCCGGACGCGCCGTTGCCGCCCGCCACGGTGGCGATGCCCTCGTACCCCAGCGGCGACTGGGTGCTGCCGTAGCCGGCACCACCGTACTTGGCGGTGTTGGCGACGACGATCACGAGGTCGGCCTGCGGGGCCTTGGCGGCGTAGGTGTCGACGGCCTTGATGTCGACGCACAGCAGCCGCTCGATGGAGTTGCACCAGAAGTGCGAGCCGAGCGCGGTCTTGCGGACGGTGTCCTGCTTCGGGTCCCCGGAGACGCCCGACTGCGCGGAGACGGCGCCCACGGCCCACACGTTGAACAGCTTGCGGTAGGTGGCGTAGGGCTCGACCGCGCTGATGTCCTTCCACTTCGCGGCCGCGTCCTTGCGGAACTTGTCCTGCTCCGAGGCCGTGTAGCCGTCGCCGATCATGACGACGTCCAGCTTGCCGTCCGTGCTCCCGTTGTTGACGATCTTCGTGACGGCACCGTCGGGGGTGGCAGCGGCCGCGTTCATCACCGGCTCGGCGACGAAGGGGGACGCCGCGGGGACCGTGGCCCGGCTGATGGCGCCGTCCTCGGCGAAGACCTCGACGTCCTGGTCACCCGGAGCGGAGGCGACGGCAGCCGGGTCGAGCGGGGCGGCGGCCGGGTCGGCCGTGACCGCGACCGGGTCGAGCGGGGCGGCGGCCGCCGGGCCGACACCGACGGCGAGCGCCGCCAGCGTCGTGGCGCCGGCCAGGACGACCGAGGTGAACCTGCTGGTACGCAAGGGGTTTCTCCGAATCGACGGGCAGCGGGAACGGCGACGAGCCGTACGGGACACTGCCGGGCGTTCCGGGCCGCGATCCACGGCGGCCACGGCCAACACCCCTTCGCCCGGTCACCGTTGACCGATCGACACCGCATCCGGTCCGTCACCTCACCGGTGGATACGGCGGATCCTCCGTGAACGGTTCAACCGGGCCGCCGCCACCCCGCCGGCGCCGCCCGTGCGGGGCCGGCGGACCGTCCATCGCGGACTGGCCCTACGGTGGGCGCCATGACGCACTCGGGGAACCCGGACAGCGACAAGACCCACGTCCGGATCGGCATCTTCGGTGGCAACCGCCTCGCGGGCCACGAGATCCACAGCCGCACCGTGACCGCCTCGCTCATCGGCGGCGCCGACATCGACCTGACCGACGTGGACCTCCCCGACGGGGCCGAGCTGCGGATCACCAAGCTCAGCCTGATCGGTGGGGTGAAGCTGCGGGTCCGCCCGGAGGTGCGGGTGGTGGTCGGCGGCATCCGTCTCGGCGGGGTCAGCGACGACGGGCCGGACCGCCCCGGCGGCCCGACCGTCCACGTCGCCGCGTGGGGACTGCTCGGCGGCGTCAGCGTGCTCCGCGGCTGACACCCGCCCGGCCCGTGGCGGACGCCCCGCGGCGCCGACGCCCCCGCACTCCGACACCCCGACGCCCCCGGGGCCGACGCCCCGGCCCCGACGCCCCGGCCACGCTCAGCGGTGGCGCGGCTCCGACGGGTCGACGCGGACCGGCCCCGGGGTGCCGGGGGCCATCGCGTCCCAGGCGTGCAGGGCGGCGAGGGCGGCGGTGCGTTCGGACGCCGTCGGCCGGGCGTCCTCCTCGGTGAGCAGGTAGTCGGCGACCGGGGTGAGCAGCACGGCGGCGGCTCCGCACGGGAGCAGCACGGCCTCGTCCCACTCGTGCCGGGTGACGGTGCGGCGCAGCAGCGTGCCGCGGCGCGGCCGGAGCGGGCGGGCGGTGTTCCGGCGCCGCTGCAGTTCGGGCGCCACCTCGGCCTCCAGGACGGTGCGCACGCCCGCCAGGGAGCCCAGCGGTACGTGTTCGGCGGCGAGGTCGAGCAAGGCGACGGTCTCCGGGGCGAGCCGGTAGGCGGCGACCACGGCGGCGGTCTCGACGGGTTCGAAGGGCTGTCCGGCCAGTTGGGCGACGTCGAGCACGTCACCCGGGTGGAAGGCGCGGCCGAGGCCCTCCTCGGCGAGGGCGATCAGGCACTCGACGTGGTCGTCGGCGGCCAGGTAGGGGCGGACCGGGACGGTCTCCAGGTCGCCGGTGAGCGCGGCGGTGCCGAGCCGCACCTGGTACCAGGGGTCGAGCAGCGGGTCCTCGGCGGGCCAGCGCAGGGTGACGACGGTGTGGCGGGGGCGCTCGCCGACCAGGGTGACCTCGACGGTCTCCACCGGGTGGTCGGTGACGAGCCGGTTGACCGCCTGCCAGAGCGCGGCCTCGGTGGGACTGACGAGGGTGAGTTCGCCCAGCGGCCGGGGCAGGTCGGCCGGGTAGTAGCCGGCCAGCGGGAGGTCGCGGACCGGGCGGACCCCGGTGGCGTCGGCGAGGTCGGCGGCGAGCCGGGCGTAGCGGTCGGAGCGGTCGCGGGCGCGCCGGAGTTCGGCCCGGGCGTGCTCGCCCATCCGGACGTCCTCGCGGGCGAGTGCGGCGAGCACCAGGTACGGGAGGTGGCGGACGCCGCGGGCGCGGTGGAGCAGTTCGACCGGTCCGGTGTCCGGGTCGACGTCGAGCAGCCGGTGGAGCAGGTCGGTGTTCACGGGCGTCCGCCTCCGAGAGCTGTGGTGGTCGCCGGGCAAGCGGTCCGGCGGCCGGGTGTGTGGCGGGCCCGGCGGGTGGTGCCGGGCCGTCGGCAGGGGAGCCACACCGATGATTGTGGTGACGGTCGATCAACACGGGATCACCACCGGGTCGACGTTCTCTCGACAGCTGCCGGGGTGCCGTGGGTTGATAGGGGCTCATCAATCGGGGGGAAGCACGTGCGCGGGCGGGGGCGAGCACATGAGGCGGGCAGGTGCAGGAATGGGTGATTTCCGGTTCTCGGTGCTGGGACTGATGCGGGCACAGCGTGGCACCACCGTACTGAAGGTCGGAAGTCCACAGCAGCAGGCGATGCTGGCGGTGTTGCTGCTGCGTCCGGGGCACGGTGCGAGTGCCACGGACCTGATCGACGCCCTCTGGGGTGAGGAGCCGCCGGGCACCGCGATGACGACGGTGCGGACCTACGCGTGGCGGTGGCGCAAGGTCCTCCACGGCGAGGAGCCGGACGCGCCGACCGTGCTGACGTCGTTCGGGGACGGCTACCGGCTGGTGGTGCCCAAGCACGCCGTGGACGCGGCGCAGGCCGAGGAGTTGGCGGCGCAGGCCGAGCGTACGGCGGCAGCCGGGCAGCCGCAGCAGGCGCGCGACCTGCTGAACCAGGCGCTGGACCTGTGGCAGGGCGAGCCGCTGGCCGGCATCCCCGGGCCGTTCGCGCAGCGCCAGCGGCAGCGGCTGCAGGAGTTGCGGCTGACCCTGCTGGAGGAGCGGATCGAACTGGACCTGGGGTTGGGCCGGTTCTCGCGGTGCATCCCGGAGTTGACCTCGCTGACCACCGAACATCCGCTGCACGAGCGGGCGTACGGTCTGCTGATGCGCGCGCTGTACCAGGCCGGGCGGCAGGCGGACGCCCTGGCGGTCTTCCGGGGCGTCCGCCAGCTGTTCCTGGCCGAGCTGGGGGTGGAGCCGGGGGCCGAGCTGGACCTGCTGCACCGGCGGATCCTGGAGGGCGACCCGGCGCTCGCCGCCCCGGCGCCGGCCGCTCCGGTCGTCGTCGCGGTGCCCGCCGTCCTCCCGGCCGTCCCGGCGGAGCCGGCCGCGGCCGAGCCCGCGCCGCAGGACGCGCCGGTCGAGCCGGCCGTGGCGGCGCCGCCCAGACCGGCTCAGCTCCCGCCGGACGCCGCCGACTTCACCGGCCGTACGGTCCTGGTCGGACGGCTCGGAGCGGCCCTGGGCACCCCGGGGCAGCAGGCGCTGGTGATCGCGACCGTGGTCGGGATGGGCGGGGTCGGGAAGACCGCGCTGGCCCTGCACGTCGCCCACCGCATCCGGGAGACCTACCCCGACGGGCAGCTCTACGTCGACCTGCGGGGCGCCGACCCCGCCCCGGCCGATCCGGAGGCGGTGCTCTGCGGCTTCCTGCTGGCGCTCGGGGTGCCGGCCGACGCGGTGCCGGAGGGGCTGGACGCCCGTTCGGCGCTGTTCCGCTCGGTGGTGGACGGCCGGCGGCTGCTGCTGGTGCTCGACAACGTCCACGACACCGCGCAGATCCGGCCCCTGCTGCCGGGCGCGGTGGGCTGCGCCGTGCTCACCACCAGCCGTACCCGGCTGTCCGGCCTGCCGGCGACCGTCCAGACCGACCTCGACGTCTTCGAACCCGAGGAGGCGCTGGAACTCCTCGGCCGCACCATCGGCGCCGAACGGCTGGCCGCCGAGTCGCAGGCCGCCCGGGACCTGCTGCAGGTCTGCGGCCACCTGCCGCTCGCGGTGCGGATCGTGGCCGCCCGGCTGGCCGCCCGGCCGAGCTGGACGGTGCAGACACTGGGCCGCCGGCTCGCGGTCGAACGGCGGCGGATCGACGAGCTGCGGATCGGCGACCTGGCGGTGGAGGCCGCCTTCGAGCTGAGCTACCGCCAGTTGACGCCCGCCCAAGCCCGGGCCTTCCGGCTGGCCGCCTCGGTGGACGGCCCGGACATCGGCCTGGCCGCCGCGGCCGCGCTGCTGGACCTGGACGAGTACGACGCCGAGGACCTGCTGGAGGCCCTGGTGGACGTGGCGATGATGGAGTCGCCCTTCCCCGGCCGCTACCGCTACCACGACCTGCTGCGGGCCTTCGCCCGGCGCAGGCCGGACGAACCCGGCGTGGCCGTCGAGGCCCGGGACCGGCTGCTGGACCACCTGCTGGCCACCGCGTGCACCGCCTTCCAGCACGCCGTCCCCGGGGATCCGGCGGCCGGTGCGCTGGGGCCCGCCCGCAGTGCCGGGGTGGAGCTGGCCGGCCCGGACGGGGCCCGGGCCTGGGCCGAGGCGGAGGGCGCCGGGGCGATCGCGCTGGCCGCCCAGGTCGCCGCCTGGACGGTGGCCGAGGCCCCCTCCCCCGCCGGGTCCGGTGGCCGGGGCGGCCCGCCGGATCCGCTGGGGGCCGCGATCGACCTGCTGATCGCGCTCACCCCGTTCGCCCTCGCCCCGCCCGACCGCAAGCTCGCCACCACCGCCGAGGCCCTGGCCGCCGCCGCCACCCACCGCGCCGACCACCGGGCAGCCGGTCGTGCGCACTTCCTGCGGGGCAACGTCGCGCTGGCCGCGACCCGGCTGGAGGAGGCCGAGGCGGCCGCCCGGCTGGCCGTGGCCGCCTCCCGTTCGGCGGGCGACACGGTGATCCTGCGTCAGGCGCTCAACGACCTCGGTCTGGTCTGCCAGTTCCTCAGCCGCTACGACGAGGCCGTGGAACTGTACGACGAGGCCCTGTTGCTGGCCCGCCGGCTCGGCCACCGCTCGGGCGAGCTGGTGACGACGGTGAACTCGGCGCTGGCCCGGGTCCGCAGCGGCCGGGCCGCCGAGGCGGTGGCGATCTGCCACGGGGCGCTGGCCGAACTGCGCACCCGCAACGACGATCCCGGCCGGGCGTACACGCTGTACGTGCTGGGGCTGGCGCTGCACGGACTGGAGCGGCACGAGGAGGCGGTCACCTGGTTCGGGGAGTGCCTGGCGGTGGCCACCGCGGCCGGTCTGCAGGCCCGGGCCGGGCACGCCCGCTACCGGTTGGCGGACAGTCTGCGGTCGCTGGGCCGTACCGAGGAGGCGCTGGAGCACGCCGGGCAGGCGCTGGCGCTGTGCGAGGAGCTGGGGGCCGAGCGGGACCACGGGCAGGCGCTGGTGGTGCTGGGCCGGACGCTGGCGGACCTCGGGCGGGAGGCCGAGGCGCGGGACCGGTGGCGGGAGGCCCATGCGGTCTTCGTCCGCCTGGGGCTGCCGGACGCGCAGGAGGTGGCGGGGCTGCTCGCCCGGGGCCGGGACGGCGTCCCGTCGGCGCGGGACGGGCGGTGCGGGGACCAGCCGGAGGGCCGGCGGGAGGAGCGGTCGGACGAGCGGCGGGAGGATCGGGTGGAGGATCGGGTGGAGGACCAGCGGGAGGCTGCCACCCTGCCGCTGACCGGCCGGTGCTGAGCGGGTGCCGGCTTCGCGGCGATCGCTGCCGGGCACTGCCGGGTACTACCGGATACCGCCGAGTACGGCTGCGTACCGATTGCTGCTGAGTACTCCTGAGTCCTGCTGAGTACTGCTGACCCACGGGTGGGTCGCGGCTGATTCACCGCCGGTGCCACCGGTGCTCAGCCGAGAGGAATCGATCCTGCAGTGGCTCGTCCGCTCAGGAGCCGGTGCTGTTCCAGTCGCCGGTGCTGCCGTGCACCGGGGTGGAGGTCGGGCCGGGGGTGGAGGGGGTGGGGGTCGGCGTCGCGTCGCCGACCACCACCGTCGCCGACCCGGTGCCGGCCGTCTCCGCCACCGCGACCGTGGCGGTGAGACCCGCGCCCAGGGCGACGGCCACCCCGAGGCCGACGGTGAACAGCCGGAGGCGGGCGGGGGCGGTGGCCGGACGCTGCGTCATCTCTGGTGCTCCTTTGGTGGCTTCCCGCTCGGGGAAGGTCTCCGTCGTGGTGTGGCACCAGTCTTGCGGGGGCCGGTCAACGGCCGATCTACGGCGGAGCACCGCTGATCACCGGGCGGTGATCAGGCCGCCCCCGACCGGATCTCCAGGGTGCAGCACTTCACGCTGCCCCCGCCCTTGAGCAGCTCGCTCAGGTCCATCCCGATCGGCCGGAAGCCGCGTTCCCGCAGCCGCGCCGCCAGGCCCACGGCCGCCTCGGGCAGCACCACGTGCAGGCCGTCGCTCACCGCGTTGAGCCCGAACACCTCGGCGTCCGCCTCGCTCACCAGCAGGGCGTCCGGGAACAGCCGGCGCAGCACGGTCCGGCTGCCGGGCGAGAACGCCTCCGGGTAGTACATGATCTCGTCGCCGTCGAGCACCGAGAGCGCGGTGTCCAGGTGGTAGAAACGCGGGTCGACCAGCTCCAGGCCGACCACCGGCCGGCCGAAGAACTCCTGCGCCTCCGCGTGCCCCTCGGCCACGCTGCGGAAGCCCCGCCCGGCCAGCACGAAGCTCGCGGTCAGCAGGAGGTCGCCCTCGCCCTCGTTGACGTGCTCCGGGTCGTGCGTCGCGAAGCCCCGGTCGCGGAACCACTCCAGGTAGGCGGGGCCCTCGGCGGCCCGCTCGGCGTTGCGGAAGCGCGCCCCGAGCACCCGGCCGTCCACCACGGTGGCGCCGTTGGCCGCGTAGACCATGTCGGGCAGGCCGGGCAGCGGGTCGATCAGGTCGACCCGGTGGCCGAGTTCGGCGTACAGGGCGTACAGCCGCTCCCATTGGGCGACGGCCAGGTCGGTGTCCACCGGCTTGGCCGGGTCCATCCAGGGGTTGATCGCGTAGGTGACGTCGAAGTGGTCCGGACGGCACATCAGGTAGCGGCGCGGACGGGCGGTGCGGGTCGGGCGGACGGTGCGGGACATCGGGTCCTCCGGGACGGGACGGGGCGGGGCAGGGAGCAGGGGGGTCGGACGGGTTTCGGGCCGGGTCAGGCGGCCGGGTCGGGCGCCGGGGCCGGGTCGGCCGCCGGAGCCGAGGGCCGGGTCGGGAAGTCGCGCAGACCGCGCAGCGGGCTGGCCAGCAGTACCAGGCCGGCCGAGAGCAGCACGCCCGCCATCAGCCAGATGGTGCTGCGGGCGCCGATCACCTCGCCGAGCCAGCCGCCGAGCAGGGCGCCCACCGGGATGGCGCTGTAGTTGACGGTCGCGGAGCTGGCCCGGATCCGGCCGATCAGCTCCGGCGGGCAGTAGGCCTGGGAGAAGCTGCCGGCCAGGACGTTGCCCGCCACCACGCCGCAGACCGCGACCGCCCAGGCGAGCGCGCTGACCACGAGCGGCAGCCGTTCGCCCGCCAGCGGTAGCAGCAGGATGAAGGGCGCGACCACCAGCTCGCAGACCAGCAGGGCGCGCGCGGTGCCCAGCCGGCGGGCGATCCGTCCGGCCAGCATCGCCCCGGCCAGTCCGCCGACGCTCACCAGCGCGAACACCCCGCCCACCGCGCCGGGTTCGATCCCCACGCTGCGCACCAGGAAGACCGTCTGCACCGCCTGGATGCCGTTCAGTCCGAGGTTGCCGACCGCGGCGAAGCAGGCCAGCGTGCGCAGGTACGGGTCGCGCAGCAGGAACCGGACGCCCTCGCCGATCTCGCGCGGGATGCCGCGCCGCTCGGACACCGGCGGGGGACGCTCCTCGGTCCCGATCCGCCGCAGGCAGACCGCCGACACCAGGTAGGTGAGCGAGTCGGCGAGCATCCCGCTGGCGGCGCCGAAGGCCTGGGAGAGCAGGCCGGCCACGCCCGGTCCGGCGATCTCCGCCGCGGAGGCGCCGGAGCGCAGCTTGACGTTGGCCTCCAGCAGGTCGGCCCTGGCGACCAGGGTGGGCAGCAGCGCCCCGTACGCGGTGGAGAAGAACACCTTCACCGCCCCGGTCAGCAGGGCCACCACGGCCAGTTGGGCGAGGGACAGCACCCCCAGCCAGCCGGCGACCGGGACGCTGCCGAAGAGCGCGAGCAGCAGCAGGTCGCAGACCAGCATCACCCGCAGCCGGGGCCAGCGGTCCACCCAGGCGCCGGCCGGCAGGCCGAGGAACAGCCAGGGCAGCCAGGCGGCGGCGTTGATCACGCCGACCGCGAGCGGGCCCGCGCCCAGGGTGACGACGGCCACCAGGGACAGCGCCACGCCCCCGACCGCCGTACCGAGGGTGCTGGTGGTCTCACCGATCCAGAGCCGGCGGAAGTCCCCGTGGGCCCACAGGCCCCACCGGCCGCGCGGCCGATCCGGCGGCGCCGGCGTCTCGATCGGGACGGTGGTGGTCATCGCGGGTCACGCTCCAAGCTTCTCGGCCAGCACGGCGGCGATCCGTGCGAGGGGTTCCGGCTGGGTCAGTTCGCCGTGCGCGCAGGCGAGGCGGTGCGGTTCGATCCGGCCGTCCAGGTACGGCTGCCAGGCCTGCTCGTACGGCCAGTCCGCGGGCTTGCCGGTGGTCGCGCCGAAGAAGACGGCGTCCCCGCGGTAGCGGTCCGGCACGTGTTCGGCCATCAGCTTGCGGTGCCGGTCGAAGACCTCGGGAAGCACGGCCACGGCGTCGCCGAGCACGGCCTTCAGGCTCTCCAGGCCGCGCTCGTCGGCCGGGTCGTGGCCGAGCGAGCGCAGCAACTCGTCCAGGGTGTCGGCGGGTTCGACGGTCGGAGCGGTGGCGGTGCGGGCCGCCGGGGCGCCGTCCAGCAGGGCGAGCAGGCCGACCTCGGCGCCCTCGGCCCGCAGCCGGACCGCCATCTCCTGCGCGACCACGGCACCGAAGGACCAGCCCAGCAGGTGGTACGGGCCGTCGGGCCGCACGGCGCGGATCTGCCGCACGTAGTCCTCGGCGATCTCGGCGACGCTCGCCGGGGCGCCGCCGCGCAGGCCGCGGGCCTGGAGGCCGTACACCGGCTGGTCGGGCCCGAGGTGGCGCAGCAGGCCGGAGTAGACCCAGCTGATGCCGGCCGCCGGGTGGACGCAGAACAGCGGGGGCCGGTCGCCGCCGGTGCGCAGCGGCAGCACCACGTCCAGGGCGTCGGCGGCCGCGCCGTGGTCGAGCCGGCGGGCGAGCCCGGCCACGGTGGGCGCCTCGAACAGGGCCCGCATGCCGGGGTCGACGCCGAGGGCGGCGCGGACCCGGGCGAGGAGCTTCATGGCCAGCAGGGAGTGGCCGCCGAGGTCGAAGAAGTCGTCGTCGATGCCGACGGCCTCCAGGCCGAGGGTCTCGGCGAACAGGGCGCAGAGCAGTTCCTCCCGCGGGGTGCGGGCGGCACGGCCGCCGGTGAGCTGCCCGAAGTCCGGTGCGGGCAGCGCCGTGCGGTCGAGCTTCCCGCTGCCGGTGAGCGGCAGGGCGGCCAGCGGGACGACGGCGGCGGGCAGCATGTAGCCGGGCAGGTGTCCGGCGGCGAAGGCGCGCAGTTCGGCCGGGTCGAGCGGGCCGTCGGCGACCACGTAGGCGACCAGGCGCAGTCCGTCCTCGGCGGGCAGGACGGCGGCGGCGCTCACGGCCGGGTGCAGCGTCAGCACGTGCTCGATCTCGCCGGGTTCGATCCGGAAACCGCGGATCTTGACCTGGTGGTCGGTGCGGCCCAGGTACTCCAGGCCGCCGTCGCGGGTGCGCCGGGCCAGGTCGCCGGTGCGGTACAGCCGGGTTCCGGGCTCGAAGGGCGAGGCGACGAAGCGCTCCGCCGTCAGGCCCGGCCGGCCCAGGTAGCCCCGGGCCAGGCCGGCGCCGGCCAGGTACAGCTCCCCCGGCACCCCGACCGGGACGGGGTTGAGGTGCTCGTCCAGGACGTGGGCGCGGACACCGGCGATCGGGCCGCCCAGGCCGGGGCGTTCCGCGGCGTCGACGGGCCGGCCGAGGGCGTAGACGGTGGCCTCGGTCGGGCCGTAGAGGTTGTGCGCGGCGGTGCCCGGTGCCTCGCGCAGCCTGGTCCACAGGGCCTGGCCGACGGCTTCGCCGCCGAGCACCAGCAGGGCCGGTGCGCCGTCCTCCAGCAGGCCCTCCGCGACGAGCTGTTCGGCGTAGGAGGGGGTGAGGTCCATGGCGCCGATGCCCGCGGCCCGGACGTGCCGGACCAGGGCCGCCGGGTCGCGGCGCAGTTCGTCGTCGATCAGGTGCAGCTCGTGCCCGGCGAAGAGCCAGAGCAGGGGTTCCAGTGATCCGTCGAAGGAGAGCGAGGCGGTGAGCGCGACGCGCAGTCGGCCGTGCGCGGTCTCGGCCGGGTCGACCAGGAGGGTCCGGTGGGCGGCCAGCAGGGCGGCGATGCTCCCGTGCGGGACGACGACGCCCTTCGGCCGGCCGGTGGAGCCGGAGGTGTAGATCAGGTAGGCGGCGTTGCCGGCCGAGGCGCGCGGGGCCGGGTCGGTGTCCGGCCCGTCCGCTCCGCTGACGTCCAGGGTGCGCAGCCCGGCCAGGGCCGTGGGCTCCGGCCACCGGCCGTCGGTGAGGACGAGGGCGGGGGCCGCGTCCGCGAGGGTCCGGGCGGTGCGGTCGGCCGGGTGGTCGGCGTCCAGCGGCAGGTAGGCGCCGCCGGCCTTGAGCACGGCCAGGATCGACACCACGCTCTCGACCGACCTCGGCAGCGCGAGGGCGACCACGGACTCGGGGCCGACGCCCG
>NZ_JBHWBZ010000058.1:49046-65894 GCF_042735475.1 Kitasatospora sp. NPDC059577 | reverse complement strand
AGGAGCCGGAGGTGACGGTGTCGAGGCCGGCCATGCAGTGCATCAGCGTGGACTTGCCGGAGCCGGAGGGGCCCATGATGGCGGTGAACTCGCCCCGGGGGAACTCGACGCTGACGTTGTCGAGGGCGACGACGCGGGTCTCCCCCTCCCCGTAGACCTTGTTCAGGCCGGTGGCGCGGGCGGCCGCCACACCGGGGCGGACGGCGGTTGCGGTCGACGTGGTCACGGGGGGCTCCTTGTGCTCGTGGACTTGTACCTCCATGCTCCGCGACGTGATCATGGTCTGGCGTCGCTCCGCCGGACGGTTGGCCCGACCACCGCTGGGCGTACGGGAGGGCGGGACCGTCCTCCTGCGGTATGACGGAAACCCTGAGGGAGGGGCGGTGGCCTGGGGGTGGCCGGAAGCACTATCCTTCGTGGCCGAATCCCGAACAGTTCGTCAGATGGCAAGGAAACATGACAACTTCCGGGGCTGGGAACATGCGAAAGAGCGAGCCGGGAGACTAGGCTCAGGGTGGTTTCGCAGGACGCCCGGATGGTGGAACGCAGACACGGGCAGCTTAAAACTGCTTGGCCGCGAGGCCGTGCCGGTTCGAGTCCGGCTCCGGGCACCGGTCGACCGGCGGGGGCGCCGACGGCTCCCCCGCCGGGCGTCGTTCACCGGATCCTCCTCGCGGCGTATCCCGGAATTTTTGCCAGGCCATTACCCTTGTGCGTGGGCGGCGCAGTGCCGCCACGGAGGGAATGAGCAATGAGAAGCAGCAACCCGGTCTTCTCGCGGGAGGGGTCCTTCACCCGCGACTCCGGCTACGCGGGGTTCGGCAACACCGCGCAGGCCGGGAACCCGTACGGCGGGAACCCCTACGCCGGGACGCAGTACGCCCAGCAGCCGCAGGGTCAGGCGCCGCTGACCGACGAGCAGCTCTACCAGATGTACAACGGCCCGTCGGCCGGTCCGACGGCCACCGGGCGGATGACGCTCGACGACGTGGTCGCCCGTACCGCCATGACGCTGCTGACGCTGGTCGGCGCGGGCGCGGTGGCCTGGTTCGCGCTGCCGTTCGAGAACTACGGCTTCGCGATCGCCGCCAGCCTGGTGGCGATGGTCGTCGGCCTGGTGGCCTCCTTCAAGCGCAGCGTCAGCCCGCCGCTGATCCTGACCTACGCGGCCCTCCAGGGCTTCGCGATGGGCGCCTGGTCGCACGCGCTGAACACCATCCTGAACGGCATCGTGATCCAGGCGGTGCTGGGCACGGCGGCGGTCTTCGCGGCGATGCTGTTCGCCTACAAGAGCGGCAGGATCCGGGTCACCGCGCGCTACGCCCGCATCGGCATCGCGGTCGCCATGGGCTTCGTGCTGCTGATGCTGGTCAACATGGTCGCGTCGCTGGCCGGCGCCGACATGGGCCTGCGCTCGGGCCCGCTGGGCATCGTGGTCGGCCTGGTCGGCATCGGCCTGGGCGCCTTCTTCCTGTCGCTGGACTTCGCGGAGATCGAGACGGCCATCGCCCAGGGGGCCCCGCAGCAGGAGTCCTGGCGGGCCGCCTTCGGGCTGACCCTCTCGCTGGTCTGGATCTACATGGAGATGCTGCGGCTGATCGCGATCCTGCGCGGCGACGACTGACCCGGTCTCCCGTGGTGAAGCACTGCCGCCGGGCCCCGGAGCCACCCGCTCCGGGGCCCGGCGGCTTTTCGCCTAGGCTCGCTGCCATGCATGACGTACACCCCCTGGACGTGCACCCCCTGGACGTACAGCCCCTGGTCGATGCCGTCGACTCACTGGCGGATCGTTTCCGCTCGCTGCCGCAGAGCAAGCTGCTGGGCGCCGTACCCGGACACCCCTCGCGGGCGGCCGCCGCGCTGGAGCTGGCCCGGCGGCTGGCCGCGCTGGCGCTGACGGCGGAGGGCGGGGCGGAGCGGGACTTCCCGGACGCCGGGGCGTTCGCGGCGGGGGACCAACTGGCCGTCGCCGGGCACGATCTGGCGGCCGCGCTCGCGGCGCTGCCGGAGGGCGCCGAGGTGGCCCTGCCGGGCGGGCCCGCCGTGGTGGGCGAGGTGCTGGCCGGGGCGGTCGCGGCGGTGCGCGGGACGGCGGCGCTCTGCGCCTGAGGCGCCCGGAGCCGGACGCGCCCGGAGCCGGACGCACCGAAGGCCGGCCGGATCGGTAACCCCGTGATCCGGTCGGCCTTCGGCGCGAGGTGCGGGAGGGTGCCGGGGAGTACCGGCGGGCTCCGGTGACCCGGCGTCAGATGCTGGCGACCACCCGGTCGGCGAGCACGTAGACGGCCTCCTCGTCGGTGGAGAAGGTCAGCGAGTACGAGCCGGAGAAGCGCGAGCCGCCGAGCAGTCGCACGTGCTCGCCGGCACGGACCGCGTCGATCAGCCGGTAGGCGGCCTCCCGGTCGCCCGGGGCCACGCACAGGGTGGTGCCGTCGGCGAAGCCGTACACGTCCAGGGTGCCCAGCGGGCCCGGGCGGACGTCGGTCAGCGCGACGCCCTCCTCGGCGAGGGCGGCCAGCCGGTTGTCGGTCCACTCGCGGGACGGGGCCTGGCTCGGCACGAAGTCGGGGTGCGAGGGGTGGCGGCGCGGGTCGGGCGCGGCGACCGGGGCCTCCTCGACGAGCGGGTCGGTGTCCAGCAGCCCGGCCTCCAGACCGGTGGCCAGCAGGTCGGCCTCGCGGCGGGCGCGGGCGTCCTTCGAGGTCTCGCCCGCCGGGTGGCCGGGGCGCAGCGGCGCGCCGCCCTCGGTGCCGGTCTCGGCCGGACCGGTGCCGCCCTCGTTGATCAGGTCCTCCAGTGCGGAGCGCAGCGCCTCGCCGAACTCCGGGTCCATCGTCCCGGCGTTGTCGGCGGCGTCCTGAGGGCCGGTGGGGCGGGGGAAGAAGAGCGGCCACTCGTCGGTGCCGGAGAAGACACCGGTGAACGGGGAGTCGAACAGCGGCGCGTCCTCGGCCGCGCGGGCCTCCTGCTCGGCCCAGAACGCCCGGGCCTCGGTGATCTCCCGCTCGCGGTCGGCGGCGAGCGCCTCGGCGACGGCCCGGCGTATCGCGGCCTCGTCCACCGGCGCGGGCACGGCCGGGGCCGCGGCCTGGGCGTCCAGTCGGCGGGAGATTGCCCGGAGACGGAGCAGCACGGCGGTCGACACGGTGATCAGGATCAGCAGCAGGATGGTGTAGACGGCGCTCACGGAACGTACTCCTAGCGAGGAGCGGAACGGGGTTACGTCTCCACACTGCCGCATCCGGGGCTGTTACCGCAGTGGCGAATGTCTAATTTGTCCCGGACTTTCGCTCTTGTCCCCAAATTGTTAGGTAACACCGTTCTACGCAGTGGAGTTGATCCGCTCCGCAGTGTCGATTTCCGGGCTGGAAACGAACGAAAAGAGGGCCGGATCGACCTCGCGGTGTGATCCGGCCCTCAATTACGCTCCGTCACTCCAAATGGGTGGTCCAGACCCTTCGGAGGTTGCGGGGAGGGTCAGCTGAGGCGCTCGATGACCATCGCCATGCCCTGGCCGCCGCCGACGCACATGGTCTCCAGGCCGAACTGCTTGTCGTGCCACTGCAGGGAGTTGATCAGCGTGGTGGTGATCCGGGCACCGGTCATGCCGAAGGGGTGGCCGACCGCGATGGCGCCGCCGTTGACGTTCAGCTTGTCCAGGTCGACGCCCAGGTCGCGGTAGGACGGGATCACCTGGGCGGCGAAGGCCTCGTTGATCTCGACCAGGTCGATGTCGTCGATGGTCAGGCCGGCCCGCTTGAGCGCCTGCTTGGAGGCCTCGACCGGGCCGTAGCCCATGATCTCGGGGGAGAGCGCGCTGACGCCGGTGGAGACCACCCGGGCGAGCGGGGTGATGCCGAGCTCGCGGGCCTTGGTGTCGGACATGACGACCAGCGCGGCCGCACCGTCGTTCAGCGGGCAGCAGTTACCGGCGGTCACGGTGCCGTCCGGGCGGAACACCGGCTTCAGGCCCGAGACGCCCTCCAGGTTGACGCCGGCGCGCGGGCCGTCGTCCGTGCTGACCACGGTGCCGTCCGGGAGCGTCACCGGGGTGATCTCGCGCTCCCAGAAGCCGGCCTTGATGGCGGCCTCGGCGAGGTTCTGCGAGCGGACGCCGAACTCGTCCTGCTCGGCGCGGGTGATGCCCTTGAGCGCGGCCAGGTTCTCGGCGGTCTGACCCATCGCGATGTAGGCGTCCGGCACCAGGCCGTCCTCGCGCGGGTCGTGCCACTCGCCGCCACCCTCCTCGCCGCGCTTGGCGGTGCGGGCCTGGGCCGCGCCGAAGAGCGGGTTCATGGTGCCCGGCATGCCGTCCGAGGTGCCGTGGATGCTGCGCGAGACGGTCTCCACGCCGGCCGAGATGAAGACGTCGCCCTCGCCCGCCTTGATCGCGTGCAGCGCCATCCGCGTGGTCTGCAGCGAGGAGGAGCAGTAGCGGGTGATGGTGGCGCCGGGCAGGTGGTCCATGCCCATCTGGACGGCCACGATGCGGGCCAGGTTGTGGCCCTGCTCGCCGCCGGGCAGGCCGCAGCCGAGCATCAGGTCCTCGATCTCGCGCGGGTCGAGCTGCGGGACCTTGGCCAGCGCGGCCTGGATGACGTGGGCGGTCAGGTCGTCCGGGCGGACGTCCTTCAGCGAGCCCTTGAAGGCCCGGCCGATCGGCGAACGGGCGGCGCTGACGATGACGGCTTCGGGCATGACGGGCTCCTCGCTGGGTGACGGCGGACCTGACGTCCGGGAGGAAAGCTACCGCTTGGTAGGTCAAGCGTCATCCGCCCCAGCGTGTGAGCTGGCCGACGTATTCCCGGGGCCCGCGGGGGTGTCCGTGCCCTGGTCCGCGCCCTGGTCCGGGCTCTGGTCCGGGCTCTGGTCCGAGCCGTGCGCCGGGCCGTGCGCCGGGCCCGGGTGCGCGGCCTGCCCCGGGCCGTGCGCCGTGTCCCGGTCCGGGCCGTGGTCCGGGTGGGACACCACGGCCACGACCGAGCCGGGCAGGCCGATCCGCAGCCGCCGACGCAGCAGCGCCCACCGTCGGCCCGCGCCCTCCGCCTCCACGGCCGCCACCTCGGTGCCCGCCCGGTCGGCCGCCGCCGCGGCGGCCACCGCGACCGGCAGCACCGTCCCGCCCGGAACCGGCACGGTCGGCCGCTCCTCCTCCGGCCAGAGGCCGAGCGCGGCGCAGACCGAGGGCAGCACGGCCATCGCCGCGGTCGCGTAGCCCTGGGCCGAGGGGTGGTAGCGGTCGGCGGCGAACATCTCCGGGCGGGCGGCGAACTCCGGGCCCAGCAGCGAGCCCAGCGAGACCGTCCGGCCCCCCGCCTCCACCACCGCGATGGTCTGCGCGGCGGCCAGCTGCCGGCTCAGCCGACGGGCCACCCAGCGCAGCGGCGGGCGCACCGGCTTGATCGTGCCGAGGTCCGGGCAGGTCCCGACGACCACCTCGCAGCCGTTGGCGCGCAGCGCGGCGACGGCCTCGCCGAGCTGGCGGACGGCCAGCTGGGCCGGGCTGTGCCGGGTCACGTCGTTGGCACCGATCATGATCACCGCGACGTCGGGGCGGTGCCGCAGCGCCTGCTCCAGCTGGCCGGAGAGGTCGGCGGAGCGCCCGCCGGAGCGGGCCGCGTTGACCAGCCGGACCGGGCGCTCGGCGACCGAGGCCAGGCCTGAGGCGAGCAGGGCGCCGGGGGTCTCCCGGCCCCGCGCCACGCCGAGGCCGGCTCCGGTGGAGTCGCCGAGGACGGCCAGCACCAGCGGCGGCTGAGGGGTGGTGGCGCCGTCGGCGAAGGCCTCGCCGTAGACGCCGTCGGCCTTGGGCGGGTGGGTCTCCAGGACGCCGATGGCCTGGATCGCGAGCTTGCTCTCGGTCAGCAGCAGGCCCACCAGACCCACGCCGAGCAGTCCGAGTCCGCCGCCGCCGTACGCCGCCGCGGTGGCGATCCGCCGGGCCACCCGGGCCCGCGAGTCGTGTGCGCCTGGCATCCGGCACCCCCTTCGCGTCCTCGTGCCGCCCCCGGCGGGGCCGTACACCCCTCCTACCCGCGCGGGGGGCGGGAGTACCGGTGCCGGTGGGCCATTGGTGGGGAGGCGGGGCGCCGCGCGGAGGGCCGGCCGGGCGGGCCGCGGGGGAGGAGGGGCCGACGGGCCGGAGGAGTGTCGGGGCGGCTCCTTGGAGGAGGTGGACAAGAGGGGGCGCTGGGGTGCGTGCCACGGCCTAGGCTTTGCAGTACCGAAAGCACAAGCACTCGCATGCCCACAGACCGGGAGGACCCCCGTGCGGTACCACAACTCGATCATCGACCTGGTCGGCAACACGCCGCTGGTCAAGCTGAACAAGGTCACCGAGGGCATCAGCGCGACGGTGCTGGCGAAGGTCGAGTACTTCAACCCCGGTGGCTCGGTCAAGGACCGCATCGCGATGCGCATGATCGAGGCCGCCGAGGCCTCGGGCGCCCTCAAGCCGGGCGGCACCATCGTCGAGCCGACCTCGGGCAACACCGGTGTCGGTCTGGCGATCGTGGCCCAGCAGAAGGGCTACAAGTGCATCTTCGTCTGTCCCGACAAGGTCTCGACCGACAAGATCAACACGCTGCGCGCGTACGGAGCCGAGGTGGTCGTCTGCCCGACCGCCGTCGCCCCGGAGCACCCGGACTCCTACTACAACGTCTCCGACCGCCTGGTCCGGGAGACCCCGAACGCCTGGAAGCCGGACCAGTACTCGAACCCGGACAACCCGGCCTCGCACTACCACTCCACCGGCCCGGAGCTGTGGGAGCAGACCGACGGGAAGATCACCCACTTCGTGGCGGGCGTCGGCACCGGCGGCACCATCTCCGGCACCGGCAACTACCTGAAGGAGGTCTCCGGCGGCAAGGTCAAGGTGATCGGCGCCGACCCGGAGGGCTCGGTCTACTCGGGCGGCACCGGCCGTCCGTACCTGGTCGAGGGCGTCGGTGAGGACTTCTGGCCGACCGCCTACGACCGCGCGGTCGCGGACGGGATCGTCGCCGTCTCCGACAAGGACTCGTTCCAGATGACCCGCCGCCTGGCCAAGGAGGAGGGCCTGCTGGTCGGCGGCTCCTGCGGCATGGCCGTGGTGGCCGCGCTGGAGGTCGCCCGCGGGCTCGGGCCGGACGACGTCGTGGTCGTGCTGCTGCCGGACGGCGGCCGCGGCTACCTGTCGAAGATCTTCAACGACGACTGGATGGCCGACTACGGCTTCCTGCCCTCGTCCACCGACGAGGCGCACATCGGCGAGGTGCTGGCCCGCAAGGAGTCCATCGAGCAGGGCGGCGTCCCGCAGTTCGTCCACATGCACCCCAACGAGACGGTCGCCGAGGCGGTCCGGGTGCTGCGCGAGTACGGCGTCTCGCAGATGCCGGTGGTCTCCCCGGGCGCCGGGCACCCGGACATCATGGCCGGCGAGGTGATCGGCTCGGTGGTGGAGAAGCTGCTGCTGGAGGGCATCTTCGCCAAGGAGATCGAGCTGACCGACACGCTGGACAACGTGATGTCCAAGCCGCTGCCGGTGGTCGGCTCGGGCGAGACCGTCACCAACCTGATGACCGTGCTGGAGAAGGCCGACGCGGCCGTCGTGCTGGTGGAGGGCAAGCCGCAGGGCATCGTCACCCGCCAGGACCTGCTGGGCTACCTGACCGGCCGCGCCGCGCACTGACCCGGGGTCACCGCCGCCCGCCCGCGGACGGATCCGGAGGATTCGTCCACGGGCGAAGTGGTACACCGGCGTCACCTGCCCGCAGCACGTGGTTAACACGGCTCCGGCATCGTTGTGGTCAACGGCACGACGCCGAACGAGGCGACGGCAACCGTCCGGGAGCGGCTCCCCGGCGACCGCGGTCGACTCCGGGCACACCGGGCGGTCCTGACCCGACCGCTGTGTCCTCCCTCGCGGGAGGCGCCGTCGTCCCGCCCCTGCCCGGCTCCGGCCGGTCCACAGGGTGTGGCGGCTCCCGCGGCCGCACCGCGCCGTACGGCGCGTCCCCGCGGCTCCCGGGTGGGGGAGTCCATGCGGGGGAACGGTGGGGCCGGTCCTTCTCCGAGGGACCGGCCCCTTCCGTCCGTTCCGGGCCCGGTCCGCCCGCCGGCGGCTCCCGCGCTGTGCGTCGGCGGCCGTCCGTTCCCGTACGCTCGCACGCATGACCAGCACTGAAACGACCGACCAGGACGCCCCGCGCTACGTCCGGGTCAAGATCGAGCTCATCGCGGAGATCACCGACGAGGGCGCCCTCAAGGCGGCGGCCCTGCAGGCGGTGACCGAGGACGAGTACCTCGACGACGAGGAGCGCGCCCAGTCCGTCGAGGCCATCGAGGTGGACCCGTCGGGCTCGCTCGCGCACTTCATCGACCCCGTCGCGCTGCTCGGCGACGTCCCCGGGGTGGAGCTCGCCTCGGCGACCTGGGAGTCGGCGCAGACCGAGTTCGACCCGGACGACGAGGAGTGGGACGAGTACGCGGTGGACAGCTCCGCCGAGTAACGACGGCACGCCGTCACCGCCCGCGAACGCCCGGTCTGCCACGGCAGGCCGGGCGTTTTGTCCCTGTTCGGAGGCAAGTTGGGTCATCTCATACGATCGCTTACCCTTCGGTGGTGGAACCGTGAACGGGCGGATTGCGTTTCTGTATCCGTAATGCCCGGGATGATCAGCAGGGAGACGCGACGTGACGGCACGGGACGGTCAGGGGCGGGCGGCCGGAGGAAGCTGGAGCCGACGCGGTGTGCTCGCGGGGCTGATCGGGGCTCCCGTGCTCCTGCTGGCGGCCTGCAACGACAACAGCGGCGGCAGCAGCGGCAGCGGTAGCGGCTCCGGCGGTGGCGCGGGCTCCGGCCAGGGCTCCGACGGCGGAAGCAGCAGCACCCCGAAGACCTCGACCGCCGTGATCACCGTCACCCCCGCCGACGGCGCCGCCGCCGCCAGCTTCAGCGACCCGGTCAAGATCACCGTCGCCAACGGCACGCTGAGCACCGTCAAGGTCACCGACTCGACCGGCAAGGAGCTGGCCGGCCAGCTCTCCGCCGACAACACCGGCTGGACCTCGGCGGCCGCCCCGGCCAGCGGCACCAAGTACACCGTCGCCGCCGTCGCCGTGGACAAGGACAAGCTGGAGGCGGACGCCAACGCCGTGTTCACCACGGCGACCCCGGCCAACACCTTCGTCGGCTACTTCACCCCCGAGGACGGCTCGACGGTCGGCGTCGGCATGCCCGTCTCGATCAACTTCAGCAAGCCGGTCACCGACCGCAAGGCCGTCCAGCAGGCGATCACCGTGATAGCCGAGCCGGGCGTCGAGATCGTCGGCCACTGGTTCTCCAGCACCCGCCTCGACTTCCGGCCGCAGGAGTACTGGGCCAAGGGCACCAAGGTCACCCTCAAGCTCCGGCTCAAGGACGTCGAGGGCGCCAAGGGCGTGTACGGCACCCAGTCCAAGGACATCGCCTTCACCATCGGCCGCGCCCAGACCAGCGTCGCCGACCTCGGCACCAAGAAGCTCACCGTCACCACCGACGGCCAGGTCAGCGCCGTCTACAAGATCTCCGGTGGTTCGCCCGAGCACACCACCTGGGGCGGCAAGATGGTCATCTCCGAGCAGTACACCCAGACCCGGATGAACTCGCAGACGGTCAACCTGGGCAGCGAGTACGACATCGCCGACGTGCCGCACGCCCAGCGCCTCACCACCTCGGGCACCTTCGTCCACGGCAACTACTGGTCCCCGCCGTCGATCTTCGGCGGCCAGAACACCAGCCACGGCTGCGTCGGCCTGCAGGACACCAAGGGGGCGCAGGACGCCGGCTCGGACGGCTACAAGTTCTACAAGTCCTCGATGGTCGGCGACGTGGTCGAGGTCGTGAACTCCGGCGACAAGACCGTCGCCCCGGACAACGGCCTGAACGGCTGGAACCTGAGCTGGGCCGACTGGAAGGCCGGCAGCGCCGCCTGACCCCCGACGCCTGACCCCCGCCGTCCGATTTCTGAGGCTTTAGCCCGGCCGTCCGATCCGCACGGCCGGGCACCCCGTCGGCCGCCGACACCCGGCTCCCCGGGCGGACCGTTCCCGCGTCCGCCCGGGGAGCCGGGTCCGCGTTCGATCAGCGCTTCGCGTAGTCCGCGAACCCCTGCCAGTCGATGACCACGCACGGCTCGTCGCCCAGGATCCAGGCGTCGTGCCCGGGTGCGCAGATCATGTAGTCGCCGGGGCCGAACTCCTCCGCCTGGCCGTCGTCCATGACGATCTTCATCCGGCCGGAGACCACGTACCCCGTGTGGGCCGCCTGGCAGCTGTCGGTCTTGGCGATCGGCTTCACGTGCTTGGACCACTGCCAGCCCGGCTCGAACACGGCCCGGCCCACCGGGCCGGCGTCCAGGTTGACCAGGCGCAGCTCGCCCGTGCCCTCCTCGAAGGGACGGACTTCCTCGGGATCCTCGAAGCTCTTGCGGACCAGACCGGACATGGCGCACTCCTCTCCCCGCAGGGAGGACGGCCCGGCCGCCGGCGGTGGCCGCACCGCCCCTGCTGGCCCTTCCAGTCTGCGCCCGGATCGGGGAGCGGTCACGTGGGGTGGCCCGCTCCCCGGGTGGCGCGGAGCGGGTCAGCCCCGGGTGCGGGCCACGCCGATCGGGCAGGCGGCGCCGGTGCCGCCGAGGCCGCAGTAGCCGTTGGGGTTCTTGGCCTCCGACAGGTACTGCTGGTGGTACGGCTCGGCCGGGAAGAACGGGCCGGCCGGGGCGATCTCGGTGGTGATCGGACCGTAGCCGAGCGCGGTCAGGGCCGGCTGGAAGGCGTCCCTGGTGGCCGCCGCGGCCTCGGCCTGGGCGGGGGAGTGGGTGTAGACGGCGGAGCGGTACTGGGTGCCCACGTCGTTGCCCTGGCGGTTTCCCTGCGTCGGGTCGTGCGCCTCCCAGAACGTCTTCAGCAGGCGCTCGTACGACACCACCGCCGGGTCGTACACCACCCGGACCGCCTCGGTGTGCCCGGTCAGCCCGCTGCACACCTCCTCGTACGTCGGGTTCGGGGTGTAGCCGCCCTGGTAACCGGCCAGCGTCGTCCAGACGCCGGGCAGCCGCCAGAACGTCCGCTCGGCGCCCCAGAAGCAGCCCAGCCCGAAGTCGGCCACCTCCAGCCCCTCCGGGTACGGGCCGGGCAGCGGGTGGCCGAGCACGGTGTGCGGGTCCCGCAGCTCGAAGGACGGGGCCGCCCGGCCGGGCAGCGCCTGGTCGGCGGGGACGAGCGAGGTCTTGTGGCGGTTGAACAGCACGGCCTGCTCCTGCGGGGTAGGGAGGGTTGCCCCGGATTCAACGCACGGAACGGCTCCCGGATTCCGGGAGCGGTACTTCCGGACGGCGGCGGCCCGCGGCGGCGGCGGTTTCCGCCAGTGCTCCCGGTTCCGGCGAGCGCGCCGACGTACGGCCACTAGGCTCGGAGCCATGACCGAGCACCAGCTTCCCCAGGGCTTCGAGACCCTCGCCATCCACGCGGGTCAGGAAGCAGACCCCCAGACCGGGGCCGTCGTCACGCCGATCTACCAGGTGTCCACCTACAAGCAGGACGGGGTGGGCGGCCTGCGGGGCGGCTACGAGTACAGCCGTAGCGCCAACCCGACCCGTACCGCGCTGGAGGAGTGCCTCGCCGCGCTGGAGGGCGGCGCCCGCGGCCTCGCCTTCGCCTCCGGCCTGGCGGCCGAGGACACCCTGCTGCGCACCATCCTCAAGCCGGGCGACCACATCGTGATCCCCAACGACGCCTACGGCGGCACCTTCCGGCTGTTCGCCAAGGTGCTGACCCGCTGGGGCGTCGAGTTCTCCGTGGCCAACACCCAGGACCTGGCCACCGTCCGCGAGGCGATCCGCCCCAACACCCGCGCGGTGTGGGTGGAGACCCCGTCCAACCCGCTGCTGGGCATCACCGACCTGGCCGCGCTCGCCGAGATCGCGCACGGCGCCGGCGCACTGCTGGTGGTCGACAACACCTTCGCCAGCCCGTACCTGCAGCAGCCGATCGCGCTCGGCGCGGACGCGGTCGTGCACTCCACCACCAAGTACATGGGCGGCCACTCGGACGTGGTCGGCGGTGCGCTGGTGCTGGCCGACGCGACCCTCGGCGAGGAGGTCGCGTACCACCAGAACGCGATGGGCGCGGTCTCCGGCCCGTTCGACGCCTGGCTGGTGCTGCGCGGCATAAAGACGCTGGGTGTCCGGATGGACCGGCACAGCGCCAACGCGGAGAAGGTCGCCGAGCTGCTGGCGGGCCACTCCAAGGTCAGCCAGGTGCTGTACCCGGGCCTGCCCGAGCACCCCGGCCACGACATCGCGGCCAAGCAGATGAAGGCCTTCGGCGGCATGGTCTCGTTCCGGGTCGCGGGTGGCGAGGAGGCGGCCGTCGAGGTCTGCAACCGCGCGCAGCTGTTCACCCTCGGCGAGTCGCTGGGCGGCGTCGAGTCGCTGATCGAGCACCCGGGCCGGATGACCCACGCCTCGGTGGTCGGTTCGGCGCTGGAGGTGCCGTCCGACCTGGTGCGCGTCTCGGTCGGCATCGAGTCGATCGACGACCTGCTGGCCGACCTCGAGCAGGCGCTGGGCTGAGCCCGTCGGGGTTCTCGGGGTTCACTGCCCCTGCTGGTCCGCCGTGTAGGACTCCATCGCGTGGTTGAAGCGGGCCAGCAGGGCGCAGAACGCCCGTTGCTCCTCCTCCGGCCAGTCGGCCATCAGGCGGCGGGTCAACTCGGCCCGTCCGTCCCGGACTTCGTCGAGGCGTCCGGAGCCGCGGGCGGTCAGTGCGAGCCGCACGGCGCGCCGGGGGGGGGGGGGGGCGGGGGGCCCCCCCCCCCCCCCCCCCAGCCCGGCCGCGACCAGCGGGGCGACCTGGCGGGTCACCGTGGAGGAGTCCACGCCGAGCGATTCGGCCAGCGCCTTGACGTTGGCCGGCCCGTGCCGCTCCAGTCGGTCGAGCAGCAGGTAGGCGGCCCGGTCCAGCGCTCCGACCCCGCCGCCGGAGGTCCGGACCTGTTCCATGCGGCGGGCGAACACCGCGAGCTGGTACTGGAGTTGGGCGTGCACGGGGTCGGTGCGGTCGGTGGCCTGGGGCGAGGTCGTCGTCATCGCGGCTCACGATCGTCGTGCGGCGAGGGAGGCTCGGAAGCAGCAGCGTACGCGGGCGCGGCGGACCCGGGAACAGGCCCGGCGTGCCGGATTGCCGCCGTCCGGACCTCTAACCTTGGCGACATGCACAACTGGCCGATCACCCTCGACGACGTCCGCGGCGCCCAGAAGATGCTCGCCGGGATCGCCCGGGTGACCCCGATGGAGGGCAGCCGGTACCTGTCCGGGCTGATCGGCGCACCGGTCCACCTGAAGTGCGAGAACCTCCAGCGCACCGGCTCCTTCAAGCTGCGCGGGGCGTACGTGCGGATCGCGGGCCTCTCGCCGGTGCAGCGGGCCGGCGGGGTGGTGGCGGCGAGCGCCGGGAACCACGCCCAGGGCGTGGCGCTGGCGGCCGCGCTGCTGGGGGTGCGCTCGACGGTGTTCATGCCGGTCGCGGCGCCGCTGCCGAAGGTCGCGGCCACCCGCGAGTACGGCGCCGACGTGCGGCTGCACGGCGCCACCGTGGACGAGGCGCTGCTCGCCGCGCAGCGGTACGCGGAGGCGACCGGCGCGGTGTTCATCCACCCCTTCGACCACTGGGACGTGGTCACCGGCCAGGCGACCGTGGGCCTGGAGGTGCTGGAGCAGTGCCCCGAGGTGCGCACCATCCTGGTCGGGGTGGGCGGCGGCGGGCTGCTGGCCGGGATCGCGGCGGCGGTCAAGCCGTTGCGGCCGGACGTCCGGGTGGTCGGGGTGCAGGCGGCCGGGGCGGCCGCGTACCCGCCCTCGCTGGCGGCCGGGCGGCCGGTGTCGCTGCAGCACGTCGCCACCATGGCCGACGGGATCATGGTCGGACGCCCGGGGGACATCCCCTTCGAGGTGGTCAACACGCTGGCGGACGGCATCCGCACGGTCTCCGAGGACGCACTGTCGCGGGCGCTGCTGATCGGCCTGGAGCGGCTGAAGCTGGTGGTCGAGCCGGCCGGGGCGGCCCCGATCGCGGCGCTGCTGGAGCGGCCTGACTCCTTCGAGGGGCCGGTGGTGGCGGTGCTGTCCGGCGGCAACATCGACCCGCAGCTGATGCAGCGGGTGCTGCGGCACGGCCTGGCGGCGGCCGGGCGCTACCTGTCGCTGCGGGTGCGGCTGGCGGACAAGCCGGGGTCGCTGGCGGACCTGCTGGCGGTGCTGACCAGGGTGGACGCCAACGTGCTGGACGTGGCGCACGTGCGGATCGACCCGCGGCTGGGGCTGACCGAGGTCGAGGTGGACCTGCACCTGGAGACCAAGGGCCCGGAGCACTGCGCGGCGGTGGTCGGCGAGCTGCGGGACTCGGGGTACGTCGTCTCCGGCGAGTCCTCCTCCGGTTGACCGGATGCCGCGTGGGACCGGTGGGGCGGGAGTGACCACCGGGTTCCCAGTTGCCGGTGGTTCGGGGCCTGATTGCCGGTCGTTGCTGCGGTCCGGCGCGGCTTCTCCCTGGAACGATGGCGGAGCTGCATCCCTTGACGCGATATATCGCGTACTGGGAGACTCGCGATACATCGCGTTCGAGTCCCGCGGGTCGAAAATCGAGTCGCCCGCGCGCCCGAAAGCGGGGCAGAGTGGGACAGATCGCTCCATACGTCCGAGGAGATGAGGCAGGCCATGGCGCCAGCCATCCAAGCCGAGAACCTGGTGAAGACCTTCGGCGACGTGCGAGCCCTGGACGGCGTCAGCCTCGACGTCCCCGAGGGCACGGTGCTCGGGCTGCTCGGCCCGAACGGCGCCGGGAAGACCACCACCGTGCGGGTCCTCACCACCCTGCTCCGCCCCGACTCCGGTCGCGCGGTGGTCGCCGGCGTCGACGTCCTCAAGCACCCCAACAAGGTCCGCAGCCTGATCGGCCTGTCCGGACAGTACGCGGCGGTCGACGAGTACCTCACCGGCTTCGAGAACCTCACCATGGTCGGCGAGCTCTACCAGATGAGCACCCGCGCCGCGAAGGCCCGCGCGCTGGAGCTGCTGGAGTGGTTCAACCTCGCCGAGGCCAAGGACCGCACCGCCAAGACCTACTCCGGCGGCATGCGCCGCCGCCTGGACCTCGCCGCCGCACTGGTCGTCCGGCCGCCGGTGATGTTCCTGGACGAGCCGACCACCGGCCTCGACCCGCGCAACCGGCTCGCGCTCTGGGAGGTCATCGAGACCCTGGTCGAGCAGGGCACCACGCTGCTGCTCACCACCCAGTACCTGGAGGAGGCCGACCGGCTCGCCCACGACATCGCGGTGGTCGACCGCGGCCGGGTGATCGCGCGCGGCACCGCCGACCAGCTCAAGGCCCAGATCGGCGGCGAGCGGATCGAGGTCGTGGTACACGAGCCCGGCCGGGTCGCCGACGCGGTCGCGGCGATGTCCGGCTACGCGCTGAGCGAGCCGACAGTGGAGAAGAACACCCGCCGGATCACCCTGCCGATCAGCGGCGGCGCCCGGGTGCTCGCCGACGCCATCCGCGAACTGGACGCCCGCGGGATCGAGATCGACGACATCGGGCTGCGCCGCCCGACGCTGGACGACGTCTTCCTCACCCTCACCGGCCACGCCGCCGAGGAGGGGACCGAGGAGGGCGGCGCCGACCCCAAGGCGCGCGGGCGGGGCAAGGGCAAGGGCAAGGGCAAGCCCGGCGGCACGGACGACGCCGGGAGCCGGGGACCGGACAAGCAGGCCGTCGCGGCCGGAAAGGAGCGCTGAGATGAGCACCGCCACCGAGCACGCCATCGGCGCGGCGATGCCCAGGCAGCGCCGGGGGCTGTCCGCCACCCTGCACGACTCCTGGGTGGTCGCCAAGCGCAACCTGCGCCGGATGACCCGCATCCCGGAGATCGTCGTCTTCGGCCTGATGCAGCCGGTCATGTTCGTGCTGCTGTTCTCGTACGTCATGGGCGGGGCGATCAAGATCCCGGGGGCGGACTCCAGCTCCCACACGTACATCCAGTTCCTGATGGCCGGCATCTTCGCCCAGACCGTCACCTTCGCCACCGCCGGTGCCTCGGCCGGCATCGCGGAGGACATGACCAAGGGCCTGGTGGACCGCTTCCGCTCGCTGCCGATGGCCCGCTCCGCGGTGCTGGTCGGCCGCACCCTGGCGGACCTCGTGCAGACCGCGTTCATCGTGGTCGTGCTGGGCCTGGTCGCGCTGCTGGTCGGCTGGCGGATCCACGACGGGGTGCTCAACGCGCTCGCCGCCTTCGGCCTGCTGCTCCTGTTCGGCTACGCCTTCTCCTGGATCGGCGCGCTGATCGGCCTGTCGGTGCGCAGCCCCGAGGCGGCCACCTCGGCCGGGCTGATCTGGCTGTTCCCGCTGACCTTCGTGTCCAACGCCTTCGTGCCGGTCTCCTCGATGCCGGGCTGGCTGCAGGGGGTCGCCTACTGGAACCCGTTCAGCGCCACCGTGCAGGCCTGCCGGGTGCTGTTCGGCAACCAGGTCGGACCGGTGGACAGCGCCTGGCCGATGCAGCACGCGGCGCTGGTGTCGGTGATGTGGTCGGTGCTCATCACGGCCGTGTTCTCGTGGCTGTCGGTGCGCAAGTACCGTTCGGCCACTGCCTGATCGGCCACTGCCTGATCGGCCACTGCCCGGAACGCGGAAGGGCGGCCGGAACGCGGAAGGGGGGGGGGGGGGGGGCGCCGGCGCCCCCCCGCCCGCGCCCCGGCGCCCGGGCGCACGCGGCCGCCGCGCGGCGGAGGGTACAGAGAGGAAGACCACCGAGAAAGGTAAAGCACC
>NZ_JBHWBZ010000058.1:19170-49036 GCF_042735475.1 Kitasatospora sp. NPDC059577 | reverse complement strand
GCCGTCCCCCCCCGCGCGCCCGCCCCCCCCGGCCCCACCGGGGCGGGGGCCCCCGCCGGGGGGGGCGGGGCGGCGCGCCCCCCCCCGCGGCCCCCCCCCTCGACGTGGCGGGGCCGGATCAGCCGGCGTGCGGCACGACCTTGACGATCTTCACCATGGCCGGCTTGCCGTTCGGCAGCTCGTAGCTGGCCTCGTCGCCGATCTGCTTGCCGTCGATCGCGCGGCCCAGCGGGGACTGCGGGGAGTAGACGTCCAGGGTGTCGGAGCCGGCGACCTCGCGGGAGGCGAGCAGGAACTCCATGAGGTCGTCCTCGTCACCGTCGAAGGCGACCGTGACGACCATGCCCGGGGCCACCACGCCCGAGTCGGCCGGGGCCTCGCCGACCTTGGCACGCTCCAGCAGCTGGGTCAGCTGGCGGATGCGCAGCTCGTACTTGCCCTGCTCCTCCTTCGCCGCGTGGTAGCCGGCGTTCTCCTTGAGGTCACCCTCCTCGCGCGCCGCCTCGATCTTCTGGGCGATCTCGATGCGCCAGGGCCCGGTCAGGTGATCCAGCTCGGCCTTGAGCTGGTCGTAGCCGGCCTGAGTGAGCCAGGTCACGTTCTCGCTGGTCTGGGTCACGGGTGCTCCTCGTAGGTGCTCGGGCTGTGCTGAGGGTGTGAGTCGTCAGCAGGGTTGGTGGTGATATCGGTCTCAACTACAAAGCAACGCCCGCTCCCGTACCATCCGGTGCGGAAGGGGCGAAACCACGAGCGTAACAAGTCCTGCCGACAAGCGGGAGAGGCGCCGACGCGCCATTGACGGTGGCGTTACGCCGCGGTGTACGGGACGCGGAGCGGGACCCCTGACGGATTCCCGCTCGCCCGGTCGACTATGCGCCCTACTCGGCGGGCGTGCAGCCCAGCAGCTCGGCGGTGGTGCCGCGGGACGTGGTGCGCAGGGTTACCACGGCGTCGTAGCCGGAGCCGGCTGCCGGGACCGGGAAGTCGGCCACCCCGACCACCGAGTGGTCGTCGCCCTGCGAGCGGACCGTGCAGGTGCCGGCCTGGCCGTCGCGCTTGCTGACGGTGAGGTGGAGCTGGACCTCGGAGTCGGAGAGCACCTGGAAGGTCGGCACCGAACCGTTGATCTTCGTCTCGCGCAGCAGGTAGGAACCGCCCAGCCAGGCGATCAGACCCAGGCCCAGCACGCCGCAGACCGCGCCGACGACCTTCAGGCGGCGGTCCGACTCGCGGTCGCCGCCGCGTCCGTAGCGCCCCTCGGGGAGCCGGGCGGCGGTGGTCTCTGCGGTCATCGGACTCTGTCCTCTCCTGGGGGAGGGTCCGCGCGGGGTGATGCGGGGGAATGCGACGGACCTCCAGTCCGTCACTATAGGAGGGGCACGCCCGCGGCCGGTCCGGCGGGGGCGGGGCTCGGCCGTGTCGGCGACTTCCGCGGGCCGGCCCCGCGGCGACGCGGCCCCGGAGTGAGCGGTTCGTACGGTGGGCTGACCCGGACTTCGCGGAACGCCCGACGATGTGGAAGGAACGCAAGGCGTTGACTGAGCAGTTGCGACTGATGGCGGTGCACGCCCACCCGGACGACGAGTCCAGCAAGGGCGCGGCCACCATGGCCATGTGCGTCGAGCAGGGTGTGGACGTGCTCGTGGCCACCTGCACGGGGGGCGAGCGCGGGTCGGTCCTCAACCCCAAGCTCCAGGGGGACCCGTACATCGAGGAGAACATCCACGAGGTGCGCCGCAAGGAGATGGACGAGGCGCGGGCGATCCTCGGCGTCAAGCAGGCCTGGCTGGGCTTCGTGGACTCCGGCCTGCCCGAGGGGGACCCGCTGCCCCCGCTGCCGGAGGGCTGCTTCGCCCTGCAGGACGTCAAGGACGCGGCCGAGCCGCTGGTCCGGCTGATCCGCGAGTTCAAGCCGCAGGTCATCACGACCTACGACGAGAACGGCGGGTACCCGCACCCGGACCACATCATGACCCACAAGATCACCATGCTGGCCTTCGACGCCGCGGGTGACCCGGACGCCTACCCCGAGGCCGGCGAGCCCTGGCAGCCGCTGAAGCTCTACTACAACCACGGCTTCCCGATGGGCCGCATCCGCGCCCTGCACCAGTACCTCACCGAGCACGGCCACGAGTCGCCGTACGGCGAGTGGATCGCCGGCTGGGAGAAGAGCGGCCGCACGGAGCGCGAGATCACCACCCGCGTCCGCTGCGACGACTGGTTCGAGACCCGCGACCGCGCGCTGATCGCCCACGCGACCCAGATCGACCCCGACGGCCCGTGGTTCCGCGTGCCGCTGGAGGTCCAGCGCGAGGTCTGGCCCACCGAGGACTACGAACTCGCCCGTACCCTGGTCGACGTGGACCTGCCGGAGGACGACCTCTTCGCCGGCCTGCGCACCCCCAGCCTGGCGGCCGAGGCCGCCGACACGCGCGACTGAACCACCCCCCGATGGCCCGGCTCCCCGTGAGCCGGGCCACCATAGAGATATGAGTGCCTCCGTGAACCTCCTCCACCTCGCCGCTGACCTCGCCGTCGACGACGCCAAGGTCACCCCCGGCCTCCTCGGCTTCGTCGTCTTCGCCGCCCTCGGCGTGGCGACCTGGTTCCTGGCCAAGTCGATGAACCGGCAGTTCAAGAAGGTCGACTTCGTGGAGGAGCCGGAGGCTCCCAAGGAGTGAGTCACCGGCCCTCGCCGCCCGCCGATGCGCGAGGATGGGGGCATGCCGAACCGTCTCGCTGACGCGACCTCGCCGTACCTGCTGCAGCATGCCGAGAACCCGGTCGACTGGTGGCCCTGGGGGGTGGAGGCGTTCGAGGAGGCGCGGCGGCGCGGGGTGCCGGTGCTGCTGTCCGTCGGGTACGCCGCCTGCCACTGGTGCCACGTGATGGCGCACGAGAGCTTCGAGGACGCCGGGCTCGCCGGGTACCTGAACGAGCGGTTCGTCGCGGTCAAGGTCGACCGGGAGGAACGCCCGGACGTCGACGCCGTGTACATGGAGGCGGTTCAGGCCGCGACCGGGCAGGGCGGCTGGCCCATGACGGTCTTCCTCACGCCCGACAAGGAGCCGTTCTACTTCGGCACGTACTTCCCGCCGGAGCCCCGGCACGGGATGCCCTCCTTCCGGCAGGTGCTGGAGGGCGTGGACGCCGCCTGGCGGGACCGGCGGCAGGAGGTCGGCGAGGTCGCCGGCCGGATCCGGGCCGACCTGGCCGAACGGGCCGCCGTGTACTCGGCCGGCGCCCACAACCCGCCCGGCGAGGCGGACCTGCACCAGGCGCTGGTGACCCTCAGCCGGGACTTCGACCAGGCCCGCGGCGGCTTCGGCGGCGCGCCCAAGTTCCCGCCGGCCATGGTGGTCGAGTTCCTGCTGCGCCACCACGCCCGCACCGGCTCGGAAGCGGCACTGGAGATGGCCGTCCGCACCGGCGAGGCGATGGCCCGCGGCGGCATCCACGACCAGCTCGGCGGCGGCTTCGCCCGGTACGCGGTGGACGCCGGCTGGGTGGTGCCGCACTTCGAGAAGATGCTCTACGACAACGCCCTGCTGCTGCGCGCCTACCTGCACCTGTGGCGGGCCACCGGGTCCGCGCTCGCACGGCGGGTCGCGCTGTCCACGGCCGACTTCCTGCTGCGTGAACTCCGCACGCCCGAAGGCGCGTTCGCCTCCGCGCTGGACGCGGACAGCCTGGACGAGGAGACCGGTCAGTCCGCCGAGGGCGCCTACTACGTGTGGGAGCCCGGCCAGTTGGTCGACCTGCTCGGCCCCGCCGACGCGGCCACCGCCGCCCGGCTGTTCACCGTCACCGCCGCCGGCACCTTCGAGCACGGCACCTCCGTCCTCCAACTCCTCTCCGAGCCGGAGGACTTCGCCGAGTACGAGGCGATCCGCACCCGAATGCTCGCGGCGCGCGCCGCGCGGCCCGCGCCGGCCCGGGACGACAAGGTGGTCGCGGCCTGGAACGGTCTCGCCATCGCCGCGCTCGCCGAAACCGGCGCACTGCTGGACCGGCCCGACCTCGTCGAGGCCGCCGAGCAGGCCGGTGACCTGCTGCTCGCCGTCCACCTCACCCCCGACGGCCGGCTGCTGCGCACCTCCCGGGACGGCCGGGCCGGTGCCAACGCGGGCGTGCTGGAGGACTACGCGGACACCGCCGAGGGCTTCCTCGCGCTGTACGCCGTCACCGGCGAGGCGGAGTGGCTGCAGCTGGCCGGCGGCCTGCTCGACACCGTCCTCAAGCACTTCACCGACGAGTCCTCCGGCGCGCTCTACGACACCGCCGACGACGCCGAGGAGTTGATCCGCCGCCCGCAGGACCCGACCGACAACGCCACCCCGTCCGGCTGGACGGCCGCCGCCGGCGCCCTGCTCACCTACGCCGCCTACACCGGCTCCGGCCGGCACCGGACGGCCGCCGAGCGGGCCCTCGGCGTGGTCGGCGCGCTCGCGGGGCGGGCGCCGCGGTTCATCGGCTGGGGCCTCGCGGTGGCGGAGGCGCTGCTCGACGGGCCGCGCGAGGTCGCCGTGGTCGGCCCGGCCGGGCACCCGGCCACGGCCGCGCTGCGGCGGGCGGCGCTGCTGGGGACGGCGCCGGGCGCGGTGGTCGCGGTCGGCGCGCCGGGGGAGACCGAGGTGCCGCTGCTCGCGGACCGGCCGCTGGTCGGCGGCGCGCCGGCGGCGTACGTCTGCCGGCACTTCGCCTGTGACGCGCCGACCACCGATCCGGCGGCGCTGGCGGAGCGGCTGGGCACGGCGGTCGGGTAGCGGCCCCCGGGCGCGGTGGTCGGGCGGGCGGCGGACGGGCTCGGCAGTCGGGCTCGGCGGTCGGGCTCGGCGGTCGGATATTCGTTGGCGGGAGCGGGCGGGCCGGGGCCAACATGGGCCATGACCTGGACCTTCAGTACCTCCCTCGACGACTTCCGGGCCCGGGCGGGTGCCGTCCTCGCCGCCCGCCCCGCCGAGAACACCGTCCTGCTCACCATCGCGCACCGGCTGGCCGAGTCCGGGCTGGACGTGTTCGGAGGCCCGCCGGTCTTCGGCTGGTGGCGGGCCGAGGAGGGCGGCCCGGTCGAGGGCGCCTTCCTGCAGACGCCACCGTTCGACCCCCGGCTCTCCTTCATGCCGGAGGCCGCGGCCGCCGAACTGGCGGTCGCACTGGCCGCCGCCGGAACGGGGCTGACGACCGTGAACGGGATCGCCGGAGCCACCGACGCGGTCCGTGCCTTCGCTGCCGCGTGGACGGCGGCCACCGGCACCGAGCAGTCCGTCCGCGTCGAGGAACGGCTCTACCGGCTCGGCCGGTTGACCGATCCGCCGCGCCCGCCCGCGGGCCGGCACCGGCCGGCCGGGCCGGCCGACCGCGAGCTGGTGATCCGCTGGTACCGGGAGTTCCTGGCCGAGGCGAAGGTCGAACTGCCCGACGTGCCGAGGGCGGTGGACGAGAAGACCGCGGCCGGCGGACTGCACCTGTGGGAGGACGGGGGCGAGCCGGTCGCGCTGGCCGGCACCAGCCCGGTGCTCGTCGGGATGTCCCGCGTCGGCCCGGTCTACACGCCCGTGGAGCACCGCGGCCGCGGCTACGGCAGCGCCGTCACGGCCGCCGCCTCGGCCCACGTGCTGACCTGCGGCGCCACCGAGGTGCTGCTGTACACGGACCTGGCGAACCCGACCAGCAACTCCATCTACCAGCAGATCGGGTACCGGCCGGTGGAGGACTGCCTGATCGTCGACTTCCGGGCGCGGTAGGGGAGTCGGCCGGACGCCGGACCGGGGCCCGGCGCCGGCGGGGAAGATCAGGTCGCGGTACGGGCGTACGGGCGTACGGGCGGGCCGGCGGGCCCGGTGTCCGTGGCGCGGCGGGGGCCGAGCAGCCGGGTGAGCATTCCTCGCGCGGCTGCTTCTCCCCGCTGTAGCGGTATGGCTTCTCCCCGCTGCAGCGGAATAGAGGGGAGCGGTATAGAGGGGAGAGACGGCACGGCCGCGGCGGGGCTCACACCCCGGCGAAACCGCTCTCCAGCAGTGCGAAGGTCCGGTCGACCAGGTCCGCGACGTCCTCCCGGCGGTCGTCGGCGGCCCACTGCAGCAGGGCCTCGGTGGTGGCGGCCGCGATGGCGGCGGCGGTGACCCGCATCTCGTACGTGGGTTCCTCGACGCCGGCCCGCCGGGTGAGCGCGGTGAGGAACAGCTGCTGCGGGTTGTTGCTGCTGCGGTACACCCCGGCACGCAGCGCGGGGACCTCGGCGACCAGCCGCATCGGGGTGAACAGTCCCTCGCGCTCGTGCCGGAGCAGTTGCCGGATCAGGTCGCGCATGGCCTCCCGGCAGGAGGTGAGGAAGGGCTCGTCGGCGGGCCGTGCGAGCAGGGCGGCGATCACGGCCGGGTCGTACTCGTCCGGGAGGACCAGCTCCTCCTTGGTGGCGAAGTAGCGGAAGCAGGTGGACGGCGAGACTTCGGCGGCGGCGATCTGCTCCACGGTGGTGTTCTCGTAGCCCTGCTCGGAGATCAGCCGGTACGCCTCGCGGCGGACGGTCTGGCGGGTCTTCAGCTTCTTGCGCTCGCGCAACGACAGCGGCGCCTCCGGCATCGCCCGGACCGGGTTGGTCGGGACGTCCGGACGGGCCGCGGTCGGTTGCTGGGGCGTCATGACTCCCGCCAATGTGGCGATGGTGTGATCACTTGCCTACTCGTCGTGATGTGTCATGGAAGTGCTGCTTCCACACAAGGAATTGACGCAACGTTGATCTGTCGTTCGCCGCCCGGGGGCAGTGGGGAGTGACTGTCGGTAGATACCATGTGGCAATCGGTCAGTGCTGACCGACGCGTGCCGAGAGCGGAGAAGGGGTGGGGCGGCAGGAGCCGACCACGAGCCCGGCACCGGGGAAAGGGGAGCCGAAGTGGCCGACGCGGACGACAAGCAGGCGAGTGCCCAGGTGTGGGGTGCGGCGGTGGTGGTGGCCTCCGCGCTGGCCGTGGTGGCGGCCTATCTGATCAACGGCGCCCCGCTGGTCCTGGCGGTCGCCGGGGTCGAGACCGTGCTGCTCATGGTCCACGTCGGCCGGCGCTGGCGCGCCCTGCACGGCGCCCCGGCCCCGGCCGGGCACCGTCCGCGCCGAGGCATCCCGGACGCCGCGCACTGCGAGCGCTGCCGCCGGGCCCGGGAGGCGCTGGACGCCCGGCAGGTGCGCGGGCGCTCCGCCGGCGCGGCGCGGCCGGAGCCCCCGGCGCGCGCGGCGCACCGGGAGCACGAGGCGGGCACGGCGCACCGGGAGCGCGAGGGGCACGCCGCGTACCGGGAACACGACGAGCGCAGGGAGTACGGGGCCCACCCGGGCGACGGGGCGCACCGGACCGGCGAGGCGCACGACGGGCGCGAGCGGCACCAGGACCCCGCCCCGCAGCCGGAGCCCGGCGCGGCCGACCACCCGCCGTACCCGCGCCGCCCGCAGATTCGCGCGCCGTACGAGCGGCCCTGGACGGCGGAACGGGCGGCCGCCCGGTCCGTGGACCGTTCGACCGCCCGTCGGGGTGCGCCGGGTTCAGCCGGCCGTGCTGTACGCCACCAGTGAGACGCCGACGTACTGCACGATGAACGCGCCGAGGGTGAAGGCGTGGAACACCTCGTGGAAGCCGAACCAGCGCGGTGAGGGATCGGGCCGCTTGAGCCCGTACACCACGCCGCCGATGCTGTAGAGCACCCCGCCGACGATCATCAGCACCAGGACGGCGACCCCGCCGGTGTGCAGGAAGTCCGGCAGGAAGAACGCGGCCGCCCAGCCCAGCGCGAGGTACACCGGCGTGTACAGCCAGCGTGGCGCGCCGACCCAGAACACCCGGAACGCGATGCCGGCGAGCGCGCCGCCCCAGACCGCCCAGAGCAGCAGCTGCTGGTCCGCGCCCTTGAGCAGCAGCATCGTGAACGGCGTGTAGGTGCCCGCGATGATCAGGAAGATGTTCGCGTGGTCCAGCCGGCGCAGGACGGCGTCTCCGCGCGGGCCCCAGTCGAAGCGGTGGTACACCGCGCTGACCCCGAACAGCAGCCAGGCGCTGACCGAGTAGATCGCGCAGGCGATCTTGGCGGGCGTGGAGTCGGCCAGGCAGATCAGCACGATCCCGGCGGCGACGGTGGCGGGGAACATGCCGGCGTGCAGCCAGCCGCGCCACTTCGGCTTGCTCTCCCCGCTCTCGGCGGGGCCCTCCGCGAGGCGCTCGGCGAGCGCAGCAGCAGTCATGCGCAGCATGCTACCCGCTACCTACGGATCCGTAGGTTACTGACGCGTAGGAAGTGGTGATCATCACTCTTGGACGTTTTGGAGTATTCGGGGTGTGGCGCCGCGCACTCCGTCCGGGACGCGAGTGACCTGTTACTGGCTGGTAATCATACTGACTGTAGTAAAAGATGCGTCAATTTCGCCGCTTCGGGGCGTTGGAGGCTTGAGGCCGGAGCTACGCTGCAAGCACCCTCAGACCCCCGCTACGCCGTCTCTTCGCCGAGATGGCGTGAAACGGAGCGATCGTGTCGTACGAGATCTCTGCTCTCAGCGCATCCGCGCCCACCCGCCACAAGCAGCTGCTCGCTTGGGTGAGCGAGATCGCCGAGCTCACCCAGCCGGACCGCATCGAGTGGTGCGACGGTTCCGAGGCGGAGTACCACCGCCTCGCGGACCTGCTGGTGGCTCAGGGCACCTTCAAGAAGCTCGACGAGGAGAAGCGCCCCAACTCCTACTACGCCGCCTCGGACCCGACGGACGTCGCGCGCGTGGAGGACCGCACCTACATCTGCTCCGAGCAGGAGAAGGACGCCGGACCGACCAACAACTGGAAGGCCCCCGCCGAGATGCGGGAGGTGTTCCAGGGCGAGCAGGGTCTCTTCCGCGGCGCGATGAAGGGCCGCACGATGTACGTCGTGCCCTTCTCGATGGGCCCGGTCGGCTCCCCGCTGGCCGCGTACGGCGTCGAGATCACCGACTCCGCCTACGTCGCCGTGTCGATGCGCGTGATGACCCGCATGGGCCAGGCCGTGCTGGACCAGCTGGGCGAGGACGGCGACTTCGTCAAGGCCGTGCACACCGTCGGCGCCCCGCTCGCCGAGGGCGAGGCCGACGTGGCGTGGCCGTGCAACAGCACCAAGTACATCTCGCACTTCCCGGAGACCAAGGAGATCTGGTCGTTCGGCTCGGGCTACGGCGGCAACGCCCTGCTCGGCAAGAAGTGCTACGCGCTGCGCATCGCCTCGACCATGGCCCGCGACGAGGGCTGGCTGGCCGAGCACATGCTCATCCTGAAGCTCACCCCGCCGGCCGGTTCCGAGGGCGGCACCGAGCCCAAGTACGTCGCGGCCGCCTTCCCGTCGGCCTGCGGCAAGACCAACCTGGCCATGCTCCAGCCGACCGTTCCGGGCTGGAAGGTCGAGACGATCGGCGACGACATCGCCTGGATGCGCTTCGGCGCCGACGGCCGCCTGTACGCCATCAACCCCGAGGCCGGCTTCTTCGGCGTCGCCCCCGGCACCGGCGTGGACACCAACGCCAACGCCATCGAGACCCTCTGGGGCAACACCGTCTTCACCAACGTCGCCCTCACCGACGACGGCGACGTGTGGTGGGAGGGCCTCACCGAGGAGCCCCCGGCGCACCTGACCGACTGGCGCGGCAACGACTGGACCCCCGAGTCCGGCACCCCGGCCGCCCACCCGAACGCCCGCTTCGCCGTCCCGGCCGCGCAGTGCCCGACCATCGCCCCCGAGTGGGAGGACCCGGCGGGCGTGCCGATCTCGGCGATCCTGTTCGGCGGCCGCCGCGCCACCGCCGTCCCGCTGGTGACCGAGTCCTTCGACTGGCAGCACGGCGTCTTCCTCGGCGCCAACATCGCCTCCGAGAAGACCGCCGCCGCCGAGGGCACCGTCGGCGAGCTGCGTCGCGACCCGTTCGCGATGCTGCCGTTCTGCGGCTACAACATGGGCGACTACTTCGCCCACTGGCTGAAGGTCGGTGCCCAGGCGGACGCCGCCAAGCTGCCGAAGATCTACTACGTCAACTGGTTCCGCAAGAACGCCGAGGGCAAGTTCGTCTGGCCCGGCTACGGCGAGAACAGCCGCGTGCTCAAGTGGATCGTCGAGCGCCTGGACGGCACCGGCGAGGGCGTCGAGACCCCGATCGGCGTGCTGCCGACGGTCGAGGGCTTCGACCTCGGTGACCTGAAGCTGTCCCAGGAGGACCTCGACCTGCTCTTCACCGTGGACGCCGACATCTGGCGCCAGGAGGCCGCGCTCGTGCCGGCCCACCTGGAGACCTTCGGCGAGCACACCCCGAAGGAGCTGTGGGACGAGTACCGGAGCCTCGTCGCGCGCCTCGGCTGAGCCTGAGCCTCTACCGAGCGAGAGGCGGCCGCCCGGCACGAACCGGGCGCCCGCCGATGCGACAGGACGGCCGGAGTTCCGCCGGACGATCTTTCCCCGACCAAGGAGATCGTCCGGACCGGGACTCCGGCCGTAGTGTTTTTCCGGGCCTCGCCGTCAGAGCCGGGTGATGGCGGTGATCCACGCCTGGTTGCCCTGGGGGACACCGGTCGTGGACCCCTGCCACTGGCGGGCCGGGGCGCCGTTGTCGGTGCGCCAGTCGGCGATCTCCAGGAGGTCGGCCGAGTTGAGGTTGGCCAGGCCGAGCTCGTTGTGCGCGCCGATCGAGCCGGCGTAGTTCCAGTGCTGGTTCCAGCCGCCGGTGCAGTCCCACTGGCGGGCCTCGGCGCCGTTGTCCCGGCTCCAGTCGGCGATCTCCAGGCACTTGCCGGAGTTGCGGTTCACCAGGCGGAAGCCGCCGCTGTCGGGGACGTAGTCCCACCGCTGGTTGGCGCCGCCGGTGCAGTCCCACTGGCGGGCCGGGGCGCCGTTGTCGGTGCTCCAGTCGGCGATCTCCAGGCACTTGCCGGAGTTGGCGTTCACGACGGTGCTCGACGTCGGAATGCGGAAGCCACCGCCGGCGGCGGCGGCGGGCGTGGCCGGCAGGGCGGTGGTCAGCGCGATGGCGGCGCCGACGGCGGCCGCGGCGGCGCGGGCGGGGGTGAGCGGAATGCGGATGGTCAAGACGGACCGGTCCCTTGCGGAGGAGTGGGGGCAGGGGAGCGGACCCTTCCGGGCGGTCGCGCGCTCCGGTGTCCGCGTCGGCCCGGGCCCCGGCACACCGCCGACCGGCCCGTCCCCCCTACGGCCCGGAGAGGAACCCGGGCCGCCGACGCGCCGGAATCCTACGGTCCGGTCGGTGGCCCGTGGTTAAAGGGGAGGTCAAGGTTGGGCGTAGCCGGAGAGGAATTCGCCGATCCGGGTCACGGCGTCGGTGATCTCCTCGGGGCGGGGCAGGGTGACCAGCCGGAAGTGGTCCGGCTCGGGCCAGTTGAAGCCGGTGCCCTGGACCAGCAGGATGCGCTGGGAGCGCAGCAGGTCCAGGACCATCTGGGCGTCGTCCTTGATCTTGTAGACCTTCGGGTCCAGCCGCGGGAACGCGTACAGGGCGCCCTTGGGCTTGACGCAGCTGACACCGGGGATCTCGTTGAGCAGCCGGTGCGCGGCGTCGCGCGAGGCGAGCAGGCGTCCGCCGGGGAGCACCAGGTCGCGGATCGACTGCCGGCCGCCGAGCGCGGCGGCCACCGCGTGCTGGGCGGGCATGTTGGCACACAGCCGCATCGAGGCGAGCACGGTGAGGCCCTCGATGTAGCTGCGGGCCCTGGCCCGTTCGCCGGACAGCACCATCCAGCCGGAGCGGAAGCCGGCGACGCGGTACGCCTTGGAGAGCCCGTTGAAGGTGACGCAGAAGAGGTCCGGGGCCAGGGTCGCCAGCGGGACGTGCTCGGCGTCGTCGTAGAGGATCTTGTCGTAGATCTCGTCGGCGTAGACCACCAGGTCGTGCCGGCGGGCGATCTCGACGATGCCCTCCAGTACCTCGCGGGGGTAGACCGCGCCGGTCGGGTTGTTCGGGTTGATCACCACGATGGCCCTGGTCCGGTCGGTGACCTTGGCCTCGATGTCGGCGAGGTCCGGGTACCACTCGGACTGCTCGTCGCAGCGGTAGTGCACCGCGGTGCCGCCGGCCAGCGAGACGGAGGCCGTCCACAGCGGGTAGTCCGGGGCCGGGACGAGGACTTCGTCGCCGTCGTCCAGCAGGGCGGTCATGGCCAGCTGGATCAGCTCGGAGACGCCGTTGCCGAGGAAGACGTCGTCGACGGAGAGGCCGTGCAGCCCGCGGTCCTCGTAGTGCATGACCACCGCGCGGCGGGCGGACAGCAGGCCCTTGGAGTCGCCGTACCCGTGCGCGTTCGCGAGGTTGCGCAGGATGTCCTGGAGGATCTCCGGGGGCGCCTCGAAGCCGAACGTGGCCGGGTTGCCGGTGTTGAGCTTGAGGATGCGGTGGCCCTGCTCCTCCAGCCGCATCGCCTCGTCGAGCACCGGGCCGCGGATGTCGTAGCAGACGTTGGCGAGCTTGCTGGACTGGATGACCTGCATGCCTGCCTACTTTAGGGGTACGGAGGACCCCTTCGGCGGGACTCCGGGAAGGTGGTCCGCAGGGCCGGAGAGTCCTCCTTGGATCGGCAGGCGGGGGCGTCGGCAGGCCTTCCAATGGGGGAGCCCGGTGTCCGGAATGCCCGCGTATGCGAGGAGCGCGGGCGGGCCGCGCTCCGGAACGAGACGGACGGCACACCGCACGCCGCATCCGCCGCGCCGGACGGCGCCCCGCCCGGCGCGGCAGGATGGGGCCGGTGCGTCGATCGAGGAGGGGGTGCGCCGGTGGTGCCGGTCGTGGTCGCGGCGGTACTGGTCGGTCTCCTGGCGGCTCCGCCGCTGCGCGGACTGGTCGCCCGGTTCGCGGTGCCGGAGGGCGAACCCTGGTGTGCGGCCTGTCCGTCGTGCGGGCGCGACGTGCGCCTGCTGCCGCCCACCGGACGCTGCCCGGGCTGCCGGGAGCGGTTGGGCGCGGGCGCGTGGTCGGTGGAGACGGTCGCGGCGGCCGCCGCCGCCGCGGTGGCGTACGCGGCGGACGGGCCGGCGGCCGCGGCACTGGGCTGGGCGGCCGCGCTCGGGGTGGCGCTCGGTTTCGTCGACGCGCGGGTGCGCCGACTGCCGTACCGGCTGACCCTGCCGCTGCTCGGCGGGGTGGCCGCGCTGTTGGCGGTGGCCGCGCTGGTCGACGGACGCCCCGGGGCGCTGCTGCGCTGTCTGCTGGTGGCGCTCGCGGTCGGCGCGGTGCTCGAACTGGCCGTCTGGGCCGGGGCCCTGGGGCCGGGTGACTCCCCGCTGGGGCTCGCGCTGGGCGGACTGCTCGGCTGGTACGGCTGGTCGGTGGCGCTCGGCGGACTGTTCGCCGCCGCGGTGCTGGCCGGCCTCTGGGCGGTGCTGCGGGCCGCCGCCGCCCTGGTCCGTCGGCGCTCGGTGCGCGGACTCGACGTCCCGGTGGGGCCGTTCCTGCTGCTCGGCGCGCTCACGGCGGTGCTGGCCAGGTAGCGCGAGCGCCCGCCCGGCGCCTCGCGGCGGGGACGGAACGCGGAAGGGCCCGCCGTACCGGAGCGGTACGACGGGCCCCGCCGCCGACGCGCGGGCCCCACCCTCAAGGAGCTGCGCGCCGGGGGAAGGAGGGTCCTCAGGGCATCTTGTGGACGAACGGGCCCACGGCGTTGGAGAACGCGTTGCCGTTGTTGGCGTCCCAGTTGGTCGACCAGGTCATCGCGCCGCGGATGGTGGGCCACTTGGCCGGCGGCACGAAGCTGCCGCAGTTGTTTCCGGTGGCCAGGCAGTCCAGCGCGTTGTTCACCACGGTCGGCGAGACGTAGCCGCCGCCCGCGGCCTTGGCCGAGGCCGGGACGCCGATGCCGACCTGGTCCGGCCGCAGGCCGCCCTGGATGTGGGTGCAGACCTGCGAGGTGATGAAGTCGATGGTGCCCTGGTTGTAGACCTTGCCGTCGCAGCCGTTCATGCCGCCCGAGTTGTAGAACTGGGTGTTGACGACGGTCAGGATGTCCTTGGTCCTCAGCGCGAGCTGGAAGTAGGCGCCGGCGGTGCTGTACATCCCGATGGTCTCGGGCGCCATGGTCAGGACGAAGCCGGGGCCGACCTTGGCCTGCAGGGAGTGCAGCGCGTCGCCGAGCGGACCGGCCTGGACGCCGTTCTCCAGGTCGACGTCGATGCCGTCGAAGCCGTAGTCCTTGATGATCGCGTAGGCGCTGTCGGCGAAGTTGGCGCCGGCGGTGGCGTCCCCGACGGTGATCGCGCCGTTCTGGCCGCCGATGGAGAGGACGACCTTCTTGCCGGCCGCCTGCTTGGCCTTGACGTCGGCGCGGAACTGGGCGTCGGTGTAGCCGCCGAGCGCCCTGGACAGGCCCGGGTCCAGGGTGAAGCTGATCGCGCCGGTCCGGGTCGGCACGGCGTCGGCGAAGGAGACCGCGATGATGTCGTACGCGTTCTGGACGTCGCTCAGGCGCTGCGGGGTCGAGTTGTTGTCGAAGTTCTGCCAGTAGCCGGTGACGGCGTGCGCCGGCAGGCCGGTGGCCGGCGGGGTGGTGCCGGTCGGGGTGGCAGTGGGCGTCGCGGTGGGGGTCGGGGTCGCGGTGGGGGTCGGGGTTGCCGTGCCGGTGGGCGTGGCGGTGGTCGTCGCAGTCGGCGTGGGGGTGGGCGTGGCGGTCGCGGTCGGCGACGGGGTGCCGGTGCCGCCGGGCCCCAGCAGGGCGACGTCGTCGGCGAGGTAGGCGCTCTGGCCGTACCAGCCGTGCAGGTAGACGGTGACGCTGGTGGCGTTCGCCCCGGTGGTGAAGGTGGTGGACAGCTGGTTCCAGCCGTTCTGGTTCGACCAGGCGGACGGGTCGGTGCCGCCGGTGCCGCGTGCGCCGAGGTAGACGTACGGGCCCTGGACCCAGGCGCTCAGCGTGTAGCTGGTGTTGGGCAGCACGCTGATGGTCTGGGAGCACTCGGCGGTGTCGCCCGCGCCCGGGGTGGCCTGCAGCGCGCCGGTGCCGGAGTGGACCGGAGCGGAGACGGTGGTCGCCGCGCCGGCGCAGCTCCAGCCACCGAGCCCGCCGTCGAAGCCGCCGTTGGTGACCAGGTTGCCGACCGCCGCGCCGGCGCCGCCGGCGAAGAGGGCGAGGCCGCCGCCGGCCAGGGCGAGGACGGTGGCGCCGGCCGCGACGGCCGGGAGGGGGCTGCGCCGGCGCTTGTGCGCGGGCTGCTTCAGCGTACGGGCCATGGGGTGACGCTCCTGGGGGAGGAGCGGCCGCCGCGGTGGGGGGCGCGGCGGCCGCGTGTGGGGGAGGGGAGGTCAGGGATGAGCCTGGGGGAGACGGAGTGGAGGGTCGTTCCGTCCGGAATCAAAAGCTGGACTAGACCATTGCGGGTCGTCAAGCAGGGAACCGAGGGCTTACGGTTCCGTTAAGGATTCGGAGACCGTTCCGTGTCCGCACCGCCGAGGCCCGTCGAGGCCCGCCGACGCCCGCCCCGCGGTCCGGGGCCGGCCCCGTACGACCCCTGCGCGACCTCCGGCACGCCCGTCGCGACAGACTTCGTACAGGACCGTGACCAGACCGCTACCTGCGGCTTTACCGTGCGCCTGCGCGCCGGAGTAGGCTGCGCCGGGGCGGTGACGCACCAGCTGAACGAGCACGGAGGGGTCCGGGAACATGGGTCTGCGCGATGTCGCCGAACGGACGCCGGGGCTGCGCACCCTGCTGGGCGGGATGTACGGGCTCTACGGCCGCCGGGTCGAGGTCCACCTGGCCCGCACCCCGCACCACATCGGCGTGATCCTGGACGGCAACCGCCGCTGGGCCAAGGCCGCGGGCGGGTCCACCGCGTACGGACACCAGCGCGGCGCCGACAAGATCAGCGAGTTCCTCGGCTGGTGCGACGAGACCCACGTCAAGGTCGTCACCCTCTGGATGCTCTCCACCGACAACCTGGACCGCCCGGCCGACGAGCTGGTCCCGCTGCTCGGCATCATCGAGGACGCCGTCACCGGCCTGGCCGCCGCCCGCCGCTGGCGGGTCCACCCGGTCGGCGCGCTGGACCTGCTCCCACAGCACACCGCCGACGTTCTCAAGCGCGCCGCCGACGAGACCGCCGACATCGACGGCATCACGGTCAACGTCGCGGTCGGCTACGGCGGCCGGCACGAGATCGCCGACGCCGTCCGCTCGCTGCTCCAGGAGCAGGCCGGACGCGGCACCTCGATCGAGGAACTGGCCGAGGTCCTGACCGTCGAGCACATCTCCGAGCACCTCTACACCCGCAACCAGCCCGACCCGGACCTGATCATCCGCACCTCGGGCGAGCAGCGGCTGTCCGGTTTCCTGCTCTGGCAGAGCGCGCACAGCGAGTTCTACTTCTGCGAGGCGTACTGGCCGGCCTTCCGCAAGGTCGACTTCCTGCGCGCCCTGCGCGCCTTCGAGCAGCGCCACCGGCGGCTGGGCCTGTAGTCCCGGCCCCCCGGGCCGGTGGGACCGGGGTCCCGTCGGCCGGTCCGCGGTGAAGTGACCGCCGTAGGGCTGGAGTACCCGGCCCCGGGGCGAGGCCAAACGTTCACCGGCAATGATCCGTCAGTTCTCCCGGGGCGCGAATGCACCGCCCCCCGCCTGGGAATACTCCAGTCAGTCCGGCCCCGAGGCCACCGGGGCAGCGAGGCCGGCTTGCCGCGGATGACGCAGGGTCATCCGCTCTGGAGGCCTAGTGGTCAGTTCCAAGAGCCGCCGGACACCAGACCGGCGCACGTACGTTCTCGACACCAGCGTGCTCCTGGCGGACCCGCTCGCCATGACCCGCTTCGAGGAGCACGAGGTCGTCCTGCCGGTGGTCGTCGTCACCGAGCTGGAGGCCAAACGGCACCACCCGGAGCTGGGCTACTTCGCCCGCCAGGCGCTGCGGCTGCTCGACGACTACCGCATCCGCCACGGACGGCTCGACGAGCCGATCCCGGTCGGCGAACTCGGCGGCACCATCCGGGTCGAGCTCAACCACTCCGACGTGTCGATACTGCCGGCCGGCTACCGCTCCGGCGGCGGCGAGGCGGACACCCGGATCCTGGCGGTCGCCCGCAACCTGCAGGCCGAGGGCTACGACGTCACCGTCGTCTCCAAGGACCTGCCGCTGCGGATCAAGGCCAGTTCGGTGGGCCTGCTCGCCGAGGAGTACCGGGCCGAGCTGGCGATCACGTCCGGCTGGACGGGCATGTCCGAACTGCACGTCCCCGCCGACCAGGTGGACGCGCTGTTCGCGGCGGGCCACGACGCGTCGGTGGACCTCGACGGGGCCGACGAGCTGCCCGTCCACACCGGACTGGTGCTCACCTCGGAGCGCGGCCGCGCGCTCGGCCGGGTCACCGGTGACGGCCGGGTCCGGCTGGTGCGCGGGGAGCGCGAGGCGTTCGGGCTGCGCGGGCGCAGCGCCGAGCAGCGGGTGGCGCTGGACCTGCTGCTCGACCCGGACATCGGGATCGTCTCGATGGGCGGCCGGGCCGGCACCGGCAAGTCGGCGCTGGCGCTGTGCGCGGGTCTGGAGGCGGTGCTGGAGCGGAGGCAGCATCGCAAGGTGATGGTCTTCCGGCCGCTGTACGCGGTCGGCGGCCAGGAACTCGGCTACCTGCCGGGTTCCGAGGCGGACAAGATGGGCCCCTGGGCGCAGGCGGTCTTCGACACCCTCTCCGCCGTCACCACCCCGGACGTGATCGAGGAGGTCATCTCCCGCGGGATGCTGGAGGTGCTGCCGCTGACCCACATCCGGGGGCGCTCGCTGCACGACGCCTTCGTGATCGTGGACGAGGCGCAGTCGCTGGAGCGGAACGTCCTGCTGACGGTGCTGTCCCGGATCGGCCAGGGCTCGCGGGTGGTGCTCACCCACGACGTGGCGCAGCGGGACAACCTCAGGGTGGGCCGGTACGACGGTGTGGTGGCGGTGGTGGAGAAGCTGAAGGGGCATCCGCTCTTCGCCCACATCACGCTCACGCGGTCGGAGCGTTCGCCGATCGCGGCGCTGGTCACGGAGATGCTGGAGGACATCCACCCGTGATCCGCCCCTGATCGGGGCATAGTGGGACAATAGGGTCAACTCGACCTGCGGGGCCCGCTCCTGACGGAGCGGGCCCCGGCCGTTTCATCACATCGAGTGCTTTCCGTCCGGGAAACTCCCGTGCGGTGAATGTGACATGCGCCACGCGGGCGGGAATTGCGTCGACCGTGCCCGGTGCGGCATGGTGAGGGTTCTGTCAGGCCCCGCGTACGGCGCGGCAGGGCTTCCGGACTCGGAAGTCAGGCCCCGGAAGGTCCGCCAACTCCGGTCGGTGGACACACAATTGAAGACCGACGAGCCGTACGCCGCCCGATTCCAACGCCCGGTCGCCTCACCTCGGCCGGACGCCGGGCCAGCACCTCCCGTGACCAGAGCACCGTGCGGAGGTCCGTGCCAAGGGGCATCTTGCGCCCACACGGTCACGCGTGGGCGATGCTGGAAGGAATCCATGTGACTCGGATCTCGGTCCGGGGAGTCGCTGTGGCCTCCGCCACCGCCGTCACCGCTGTCGGTGCCGTCGTGGGCATGGCCTCGGGCAGCGAGGGCAAGACGACGCAGACGGTCGATGTCGCCGGTGCGACCCTGCTTGCCGAAGTCCCCTCTGGCGTCCAGGCGCAGACCATCAGTGACAACATCGGCCAGCAGGCATCCGCCCAGCAGGCCTCCGCCGACGCCGCCGCCAAGGCCGCCGCCGAGCAGAAGGCCGCTGAGGAGGCCGCGCGCCAGAAGGCGGCCGCGGACGCCCAGGCGAAGGCCGACGCCCAGGCCAAGGCCGACGCGGACAAGGCGGCCAAGGCCGCCGACGACGCGCGCAAGGCCGCCGCCGAGGCCGCCAACCGGTCGAAGGCCCGCTCGGCGATGACCGCCGTCGACGCCAGCGCGCCCCCGGTCTCGGTCAGCCCCGGCTCGGTCCAGGACACTGCCCGGCAGATCGTCGGCAACGACGCCCAGTTCCAGTGCTTCAGCCAGATCGTGAAGCGCGAGAGCGGCTGGGACTACACCGCCACCAACAAGAGCTCCGGCGCGTACGGTCTGGTGCAGGCGCTGCCCGGCAACAAGATGGCCTCGGCCGGTGCCGACTGGCGCACCAACCCGGCCACCCAGATCCAGTGGGGCCTCAGCTACATGAACAGCCGATACGGCAGCCCCTGTGGCGCCTGGTCGTTCTGGCAGGCCCACAGCTGGTACTAGGAACGGCTGCCGCCCCGGCGGCGCGCTCCGTACGGCCCCCGGCCGCCCGCCCTTCCCGGGCGGGTGACCGGGGGCCGTCGCCGTTCCGGGGCCGGGCCGCCCGGAGTCGCCCGGAGTCGGCGGGCCCGAGTCGCCCCGGGTCGGCGGGAGAAAGGGCGAACCGCGCCGCCCGGGCTGCGCTGACCAGTGCGCTCTCGGGCGGTGCGGTCCTGGGTGCGGACGCGGGGCGCGGGAAGGGGTCCTGGTTGCTTCCCGCACCGGCCGGTCCGCCGGCGGTTGGCTCACGGCGCTCCCGGAGGCGCTGCCTCCGGGGTCTCGTCCCGACTCCTCCCCAGCGAAGTGCATCCGAAACCACCTGGAACATGGCGATTTGCCCGCATTTCCGGGGTGGGGTGTTCCCCTCGAACCCACCGGTGGCCGGACTTGCCGTGCCCGCGCCGGGTAGCGTCATCCCTGACGGCCGCGGCAGGACCCGCGGCGTACCGCCGGGCACGGCGGGCGGGCCGGGGAGCGGTGGTAGCGAGCATGGCGCGGGGCGGAAAGGCCTTCAAGGCCGTGGCCAAGGGCATGGCCGTGGTGGCGAGCGCGGCCGCCGTGATCGAACGGCGCCGACGCGCCGCGATGGCGGCCGACCCGCACGAACTCGCCGTCCCCGGGCTCACGGAGGGGCACCCGCTCGCGGAGGGGCGCGCCCTCGTCGAAGCGCAGGTCCTCGCCGACGGCCGCGGACCGGCCGTCACGGAGGGGGCGGGCCCGGTGCCCGTGCCCCGGACCGACCCCGCGCCGGCGCCGGAGGCACCGGCGGGTGCGGCACCCGCCGCGGCCCCGGCCGCACCCGCCGCGCACGCGGGGCTCGGCCGCGAGTACCACCCCGGCCGGCCCGCCACCCCCGCCGAGGCGGTGCCGTGGGGGCTGCGGGTGGCCGCCGAGTCCACCTGGCGGCTGCTGCTGCTCGGCGCCGCGCTCTACGTCGTCTTCTACGTGGTCGACATGTTGCGGCTGGTCGCCTTCTCGGTGCTGGCCTCGCTGCTGATCGCCGCGCTGCTGGAACCCTCGGTGTCCTGGCTGCGCCGACGGGGGGCACCGCGCTCCCTGGCGGCGGGCGGGGTGTTCCTGAGCGGCCTGGCCGGGATCGGGCTGGTCGGCTGGTTCGTGGTCTGGCAGGTGAGCACCAACCTGCCGAGCGTCACCACCCAGGTCAAGGACGGTGTCAACCAGCTGAAGGACTGGCTGGTCACCGGGCCGCTGCACCTGACCCAGCAGCAGATCACCGACTTCGCCGACCAGATCACCAAGGCGATCACCACCAACACCGACCAGCTCACCTCGGCCTCGATCACCGGCGCGCAGATCGCCGTCGAGGTGCTGACCGCGGTGCTGATGACCTTCTTCACCACCTTCTTCCTGCTCTACGACGGCGAGAAGATCTGGAACTGGGCGTTGCGCGGGCTGCCCCGGCACTCCCGCTTCGCGATGGCCGGCGCGGGCCCGAAGGCCTGGGCGACGCTCACCGCCTACGTGCGCGGCACCGTGTGCGTGGCCTTCATCGACGCGGTCTGCATCGGGATCGGCATCGACCTGCTGGGCGTGCCGCTGGCCATGCCGCTGGCGGTGATCATCTTCCTGGGCGCCTTCGTCCCGCTGGTCGGCGCGCTCGTCACCGGCACCGTCGCGGTGCTGATGGCCCTGGTCACCCAGGGCGGGGTATGGGCGGCACTGATGGTGCTGATCCTGCTGATCGCGGTGATGCAGATCGAGAGCCACATCCTGCAGCCGCTGATCCTGGGCCGGGCCGTCCGGGTGCACCCGCTGGGCGTGGTCCTCGGCGTCGCGGCCGGCGGCATCATCGGCGGCATCGGCGGTGCGGTCGTCGCCGTCCCGCTGATCGCCGTCACCAACACCGTGATCACCCACCTGCGCCGCCGCAACGAGGCCGGCCAGGCCGTGTTCACCGCGCTCGAAGCCGCCCGCGAAGCGGCCGAACGCACCGCCGCCACCCATCCGAACCCGCCCGCGGAGCCGGCCCAGGCCGTTCCGCCGGTCCAGCCGGCCCGTCCCGCGCGTCCCGCCACGGACTGAGCGGAGCGACGGCTCCCCGGCGTGCCGGGGCCGGAAACGGCGGCGGGCCCCTCCCGGACGTGGTGTCCGGGAGGGGCCCTCTCGTGGTGCCGGGTGCGTCAGGCGGTGACGGCGGCGAGGGCGGCCTCGGAGTCGAGGACACCCGCCACGGCCTGCAGGACGGCGGCGATCTTCATCGAGGCCTGGACGACCTCGCGGTCGACGCCGGCCTTGCGCAGGACGGCCTCGTGCGAGTCGAGGCACTGGCCGCAGCCGTTGATGGCCGAGACGGCGAAGCACCAGAGCTCGAAGTCGACCTTCTCGACGCCCGGGGTGCCGATGATGTTCATCCGCAGACCGGCCCGCATCGTGCTGTACTCCTTGTCGGAGAGCAGGTGCAGCGTCCGGTAGTAGACGTTGTTCATCCCCATGATCGCGGCCGCGCCCTTGGCGGCGGTGTACGCCTCGGGGGAGAGGTTGGCCTTGGCCTCGGGCTCCAGCTCGCGCAGCAGGCCGGGGCTACGGGTGGCCATCGCGCAGGACAGCACGGTGCCCCAGAGCTGCTGGGCCGGGAGGTCGGAGTTGCCGATGACCGAGCCCAGGTTGAGCTTGAGGTCCTTGGCGTAGTCCGGGAGGGCGGCCTTCAGGTCGTCGAGGGCCATGGGTCAGCCCGCCAGCAGGGCCTGGGCGTCGAGGGTGTCCTCGCCCTTGGTCCAGTTGCACGGGCACAGCTCGTCGGTCTGCAGGGCGTCCAGCACCCGCAGGACCTCCTTGGGGTTACGGCCGACGGAGCCGGCGGTCACCATGACGAACTGGATCTCGTTGTTCGGGTCGACGATGAAGACGGCGCGCTGGGCGGTGCCGTCCTCGCCCTCGACGCCGCAGGCGCGCATCAGGTCGTGCTTGATGTCGGCCAGCATCGGGAAGGGCAGGTCGCGCAGGTCCTTGTGGTCCTTGCGCCAGGCGTGGTGCACGAACTCGGAGTCACCGGAGACGCCGAGGATCTGGGCGTCGCGGTCGGCGAACTCGTCGTTCAGCTTGCCGAACGCGGCGATCTCGGTCGGGCAGACGAAGGTGAAGTCCATCGGCCAGAAGAAGACGATCTTCCACTTGCCCTCGTAGGTCTTGTGGTCGATGTCAGCGAAGGCGCTCGCGGCGTCCAGGTCGACACAGGCCTTGAGGTCGAACTCGGGGAACTTGTCACCGATCGTGAGCACGTTCGCTTCTCCTGAAATGAGGTGTGGGGAGCTTTTGTCCGGAATCCGGACACGCATCACGATTCCACATCGTGGACTGATCGGGGAAATAGCTACACTGGATGTGTCTGATCGGAGATTGCTATCAGTATCGAACCTCCCACGTCGCGGCCAGGATCCCGCCGGTCCGCCGCGGCCAAGACCGACCCGACTGTGACGAGCGCCACCGTCCGCAGTCCCCGCACCCCGACCGTCGCCCAGCTGCGGGCCTTCGTCGCGGTGGCCGAGCACCGGCACTTCCGGGAGGCCGCCGCCGCCACCGGGACCAGCCAGCCGGCGCTCTCCGGGGCCGTCGCCGCGCTGGAGGAGTCGCTGGGGGCGCAGCTGGTAGAGCGTACGACGCGCAGGGTGATCGTCACTCCCCTGGGGGAGCGCGTGCACCGGCACGCGCGCAAGGTGCTCGCCTCGCTGCAGGCCCTCACCGAGGAGGTCGAGGCCGCCCGCCGCCCGTTCACCGGGCCGCTGCACCTGGGCGTCATCCCGACCGTCGCGCCCTACCTGCTGCCCACCGTGCTGCGGCTGGTCCGGGACCGCTTCCCCGAGTCGGAGCTGCACGTCCACGAGGAGCGCACCCCCTCGCTGCTGGAGGGCCTGGCCGCCGGACGCCTGGACGTGTTGCTGCTCGCGCTCCCGGCCGGCGGGACCTCGCCGACCCTGGACATCCCGCTGTTCGACGAGGACTTCGTCCTGATCACCCCACCCGGCCACCCGCTCGCCGGGCGGATCGACGTCCCGCGCGACGTACTGCTCGACCTGGACGTGCTGCTGCTGGAAGAAGGGCACTGCCTGCGCGACCAGGCGCTGGACATCTGCCGCGAGGTCGGCGCCGACCCGACCGGCTCGACCACTCGCGCGGCCGGCCTCTCCACCCTGGTCCAGCTGGTCGCCGGCGGTCTCGGGGTGACCCTGCTGCCCGCCACCGCACTGGACGTCGAGGCCGGGCGCACCGACCGGCTGGCCGCCGTCCGCTTCGCCGCCCCGCAGCCCGGTCGCCGGATCGGGCTGGCCGTCCGCCCGGGCTCGGCCCGCGGCGCCGAGTACGAGCGCTTCGCGGCCGCGCTGCGTGAGGTGCTGGTCGAGCTGCCGGTCCGGATCGTCGGCTCCCCGGAGCCGGCGGCTTCGTCCTAGGGCGCGTTCCCGGGGGTGGCGGGCGTGCCCAGGCAGAGTCCGACCGCGGTCGCCACCAGCACGTCCAGGGCCCGCAGGGTGTCCGGGCCGGGCTGCTCGCCGGGGGCGCGCAGCGACAGGTAGCGGTCGGTCAGGCCGTGGAAGCCGGTCAGGAAGTGGACCGCGATCTCCTCGGCGGGTGCGGCCAGTCGCAGCCCGTGCGCGTCGGCGAGGGCGGTGATCATCTCGGTCGCGGTGCCCTCGGTCTCCTGCTGGAGGGCCCGCATGATCTCCTGCAGGTCCGGGTCGCGCATGGCCAGTGCCGAGAACTCGGTGAGCAGCACGCAGCGCCCGTCCGGGCCGGTGGAACTCTCCCAGAGCGCGTGGACCAGGGTCCTGACCTGCTCGGCGAAGGAGCCCTCGCCGGGGTAGGCGTCGCGGACGTGGCCGATGAACTCGGCGGTCAGCTGCTCGACCACCGCCCGGTAGAGGTCCTTCTTGGTGCCGAAGGTGTAGTGCACCGTCGCCTGCGCCACGCCCAGCTCGGCCGCGATCGCGCGGGTGCTGCCGGCGGCGATCCCCTCCCGGGCCATCAGGTCGATGGCGGCCTGGATCAGTTGCGGGCGGCGTTCGGAGGCGGGGACGTGAGCCATCCAGTCAGGGTATCGCCACGGTCGGGCAACTGCGTCAGGCGATCCTGTCGATTGCACCTGTCGCTCGACTTGGTCACCTGACAAACTTGCGCGTACGGTGGGAGCGACCTGCCCTGACCGACCCCGAGGGACCGCCCATGGCCACGTACCTGTACCGACTGGGCCGCTTCTGCTTCCGGCGACGGCGCGCCGTCCTGGCCGTCTGGATCGCCGTGCTGATCGCGATCGGCGGGGCCGCGGGCGCCTTCGCGGGCAAGACCAGCGACGAGTTCAAGGTGCCCGGCACCGAGGCGCAGAGCACGCTGGACCGGATCAAGGACACCTTCCCGGCACAGGGCCACGCCTCCGCCCAGGTCGTCTTCGCCGCCCCGGCAGCCGGCGGCGCCACCGCGCCCGGGGCGGCCGAGGCGGTCGGCCGGGCCGTCGCCCGGATCGCCCAGGTCCCGGGCGTGGCCGCGGTGCCCGACCCGTACGCCACCGGCGCCGTCTCACCGGACCAGCGGGTCGCGATCGCCCTGGTCTCCTTCGACCGCAAGCTCGCCGACGTCACCGACCGGCAGCGCGACGCGGTCAAGGCGGCCGCCGAACCGGCCCGCGCGGCCGGACTGGACGTGGCCTTCGGCGGCGACGCCTACAACACGTTCGCCCAGATCGAGGGCGGCTCCGAGTCGATCGGCCTGGTGGTCGCCGGGACGGTGCTGGTGATCACCCTGGGCACGCTGGTCGCGGCCGGGCTGCCGCTGCTGACCGCGCTGGTCGGCGTCGGCGTGGCGATGGCCGGACTGCTGGCGCTCACCGGCTCGTTCCAGATCATCACCACCGCGCCGGTGCTGGCCCTGATGGTCGGCCTCGCGGTCGGCATCGACTACGCGCTGTTCATCCTGTTCCGCCACCGCCGGCACCTGGACGAGGGCTTGGAGCCGGAGGAGGCGGCCGCCCGTGCCACCGCTACTGCCGGCAGCGCCGTCGTCTTCGCCGGACTGACCGTGGTTGTCGCGCTCGCCGGGCTGGCCGTCGCGGGCGTTCCGTTCCTCACCGTGATGGGCCTGGCCGCGTCCGGGGCGGTCGTGGTGGCGGTCCTGGTCGCGATCACGCTGCTGCCCGCGGTGCTGGGCTTCGTCGGGTGCGTCGTCGACCGGCTGCCGGTCTGGAAGCGGGCGCTGCGCACCGGCGGCAGGACCACCACCGGTGAGCGCTGGGCCCGCTTCGTGGTCCGCCGCCCGCTGCCGGTGCTGCTCGTCGGACTGGCCGGGCTCGGCGTCATGGCGGTGCCCGCGGCGAGCCTGGACCTCGGGCTGCCGGGCGGCGGCTCGCAGGCCGTCGGGACGGACGCGCGCAAGGCCTACGACCTGGTCAGCGACAGCTTCGGGCCGGGCTTCAACGCGCCGCTGGTGGTGGTCGTGGACGCCCACGGCGCGCCGCGGCCCGACCAGGCGGTGCAGGGGGTGGCCGCCGAGCTGCAGACCCTCAAGGGCGTCCGGACGCTGCTGCCGCCGCAGGTCGACCAGGACGGCCGGACCGCCCTGGTCCCCGTCATCCCGCGGACCGGCCCGGACCACGAGGACACCAGGGCACTGGTCGACGAGATCCGCGACCGGCGCGGGGAGTTGAAGTCGGCGACCGGCGCGGACATCGCGGTCACCGGCACCACCGCCGCCAACATCGACGTCTCCACCAAGCTGGGCCAGGCCCTGCCGCCGTTCGTCGCGGTGATCGTCGGCATCGCGCTGCTGCTGCTCGCGCTGGCCTTCCGCTCGGTGCTCGTCCCGCTCAAGGCGGTGCTGGGCTTCCTGCTCAGCATCGGGGCCTCGCTGGGCGCGGTGGTCGCCGTCTACCAGTGGGGCTGGCTGGACGGCCTGATCGACGTTCCGAAGGTCGGCCCGGTGGTCAGCTTCGTGCCGATCCTGCTGATCGGCGTGCTCTTCGGACTGGCGATGGACTACGAGCTGTTCCTGGTCTCCGGGATGAAGGAGCAGCACGTCCACGGCAAGGCGCCGCGCGAGGCTGTCGTGGGCGGGGTCAAGGGCGGTGCCCGGGTGGTGACGGCGGCCGCGCTGATCATGGTCTCGGTGTTCGGCGCCTTCGTCTTCGGCCACGACCCGATCGTCCAGCCGATCGGCTTCGCCCTCGCGGTGGGCGTCCTGGTGGACGCCTTCGTGGTGCGGATGGCGCTGGTGCCGGCCGCGATGGCGCTGTTCGGCAAGGCCGCCTGGTGGTTCCCGAAGCGGCTGGAGAAGGTCGTGCCGAAGGTGGACATGGAGGGCGAGCAGCTGATCGCGCGGCTGACGGAGCAGCCGGTGAAGGAGCCGGCCGGGGTCTGACACCCGGTCGGGGCGCCCGGTGGAACCCGTTCCGCCGGGCACCCCGACCCGGTTCCGGCGGGCGCGCGGCCGACGGGCCGGCTACGGCTGCGGCAGCCGCTGCTCGAACCAGACCACCTTGCCGGTGCCCAGCCGGGTCGCGCCCCAGCGGTCCGCGCACCGGGCCACGATCTGCAGCCCGCGCCCGCGTTCGTCCTCCGGGCCGGTCCGGCGCGGGCGCGGCAGCAACGGACTGTCGTCGCCCACCTCGCAGCGCAGCCGGGTGGTGCGCACCAGGCTCAGGGTGACCGGCCGCGTCGCGTGCTGGACGGCGTTGGTGACCAGCTCGCTGACCATCAGCTCGGTCGCCTCGCTGAGCTCGTCCAGCCCCCAGCGGCGCAGGGTGTGCGCGGCCAGCCGGCGGGCCCGGCCCGGCGTCTCGTTGCGGGGCTGCAGGTACCAGTGCGCGACGTCCCCGGCCGGAATGCCGTCGAAGCAGGCGCCGAGCAGGGCGATGTCGTCGCCGCGGTCCCCGGGCGGCAGGATCCGCAGCGCCTCCATGCACAGCTGCTCGGGTGACTGCCAGCGGGCGGCGGCGATCCGGGCGCGCAGCACCTCCAGGCCGTCGCTGATCGGGCGGCTGCGGGTCTCCACCAGGCCGTCGGTGAACAGCAGTAGCGCGGACCCGGGCGGCGCGGGCAGTTCGACCGAGTTGAAGTCCACCCCGCCGACCCCGATCGGGGCTCCGGAGTCCAGCTCCACCAGTTCGGCCGTCCCGTCCGGGCGGACCAGCACCGGCGGGACGTGTCCGGCGTTGGCCAGGACCACCCGGTTGGCGATCGGGTCGTAGACCGCGTACACGCAGGTGGCCAGGTGCTGTTCGCGGCCGAGCCGCTGGGCCTGCTCGTCCAGGTGGTAGAGCACCTCGTGCGGCGGCAGGTCGAGAGCGGCCAAGGTCTGGGCGCTGGTGCGCAGTTGGCCCATGATGGCGGCCGAGGTCAGCGAGTGGCCCATCACGTCGCCGACGATCAGGGCGACCCGGTTGCCGGGCAGCGGGACGGCGTCGTACCAGTCGCCGCCGACCTGCGCGCCACGCTCGCCGGGCAGGTAGCGCTGGGCGAGCCGGACGCCGTGCGGCTGCGGCAGGCGCAACGGCAGCATGCTGCGCTGGAGCTCGTTGGCGATCTCCCACTCGCGGGCGTACCGCAGGGCGGTGTCCACGGCCAGCCCGGCCTGGGTGGCGAGGTGCGCGGCGGTCGCGGTGTCCGCGGCGTCGAAGGCCGGGCGGCCGGTGCGTTCAGGAGGACGGCGGATCAGCACCAGCAGCCCGAGGACGGCCTTGCGGCCGCGCAGCGGAAGGGCCACCACGGAGGTGCCCGGGGCCAGCCGGGCCACCCCGCGGCTGCCGTACAGCTCGCGCAGCAGCACCTCGGTGCGTTCGGAGCCGGGCGTGCCGAGAACGGCCGCTTCGGCGGGACGGCGGCTCAGCAGGGCGTGCGCGAGCGCCCCGCCGCGGGTCACCGGGGTGGCCGGGCCGCTGTCGGCGGTCGAGCGGGCGCCGTAGCGGCGCCGGTCGTCGAAGCCGCTCGGGCGGCCGCGACGGCCGATCCGGGTGCCCGTGCTGTGGTGGATCCGCAGCTCCTCCGGGAAACCGGGCTCGCGCTCCACGTTGGGCAGCGGGTCGCGCAGGTGGACCACGGCGGCGTCGGCCAGCGTCGTGACCAGCACCCGGCCGATGTTGCGCAGCGTCGCGCCCAGGTCGAGGGCGCTGTTGATCCGCCGGGTCGCCGAGTCGAGGTAGGCGAGGCGGTCCGCCACGTCGGCGCGCTCCGGCCGCGCGGACGGCGGCTTCGCCGGGCCCTGCGCCCGGGCCGGGACCTGGCGGCGCTGGCCCGGGACGGCGGGCGGCTGCTCCGCCTCGGTCTTGAGCTGGTCGCGCACGGCTGCCTGTCCTGGATTCGGTGTGGTCGGTTGGTTTTCCGGTCGATCGGTCGGTCGGGCGGTCAGCCGACGCGTCGACAGCACAGGAACAGCTGTTCCTCCGGCGGCAGCGAGGTACTGGCCGGCGCGTACGGATGCCCCGAACACTCCTCGACGGCGAAGCCGGCCGCGACCAGAACCCGCTCCAGATCCTCCCTCAGATACCCACTGATCCGCAGCTCTCTGCCAAGGAACGGAAGCGGAACGTGATCCAGGTCCGCCTCGACCATACCGAGCGCCAGCAGTCCGCCCGGCCGCAGGAGTTCGCGCAGCCGCCGGAGGACGGTCGGGATCTCGTCCTGCGGCAGCAGGATCAGCGAGAAGAACGCGGTGACGGCGGCGAAACCGCCGCGGCCGTCCGGGCCGAGCCCGGGGGCGCTCCAGACCCGGTCCGCGCGCTCGGTGGCCAGATCGTACAGGTCGATCCGATGGAACACCGGCGGGAACGGGCCGGGGAAGGCCGCCCGCCGGGCCAGGGTGAGCATCACGTCCGAGAGGTCCACACCGGTGACCCGCAACCCGGCGCCGGTCAGCTGGCGGACGGTCGGCTCACCCGTGCCGCAGCCCACGTCCAGCACCCGGGCCCCCGGTTCGAGTCCGGCGAGCAGCCGCCGGCCGCAGGCCAGCTGTCCGTCCTTGGCGGGGAAGGCCTCGCCGTACCCCGCGCCGATGGTGTCGAAGGCGACCGCCTGCAGGGCCCGGGCCGCCCGGCGCCGCCGTACCTCGGGCTCGTCGTCCCCCGCGTCCTCGCCGACGCCGAACGCGTCGGATATCTGTCCGGTCGTCACGTTGAGAGGCACCCTTCCACCCGTGGCCTCCGGCCGGCTCCTCGGCGACCTCGCGGGCCGCTGCCGGTGGCGGCGTGTCACGCTCCCCGCAGCACACGGACGGACCGCACCCGACGCGTTCCCGGCAGCCACTCGTGTGCGTACTGGCATCTGAGAATATGCGTGATCACAGCGTCGTGGGGTCCCTTTCCGGCCAACTCGTCGTACTTGGGTCGATGTGGCCGGGCTTGCGGGAGCACGACGGTGCGGGCCGGGGTGGTGCGCCAGGCCCCGCACGCCGCACGACGCGCCGGGCAGAGGCGCTGACCTGCGGTTTCACCGATCCGCAGACCGACTATCGGGCGTTTATCGAACGTCAATCGGCGGGGTGCACAGTGGAGTCCAGCGCCGGGGAAGCGTTGAGGGCGCTCCCCCCCCCCGGGGGGGGCGGGAGCGCCCACCCCCGGCACCGGGGCGGTGCTCAGCCGGGGGAAGGGGGCCTCACGGCGCGGGGGGCGTGAAGG
>NZ_JBHWBZ010000058.1:0-19160 GCF_042735475.1 Kitasatospora sp. NPDC059577 | reverse complement strand
GCGCGTCTGTGCCCGGCCGCGGCGGGGGGGGGGGGGGCGCCCCGCCGGGGGCGGGGGGGGGGGGGGCCGGGGGGGGCGGGGGCGGCCGGCCCCCCGCCCCCCCCCCCCCCGACGCGCGGAACGGGGGAGGTCCTCCGAGGGGGAACGGAGGCCTCACGGCGCGGGGGGAGAGAAGGGCTCGGTGTGCTGCTGAGCGATGAGGTCCGCCACGGGGGAGGCCTCCGGCACACCGAGCCGCGTGAAGATCGCGTGTGCCTCCTGGAGGCACGCGAGTCCGCGTGCGGGCTGGGCGAGGGCCAGCAACGCCTCGCCCAGCGCGGCGTTGGCCAGGCCCTGGCAGAAGGCGGAGCCCATCTCCTGCCCGATGGCCAGCGACTCGCCGGCCGCCTCGGCGGCCTCGGTGTACTGCTCGGAGACGAGCAGGGCGGAGGCCAGTCGGGCCAGGGTGTAGCCCTCCCAGAGCGGGTTCCGCTGGGACCGGTAGAGCCGGTGCGCCTCGCGCAGGTGGGGGACGGCTTCGATGCCGGACAGCACCACGCCCAGCTGGTACAGGGTCTGGGCGAGCAGCGGACCGTTCTTGGACGTCCGCGCGGCGGAGACGCCGTCCTCGGCGGAGCGGATCGCCGTCTCGGTCATGCCGAGGCGGTGCTGCACCCTGGCCATGTTGCTGACGACCCGCGCCTCCAGGATCGGCGCGCCGACGGCTTGGCTGGTGGCCCGCGCCTGCTCCAGGAACGGCAGGGCCTCGGCGGGGCGGTTCCCCACGCTCAGGATCACGCCCAGCATGTTGGCCGTGGCGAGGAACATGACGGTCGGCTCGTCCGGCAGCTGGTGTTCCAGGCTCCGGCGGAAGGACTGCTCAGACCCTTGGAAGTCGCTGGTGACGGACTGCAGGGTGCCGAGGGCGAAGTACACCCGGGCGATCCCTGCCGAGTCGTCGCGACGTTGCGCGTCCTCGCCGATGGCCTCCAGGATTCGACGCGCACGCGGGCCACGGGTCGGGTCCGGATCGATGCTGAACAGGTAGTTCAACAGGTCGACGGCTGCACGCTGCAGGGTGCCGGGGCCACTGGCGGCGGCTTCGACCGCGCTGAGCAGCAGCGAACCCTCGGTACCGAGCCAGTCCTGTGCGGCCTGGCTCGTCGGCAGGTCGAGTCCCGGCGAGGTGAGGGTGGTCAGCAGCTCGGGCAGTGGATCGTCCGGCTCGATGACCTGGGCCGCGTTGCGCACGGTCGGGATCAGCAGGTGGAGCAGCCGTTGGACCGCGCTCTCCTGCTCCCCGGCGTCCCCGATCCGCTCGTTCTGCCGCTGGGCGTAGAGCCGGAGCAGGTCGTGGTAGCGGTAGCGGCCGGGGGTGAAGCACTCCAGCATGTTCGCCTCGACCAGTGCCTCGGCGAGGTCCTCGGCGGTGTACTCGTCCACGCCGAGCAGCGCTGCGGCGGCCGCCAGCGGGATGTCGGGGGAGTCGATCAGGGCGAGGAGCCGAAAGGCGCGGGCCTCGTCCACGGACAGCTGCCCGTAGCCGAGGCCGATGGTGGTCTCCACGGCGAGGTTGCCGAGCTGGAGTTCGTCCAGCCGCCGGCGCTGGTCGGCTAACCGGGTGGCCAGGTCGGAGACGCTCCAGCGTGGGCGGCTGGCCAGCCGGGCGGCGGCGATGCGGACGGCCAGCGGCAGGAAGCCGCAGGCGGTGACCACCTGCATGGCGGCCTCCGGCTCGGCGGCGACCCGCTGCTCGCCGACGATGGCCGAGAACAGCGCCAGCGCCTCGGCCGGGGTCAGCTCCTCGACGTCGAACAGCTGCGCGCCCGGGATGCCCGCCAGCCGGGACCGGCTGGTGGCGAGCACCGCGCAGCCGGAGACGCCGGGGACGAGCGGCCGGATCTGCTCGGCGTCGCGCGCGTTGTCGAGCAGGATGAGCATCCGTCGGCCGGCGAGCAGCGAGCGGTAGAGGGCGGCGCGCTGTTCGAGCGAGTCCGGGTTGTCGGTCACGCCGAGCGCGTGCAGGAAGTCGCCCAGGACGACGACCGGGTCGGCCGGCGAGGCGCCGGCCCCGCGCAGGTCGACGTAGAGCTGACCGTCCGGGAACTCCGCCCGGACGCGGTGGGCGACGTGGACGGCAAGAGTGGTCTTCCCGACGCCCCCGATACCGGCCAGCGAGGTGACCACCACGGCCTGGCCGCTGGCGTTCATCAGGACCGTCGAGAGGTCACTCACGAGTTCGGTGCGGCCACTGAAGTCCGATACGTCCGCCGGGAGTTGGGCCGGAGCCGGAGGTGCGGCCGGGCCGTCCTCTCGACCGGCGGGGGCGGCGACGACCGGCAGCGCGAGCGCGGGGTCGGCCGCCAGGATGCGGTTGTGCATCGCGGACAGGCCGGCGCCGGGTTCGACCCCGAGTTCCTCGATCAGCAGCTTGCGGGTGTCGGAGTAGACGCCGAGCGCCTCCGCCTGGCGTCCGCAGCGGTACAGCGCCAGCATCAGCAGTTCGCGCAGGCGCTCGCGCAGCGGGTGCTCGGCCGTCAGGCTGTTGAGCTCCCCGACGATCTCGGCGTGCAGGCCGACGTCGAGGGCGGCGGCGCACAGTTCCTCGGCTGCGGCGGCCTGGCGTTCGGCCAGCCGCAGTCGCTGGGCGTCTGCGTAGGGGCCGGGGATACCGGTGAGCGGACGGCCGCTGAACAGGTCCAGCGCCTGCGCCAGCAGCCGGTGCGCCTCGCGCTTGTCTCCGGCGGTCCGGGCGGCCGCGGCCTCGGCGGAGAGCCGTTCGAAGACGGCCAGGTCGAGGGACTCGCCCGGGATGCGCAGGGCGTAGCCGTCGGCGACCGAGACCAGCAGCTCGGCGGGCCGGCGCACCTCCCGCCGCGGCTCGATGACGGAGCGCAGGCGGGACACGTAGGTGCGGAGTGCGGCCACCGCCTGGGTCGGGGGGCGTTCACCCCAGAGCGCGTCGACCAGGTCCTGCGTGGTGACCGGGCGTCCGGAATGCAGCAGAAGGGTGGTCAGGACGGCCTGCTGCTGGGGGGAGCCGAGGGAGAGGGGTTTGCCGTCGAGCCAGGCCTGGACCGGACCGAGGACTTGGAAGCGCAGCGCAGAGGTCTGCGGCGTCTCCCGAAACTCCATGAAGTCCCCCGATGGCCTGTCGTGTCGATTCCGTGAATGGGCGCTCGGCGGTCCGCCGCGGTGCTTCAGCTTAGGCGGACGCCCGACTCTGCCGGACGGCAGCGCAAGCCACACGATGTTTATCGGACATTTAATCAACCCTACGATACTGTCCGCGCGCCCGCGCCACGGAGGTCGGGCAGAACACATTTGATGACCGAAAGGCGGCCGCCCCATGGCCAACGACCAGAGCGAGACCCCGGTGGCGTCGGCGCCCGAGAACGCGGCGAAGACCGAGACCCCGGCCGCGGCTGCGGAGGCGGTCGAGGGCGCGGTGACCGCGTCCTCGGACCCGGAGTACGCCGCTCCGTCCGACGCGCAGAAGACCGAGATCGAGGGTGACCTCTTCGGTGGCGAGGCCGACCACGTGGTGGAGCCCACCACCCCGGCCACCGGCGAGCCGGGCAAGAAGTACGTGCCGGAGAGCGTCGTGGGCGGCCACCCGTAAGTCGCGCCGTCCGAGTGCCCCCGTGCCCCCGTTCGGGCGCGGGGGCGCTCCCGGTTATGTGCACGCCAGTTCGTGTGCCGGTGCGCCGGTGGCCGATTCCTGCTCCCGGTGCACGCATGGTGACCGGTGATATCCGTAACGTGCCCGGCGGCGTGCGCGGGGAGTTCCGGAATTTCGGATTCACCGGGGGATAGCAGGGTCCGGAATGTAGGTGTTCGCGTGGATTTCGCCGAATTGCCGAGGCCGAACTCATTCAGCCGATTCGTGGGGCCCGGGAACGGGTGAGACGTGGTTCGGTTCGGTGGTCCATTCCCGGCCGCCGCCCTCGGGGCGCAGGTAGTGCTCGCCTCCGGTGGTGCCCATGTAGATGCCGGTGCGTCCGGTCCTGCGGTCGAGGACGAGTTCGCCCACCTGGGGCCGGTAGGCCCGGGCGTCGTGCTGTCGAGTGCTCACCGTGCTGCTCCTCGCTCTGGTAGGCGACTGGCCAGCATCTCTAGAGAAGCTAAAATCTCTAGAGATGTCAACGGTCGTATCTCCTTACCGGCGGCCGCGGGCGCGCCTACGATTTGTCCGAGGCAGAGGGAGCGGCGATGACCGGCAGCAATGGCGACAAGCAGCCCAAGTACCAGCGGATCGCCGAGGCGCTGAAGGCGGCCATCGACACCGGCCGGTACCGCGCCGGTGACCGCCTCCCCGGCGAGAACGACCTCATGGACGAGTACGGCGTGGCCCGGATGACCGCCCGCCAGGCGCTGGGCGTGCTGCAGAGCGAGGGCATCGCCGAGGCGCGCCGCGGCGCCGGGGTGTTCGTGCGGGACTTCCGGCCGCTGCGCCGGCGCGGCATCCAGCGGCTGGCGCAGGGGCAGTGGGGGTCCGGCCGGTCGATATGGTCGGCGGACATCGACAACCGCAGCCTGGTGGTCGACCAGGTGTCCGTCACCGAGCAGGGCGCGCCCGAACACGTGGCCCGGGTGCTCGGGGCGGACCCGGGGGCCCCGATGTGCGTGCGGCACCGCCGCTTCGTCCTGGACGGCAAGCCGGTGCTGCTCTCGACCTCCTACCTGCCCGCGGTCCTGGTCGCCGGCACCGCCATCACCCGCGAGGACACCGGCCCGGGCGGCACCTACGCCCGGCTGGCCGAGATCGGCGCCAAGCCCGTGCACTTCCGCGAGGAGGTCCGCTCCCGGATGCCCAGCGGGGAGGAGTCCACCCGCCTGGAACTGTCCGCCGGCACCCCGGTGATCCTGATCTGCCGCACCGCCTTCGCCGACGAGGGCCAGGTGGTCGAGCTCAACGAGATGATCCTGGACGCCGCCTCGTACGTCCTGGAGTACGACTTCGACGCCTGACCCCGACGGGACGTGATCGCTACTGGTAGTGGTAGCGGGCCTTGAGGACCTTCACCTCCTTCTCGTCCGCCCGGTACACCAGCCGGTGCTCGTCGTCGATCCGGCGTGACCGGTAGCCGGCCGGATCGCCCTTCAGGGGCTCCGGCTTCCCGATCCCGTTGGACGGATCACGCTGGATCTCACCCACCAGACGGGCGATCCGCTGGGCCGTCGTCCGGTTTCGACCCGAGCCGGAAGAGGAAGTCCTCCCAGGCGTCCGGGTCGAAGTGGACGCTCCTCGCACCTCACTCGCCAGGGCTTCGAGTTCCTCCATGGTCCTGGTGACACCCGGATGTCCCGCCCTGTCGCGGGCGACGGCCTCCATGAGTCGCTGGGCGTTGGCGGGGGAGCGCAGGAGGTAGATCGTTTCCTGCCAGGAGTCGTAGTCCTCGGCGGACATGAGGACGGCGTGGCCGCTCTTCGAGGTGATTCCTACCGGGGCGTGGTCGTCATTGACTTTCTTGATCAACGGGAAGAGCTGGGTGCGGGCCTCGCTTGCGCTGATCGCCATCGACGTGCCTCCATGTGCGTACCGAACCCGTCCGAACGACGTTACTGCGTAAGGGAATTCCGTACCGGGTGCCGCGAAGGAACCGCCCCGGCCGCAGGGCGGCCGGGGCGGTGAGAGAGGGGGTGCGGGACTACTCCTTGGAGCGCACCCGCAGGTTGGTGATCAGCGGGCCCTCGGTGGTCTCGCGGAAGAAGTCGTTGCCCTTGTCGTCCACCACGATGAACGCCGGGAAGTCCTCGACCTCGATGCGCCAGACGGCCTCCATGCCGAGCTCGGCGTACTCCAGCACCTCGACCTTCTTGATGCAGTCCTGGGCGAGGCGGGCCGCCGGGCCGCCGATGGAGCCCAGGTAGAAGCCGCCGTGCGCGGCGCAGGCGTCGGTGACCTGCTTGCTGCGGTTGCCCTTGGCGAGCATGACCATCGAGCCGCCGGCCGCCTGGAACTGGTCGACGTAGGAGTCCATCCGGCCGGCCGTGGTGGGGCCGAAGGAGCCGGAGGCGTAGCCCTCGGGGGTCTTGGCCGGGCCCGCGTAGTAGACCGGGTGGTCCTGCAGGTACTTGGGCATGCCCTCGCCGGCGTCCAGGCGCTCCTTGATCTTGGCGTGGGCGATGTCGCGCGCGACGACCAGGGTGCCGGTGAGCGAGAGGCGGGTCTTCACCGGGTACTTGGAGAGTTCGGCGCGGATCGCGGACATCGGCTGGTCGAGGTCGACGCGCACCACGTCGTCGTCGAGGTGCTCGTCGGTGGTGTCCGGCAGGTACTTCGCCGGGTCGGTCTCCAGCTGCTCCAGGAAGACGCCCTCGGCGGTGATCTTGCCCAGGGCCTGGCGGTCGGCGGAGCACGAGACGGCCATGGCGACCGGCAGCGAGGCGCCGTGGCGGGGCAGGCGCACCACGCGCACGTCGTGGCAGAAGTACTTGCCGCCGAACTGGGCGCCGATGCCGATCTTCTGGGTCAGCTCGGTGACCTTCTGCTCCAGCTCCAGGTCGCGGAAGCCGTGGCCGGTCCTGGCGTTGCCCGAGGTGGGCAGGTTGTCCAGGTAGTGCGCCGAGGCGTACTTGGCGGTCTTCAGCGCGAACTCGGCGCTGGTGCCGCCGATCACGATGGCCAGGTGGTACGGGGGGCAGGCCGCGGTGCCGAGGGAGCGGATCTTCTGCTCCAGGAACGAGAGCATGCTCGCCTCGTTCAGGATGGCCTTGGTCTCCTGGTACAGGTACGACTTGTTGGCGGAGCCGCCGCCCTTGGCCATGAAGAGGAACTTGTACGCGTCACCCTCGGTGGCGTACAGCTCGATCTGGGCCGGCAGGTTGTTGCCGGTGTTCTTCTCGTCCCAGGTGGTCACCGGGGCCATCTGGGAGTAGCGCAGGTTGAGCTTGGTGTACGCGTCGTACACGCCGCGCGCGATGGCGGACTCGTCCGCGCCGGGGGTGAGCACGTTCTGGCCGCGCTTGCCCATGACGATCGCGGTGCCGGTGTCCTGGCACATCGGGAGGATGCCGCCGGCCGAGATGTTGACGTTCTTCAGCAGGTCGAGCGCGACGAAGCGGTCGTTGGGGCTGGCCTCCGGGTCGTCCAGGATGCGGCGCAGCTGGGCGAGGTGGGCGGGGCGCAGGTAGTGCGAGATGTCGTGCATCGCCTCGGCCGTCAGCAGCCGCAGCGCCTCGGGCTCGACCTGGAGGAAGGTGCGACCGCCCGCCTCGAAGGTGGAGACACCTTCGGAGGTGAGCTTGCGGTACGGGGTCGGGTCAGCGCCCAGGGGGAGCAGGTCGCTGTACTCGAAGTCTGGCGTGGGAGCCATCGGGGCGGTCCTTAGGTGTCCAGTTGGTCCGGCTGCGTCGGCGAAGCACCATCCAGGGTAGGACCCGGTCGTGGTCGGCACGCGGACAGGTCGGCCTTGCGTGACGGGGCTCACTCGGGCAGCAGTGCGAGCGACTAGGGTGGACCCCGTGGACAACTCGCCGTCGCACGACGATCCGGGGCAGCCGGTGCCGGCGCCCGTACCGATGACCAAGTCCGAACCGGAGCCGGGGGCGAAGCCCGGGGCCGCGCCGCAGCCGGTGCACCAGCCAGCGGCGGACGCCGAGATACGCGTCTCGGACGCGGACCGCGAGAAGGTCGCGGAACTGCTGCGGGACGCCTACGCCGAGGGGCGCTTGGACGCGGACGAGCACGCGGAGCGCATCGAGGCCGCGTACGCCGCCAAGACCTTCGGTGACCTGGTGCCGCTGACCAGGGACCTGCCGGCCCGGCCGCTGTCCTTCGAGAAGCAGCCGCTGGGTTCGGCGGCCGCGACGCCCCAGCCGCCCGCGCGCCAGGAGTCGCCCGCAGTGGTGGCGATCTTCGGCGGCGCGTCCCGCAAGGGCCGCTGGCGGGTGGGGTCGCACCTGAAGGCCTTCGCCGCGTTCGGCGGGGTGGAGATCGACCTGAGCGACGCCGTCTTCGAGTCTCCCGAGGTGGAGATCGTGGTCGTGGCGATGTTCGGCGGGGTCGAGGTCCGGGTGCCGGAGAACGTCAGCCTGCAGGGCGGCGGGGTCGGCCTGTTCGGCGGATTCGACGTCCGCGAGCAGACCGCGGCGGACCCGTACGCTCCGGTTGTCCGGGTCAAGGGCCTTGCGATGTTCGGTGGTTGCACCGCCAAGCCGCGCCGGGGCAAGAAGCTCAAGGAGTGGGCGCGCCGCCAACTCGGCGCAGAGTGAACCCGGTTGGCCTTTGTGGCGCCCGGCCGTGGATCAACTCCCGGTCGGGCGCTCGACGTTGCGGCCGGGTGCACTCCGTAGTCGATTGCGTGCAGTGTGCATGAATCGCGGTCGGGCGGGGTAGTTCCTTCCGCACATCGCTTCTTGTACGGCTGCGCACCGGAGGCGGCCCAGCGGCCGTTCCGGAGGGTTGGACAGCGGGGGCTCGCAGCCGGGCAGGGGAGCGGGGTTCCCCGTGTCCGAGAGCCTCGTCAGGAGTACGGCCGTGCTGCATCCGATCGAGTCCCGCACCACCTCGCCAGTCGCCGCCGCGCAGCTGCTGGAACACCGCCGCGACGTCCGCCCGCAGCCGCAGCCCCCGGGCGGCCCGGCGGGCGGCGCCGCGGGCGAGGACGACCCCTGGCACACCGGTGCGGCGTGCCGGCGGGACGAGGTGGGGCTGTTCTTCGCTCCCTCCAAGGAGCCGACGGCGGCCCGGCTGTCCCGGGAGGAGCAGGCCAAGCAGGTCTGTGCCCGCTGCCCGGTGCTGCTGGAGTGCCGTGAGCACGCGCTGGCCCAGCCGGAGCCGTACGGGGTCTGGGGCGGGCTGACGGCCGCCGAGCGGCGGGTGGTGCTGGCCCGGCGCCGCCGCCGGGACGCGGAGCTGCGCGAGGCGGCCCGGGTGACGGCGCCCGCGCGGAGCCGGATAGCCGGGTGACGGCGGGCCGAAGACCCGGGGTCCGGGTTCCGCGGGCCGCGGCCCCGGGGCCGGACGTGCCGCGGCCCCGGCGGCGGGGGATTCCGCCGGGGCCGCTGCCTGCTGTCTCCGGGGCGAGCCGTCAGCCGGTCGCCGGGCCCGGTGTCAGTTCGCGCGGTCGAAGTCGATCGCGCTGTAGGCCCGCAGCTTCGAGAGCTTGTGGGTGGAGTGGATCTCACGGATCGTGCCGCTCTTGGAGCGCATGACCAGCGAGCTGGTGGTGGCGGTCTCCGAGCGGTAGTGCACGCCGCGCAGCAGCTCGCCGTCGGTGATGCCGGTGGCGACGAAGAACACGTTCTCGCCGCTGACCAGGTCGTCGGTGGTGAGCACCCGGTCCAGGTCGTGGCCGGCGTCCAGGGCCTTCTGCCGCTCGGCGTCGTCCTTGGGCCACAGGCGGCCCTGGATCACGCCGCCCATGCACTTCATCGCACAGGCCGCGATGATGCCCTCCGGGGTGCCGCCGACGCCCATCAGCAGGTCGACGCCGGTGCCTTCGCGGGCGGCCATGATGGCGCCGGCCACGTCGCCGTCGGAGATGAACTTGATCCGGGCGCCCGCCTCGCGGATCTCCCGGACCAGGCCGTCGTGGCGCGGGCGGTCCAGGACGACGACGGTGACGTCCTCGACGGCGCTGCCCTTCGCCTTGGCGACCCGGCGGATGTTGACGGCGGCCGGGGCGGTGATGTCGACGAACTCGGCGGCTTCCGGGCCGGCCACCAGCTTGTCCATGTAGAACACGGCGCTGGGGTCGAACATGGTGCCGCGGTCGGCCACGGCCAGCACGGCCACGGCGTTGTTCATGCCCTTGGCGGTGAGGGTGGTGCCGTCCACCGGGTCCACCGCGACGTCGCACTCGGCGCCGGTGCCGTCGCCGACCCGTTCGCCGTTGTAGAGCATCGGGGCTTCGTCCTTCTCGCCCTCGCCGATGACGACGACGCCGTTCATCGAGACGGTCGAGACGAGGGTGCGCATCGCCTTCACGGCTGCACCGTCCGCGCCGTTCTTGTCGCCACGTCCGACCCACCGGCCGGCCGCCATCGCTGCCGCCTCGGTGACCCGGACGAGTTCGAGCGCGAGGTTCCGGTCCGGAGCCTCGGGCGCGACCTCCAGGGCACTGGGAAGGTGGTGCGGGTACTGCGTGGTCATCGTCGTTACCTCTCTGTACGCGACGGCCAGTGAGCGCCCGACTACTGCCAGGTCGAACGCCGTGGTGAGGGTGATGCGATCGTATCTGCCCACGAGATGACTGTCTGTGGCGCGGGTCGCCGTGCGGTGGCCGAAACCACCGGTTCGTCCCGGTTCACCCGTTCGTGGACACCCCGGGTGGCCGGGTCCGCATGTGCATGAGTCACCATGTGGGGGTGGCTGCAGAGAGCAAGGGCATGAGGGGTCGCCAGACCGTACGGGACATGGTCCTGTCGATGCTGGCGGTCGGTTTCGTCGTCTGGATCGGGTACCTGTTCCTCCCGCACGACGCCAACAGCGACCCGGTGCACGTGGTCGAGTACAAGGCGGCCGCGGCCAGTGCCAAGCGTGCCGCGCCGTACCCGCTGCTCTCCCCGGACGGGCTGTCCGACAAGTGGCGGGCCACCTCGGTCAGCTACCGGTCGGCCGACCAGAGCAACGGCAAGGGCAACGCCTGGCACCTGGGCTTCGTGACGCCGTCCGGCCAGTACGCGGCGGTCGAGCAGAGCGACGCGCCGCGCGACTCGCTGCTCGCCGACAAGGTCGCGGGCGGCAAGCCGGACGGCGCCTCCGACGTGGCCGGCCGCACCTGGGACCGGGTCCAGGGCGGCAAGGCCCGCGCGCTGACCGCGCAGACCGGCACCGGGACCGCCGTGCTCACCGGCACCGCCTCCTACGAGGAGCTGGCCGAGCTGGCGCAGGCACTCAAGTAGCGCCGGCCGCAGCACGCCGAAGGGCCCCGCACCGGACGAACCGGTGCGGGGCCCTTTCGCGCGGGCGCGTCGGACGTCGGACGTCAGCCGTCAGCCGTCGGACGTCAGACGGTGGTGACGACCTCGTCGTAGGCCAGGCGCGGCGAACGCGGGAACCAGGCGTCGTCGCCCGGCTTGCCGATGTTGACCACGGCCAGCACCGAGTGCTCGCCGTCGCCGAAGAACTCCTTGTTGATGCCGTCGGCGTCGTAGCCGGTCATCGGGCCGGCGGCCAGGCCGGCGGCGCGCACGCCGATGATGAAGTAGGCGGCCTGCAGGGCGCCGTTCAGCGTGGCGGACTGCTCGCGGACGCTGCGCTCCGAGAAGAACATGTCCTTCGCCTGCGGGAAGTGCGGGAGCTGGGTCGGCAGCTCCTCGTGGAACTCGTTGTCCGCGGCCAGGATGGCGACCAGCGGGGCGGCGGCGGTCTTGGCCTTGTTGCCGTCCGCCATGTGCTGGACGAGGCGCTCGCGGCCCTCGGCCGAGCGGACCAGGACGACGCGCAGCGGCTGCTGGTTGAAGGCGGTCGGGCCGAACTTGACCAGGTTGTAGATGGCCTGGACCTGCTCCTCGGAGACCGGCTCGTCGGTGAAGGTGTTCGCGGTGCGGGCCTCGCGGAACAGGAGGTCCTGAGCGGCGGCGTCGAGTACCAGGGCGTCGGTGGTCATGCTTCTGCACCTCATGCGGGAGGGGGTTCGTCGGTATGACCGGCCGGGGCCGATCACTTCCTCCAACATGGGTGAACGTTCAACGATTCCCCGGGCCGCTGTGACTCGCCTCACATTCGCCCGGCGGCCTCACCGGTCGCCCGCGGCCCCGCCCTCCTCGGCGGCCAGCGCGGCGTCCAGCCGGGCCCGGGCGCCGTCCAGCCAGCGCTGGCACACCTTGGCCAGCTGCTCGCCGCGCTCCCACAGGGCCAGCGACTCCTCCAGCGACGTCCCGCCGTTCTCCAGCTGCCGGACGACCTCCAGCAGCGCGTCCCGGGCGTGCTCGTAGCCCAGCGCGTCGTCCGGGTTGGGTGCCGCCGCGTCCTGCTGCTCCTGCTGCTCTGCCATGCGTGCCAGCGTAGGGGGTGGGGCCGACAGCGTCAGTCCCCGTCGGCGGCGGTGTCACCGGCGGCGGCGTCACCGGCCCCTGTGTCACCGGCGGCGGCGTCACCGACCGTGGACGCACCGGCCGCCGTGACGTCGAAGCCGCCGCCCGCCACCCGGGCGTGCAGCCCCTCCCCGGGTGTGACCTGCGCCGGGTCGGTCACCACCGTGCCGTCCGTCCGCTGGAGCACCGCGTAGCCGCGCTCCAGGGTGGCCGCCGGGGAGAGCGCGACCACCCGGGCCAGGGTGTGCCCGAGGTCGCTCTGCGCGTGGTCCAGCCGGTGCCGCAGGGTGCGCCGGGCCCGCTCCAGCAGGCCCTCCACCTCCTGGCCGCGGCCGTCCAGCATCCGGTGCGGCGCGGCCATCGACGGGCGGCTGCGCAGCCCGTCCAGCCCGTGCTGCTCGCGCTCGACCCGGGCCAGCACGTGCCGGCGGGCCCGGTCGCGCAGCTGGCGGACCTTCGCCAGCTCCTCGCCGACGTCCGGAACCACCCGTTTGGCGGCATCGGTCGGAGTGGAGGCGCGCAGGTCCGCCACGAAGTCCAGCAGCGGCTGGTCCGGCTCGTGCCCGATCGCGCTGACCACCGGCGTACGGGCGGCCGCGACCAGCCGCACCAGTCCCTCGTCCGAGAACGGCAGCAGGTCCTCGACGCTGCCGCCGCCGCGGGCCACGACGATCACGTCCACCTCGGGGTGCTCGTCCAGCTCCCGCACCGCCGCGCTCACCCGCTCCACCGCGCTGACGCCCTGCACCGGGACGTTGCGCACCTCGAAGCGCACGGCCGGCCAGCGCCGGCGGGCGTTCTCCAGCACGTCCCGCTCGGCCGCCGAGCCGCGCCCGGTGACCAGCCCGACGCACTGCGGCAGGAACGGCAGCGGCTTCTTGCGTTCGGCCGCGAACAGGCCCTCCCCGGCGAGCCGCCGCTTCAGCTGCTCCAGGCGGGCCAGCAACTCGCCCAGCCCCACCGGCCGGATCTCCGAGGCGCGCAGCGACAGCTGCCCGCGCGCCGCGTACCACTCCGGCTTGGCGTGCACGACGACCCGCGCGCCCTCCTGCACGACGTCCGCGACCTGGTCGAACACCGAGCGGAAGCAGGTCACCGTGAGCGACACGTCCGCCTGCGGGTCGCGCAGGGTCAGGAACACCACGCCCGCCCCGGGCCGGCGGCTGAGCTGGGTGATCTGCCCCTCCACCCACACCGCGCCGAGCCGGTCGATCCAGCCGCCGATCAGCGCGGAGACCTTGCCGACCGGGAGCGGGGCTTCGGGGGAGCTGGTGTTGGCCATGCGTACGAGGCTAGCGGCGTCCGCCGACAGATCCCGGGGAACCCTGGACGCCGAGCACCACCAGGCCGGCCGCCAGCCAGACCAGCCCGACCAGCTGCGCGGTGGGCGCGGCCTCGTAGACCACCGCGGCGATCACCGCGATCCCCAGGGCGGGGACGACCACGTGCCGCAGCCGGTCGGGGGAGCCGTGCCGCACCGTGTACCAGCCGATCACCGAGGCGTGCAGCAGCGCGAAGGCGGTCAGCGCGCCCACGTTCACCACCGAGGTCAGCCGGTCCAGCCCGTCGTCCCGGCTCGCCGCCCAGACGGCCGCCGCCATGGTGACCACCGCGGCCGCCAGCAGCGCCCGGCGCGGCACCGCGCTGCCCGGGTCGACCGAGTCGAGCCGGCGCGGCAGCCGCCCCTCCCGGGCCATCGCGAAGACCAGCCGCCCGGCCGCCGCCTGGCCGGCCAGGGCCGCGAAGGCCGCGCCGATCGCCTTGCTGGCCGCCACCAGCACGTGCAGCCAGTGCCCGACCCCGCTCTCCACGGTGTCGTAGAAGGCCGAACCCTGTGCCACCGGGTCGGCGGCCAGCTGCCGCGGGCCCATCGGCTCCAGCAGCGCCGCGAGGTAGGTCTGCACGACGAACAGCACCCCGGCCAGCGCCAGGCACCAGAGCACGGCCCGGGCGACCGCCGCCGAGGCGCCGACGGCCTCCTCGACGAAGGTCGCGATCGCGTCGAACCCCAGGTAGGACAGCACCGCGACGGACACCGCCGAGATCACGGCGGTCATCGAGAAGCCGCCGACGGCCGTGAACGGGGTGTCCCAGCCGCGCCGGGCGCCGTCCTGGACCAGCGCCACCACGGCCGCCGCCACGAACACCGCCAGCACCGCGACCTCCATGGCGAGTACCGCGAAGCCGACCGCCGCCGCCGTCCGCACCCCGATCAGGTTGAGCGCGGTGGTCACCACGACCGCGGCCGCCGTCCACACCCAGCGCGAGACGCCCGGCACCAGCGAGTGCAGCGCGATCCCGGAGAACAGGTAGGCCACCGCGGGGATCAGCAGGTAGTCGAGCATCGCCATCCACCCGGCGATGAACCCCGCCCCCTCGCCCAGCCCCGCCGTCGCGTAGGCGAACACCGAGCCGGTCCGCGGCACCGCGCGCACCATCTGGGCGTACGAGAAGGCGGTGAGGCCCATCGCCGCGGTGGCGGCCAGGTAGACGGTGGCGACGGCGCCGTGGCTCTTGGCGTCCAGCACGCCGAACACGCCGACCGGGGCCATCGGGGCGATGAACAGCAGTCCGTAGACCATCAGATCGCGGACGCCCAGGCTGCGGCGCAGGCCGCCCGGCGTCGCCTGCCCGCTCACAGAGCTCATAGACACCAGATTTGAACACTCGTGGCCGGGACCGGACGGAAAGTGCCCGCCGTCGGCGCGGCTCCCCGGTGCGGGAGGCGGCGCCCGCCGTCGCCCGTACGATGGAGCCATGTCCAACACCGCGCCGCGCCGTGTCCTGCTCGCCGCCCCCCGGGGCTACTGCGCGGGTGTCGACCGCGCTGTGATCGCCGTGGAGAAGGCCCTGGAGCAGTACGGGGCGCCCATCTACGTCCGCAAGCAGATCGTCCACAACAAGTACGTGGTGCAGACCCTGGAGAAGAAGGGCGCGATCTTCGTCGACGAGACGGAGGAGGTGCCCGAGGGCTCGATCGTGGTCTTCTCCGCGCACGGCGTCGCCCCGTCCGTCCACGACGAGGCACGGGCCGGCAAGCTCGCCACCATCGACGCCACCTGCCCGCTGGTCACCAAGGTGCACAAGGAGGCCGTGCGCTTCGCCGACGAGGGCTTCGACATCCTGCTGGTGGGCCACGAGGGCCACGAGGAGGTCATCGGCACCATGGGCGAGGCCCCGGACCGGATCCACCTGGTGGACGGTGCCGAGGACGTCGCCAACGTGCAGGTCCGGGACGAGTCCCGGGTCGTCTGGCTGTCCCAGACCACCCTGTCGGTGGACGAGACGATGGCCACCGTCGGCGAGCTGAAGAACCGCTTCCCGGCCCTGGTCAGCCCGCCCAGCGACGACATCTGCTACGCGACCCAGAACCGCCAGGTCGCGGTCAAGCAGATGGCCCCCGAGACCGACCTGCTGATCGTGGTCGGCTCCAGGAACTCCTCCAACTCGGTCCGCCTGGTCGAGGTCGGCCTGGAGTACGGCGCCAAGGCCGCCCACCTGGTGGACTTCGCCGAGGAGATCCGCGAGGAGTGGCTGGAGGGCGTCGGCACCGTCGGCCTCACCAGCGGCGCCTCGGTCCCGGAGATCCTGGTCGAGGGCGTGCTGGAGTTCCTGGCCGCGCGCGGTTACGACACGGTCGAGACGGTCAAGACCGCCGAGGAGCACCTGACCTTCTCGCTGCCCAAGGAACTGCGCCGCGACCTGCGGGCCGAGGCCGCGGGCAAGCTCTGACACCTCCGGACGGCCCGGCGCCCCCTCGCGGGGTGCCGGGTCTTCTGCTGTGCGGGCCCGTGCGCGCTCTCGTAGCGTTGTTCACAGGCTGTGGACAAGCGGTCCGCGGCGACGGCGGAGGGTGGATGTGATGACGGCGGTATTCGGCGTGGACATCGGCGGCTCGGGCATCAAGGGCGCACCGGTCGACCTCGCCAGGGGCGTGCTCGCCGAAGAGCGGCACAAGGTGCTCACCCCGCAGCCGTCCGCGCCCGAGGCCGTGGTCGCCGCCGTGTGCGAGGTGGTCCGGCAGTTCGACCACCGGGGCCCGGTCGGGCTGACCTTCCCCGGGGTGGTGGTCGGCGGCCGGACCAGGACCGCGGCCAACGTCGACAAGGGCTGGATCGGCATCGACGCCGAGGGACTGTTCCGCGAGGCGCTGGACCTGCCCGCGACCGTCCTCAACGACGCGGACGCGGCCGGTCTCGCCGAGGTGACGCACGGTGCGGGCCGCGGCCAGTCCGGGGTCGTCCTGCTGCTCACCTTCGGCACCGGCATCGGCAGCGCCCTCTTCGTGGACGGCGCGCTGGTGCCCAACACCGAGCTGGGCCACCTGGAGCTGCGCGGCAAGGACGCCGAGCGCCGGGCCTCCTCGGCCGCCAAGGAGCGGCACGGGCTGAACTGGGAGCAGTGGGCCGGGCGGGTCGACGAGTACCTGGACCTGGTGGAGATGCTGTTCTCGCCGCAGCTGGTCGTGATCGGCGGCGGGGTGAGCCGCAAGCACGAGCGGTTCCTGCCGCTGCTGAAGGACCGCGAGGCGCGGGTGGTGCCGGCGGAGCTGCGCAACGACGCGGGCATCGTCGGGGCGGCCATGGCGGCGGCTGAGGCGGCGGGCTGAGGCGGCGGGCTGAGGCGGCGGGCTGAGGGCCGCCCGCCCCGCCCGGCGGCGGAGCGCCCTCAGCGGGAGCGCTGGATCCGGCGCTGGGCGACGAAGCGGGCGAGCACGATCAGCGCGGCGAGCCCGGTGCCGGAGAACAGCCAGCCGGCCCGCAGCGCCAGCCCGGTCGCCAGTGAGACCACCTGGGCGGTGACGCCCGAGGAACCGACCGGCGCGAGCAACAGCAGCGCCGCGGCGAAGGCGATCGGCCCGCTGATCGGCGCGGCCAGCAGGTCGACGTAGCGGACGCGTACGGCCAGCTGGAAGCAGACCACCAGGTAGCCGAGGCCGAACAGCCAGCCCAGGTCGTCGAAGAGCAGCCGGTCCAGGCCCGCCACCGCGAGGGTGGCCAGGACGGCGAGCACGCCGGTGCCGATGGCCGTCAGCCGGGTCGGCCGACCGGTCCGGCGCCGCCCGTACAGCCGGTCGTCGCCGCGGCCCCCCCCCCGCCGGCGGAACCCGGGGGGGGGCGGGCGGGCGGGGCCGGGCGGGGCCGCCCCCCCCCGCCCCGCACCCCCACCCCCGCGCCCCCCCCCCCCCCCCCGCGCGGCGGGGGGGCGGGGGGGGGCGGGGGGCGGGCCGGCCCCCCACGGGCCGGCCACCGGGCGCAGCCGGGAGGCGGGGGCGGACTCGGGAGCCCGGCCTGGACCGGGGACGGCGGCTGCGGCCGCGCGGTTCGGCGGACGGCGTCTGGGCCCTGGCGGCTGGGTTCGGATGCTCTGCTCCACCTGTCCAACGTACGGTCCGATCATCGCCACACTGTGTAATGGACCGTTCAGGCCTTGTCCCGTGTCTTCGGACGGCGTAGTCATGTGATCGTCGCTCTGGTGTGCTGACCTGCTCGGCGGAGTCGACAGATCATGATCATTCGATCTTCACGCGGGGGCTTCGCATGACCGGTTTCACGTTCGAACGACTCGACCACGTCCAGCTCGACATCCCGGCCGGCACCGAGGACCGGTGCCGCGCGTTCTGGTCCGGGGTGCTCGGCATGACCGAACTGCCCAAGCCCCCCGTGCTGGCCGCCCGCGGCGGCTGCTGGTTCCGCGGCGGCGGGGTCGAGGTGCACCTGGGCGTGGTGCCGGACTTCCGCCCGTCCGTGAAGGGGCACCCCGGGATCCAGGTCGGCTCACTGGACGCGCTGGCCGACCACCTTGCCGCGCACGGCCACGAGGTGCTCTGGGACACGAACGTGCCCGGCCGCCGTCGCTTCCACGCCGCCGACCCGCTGGGCAACCGGCTGGAGTTCCTGGAGCCCCGGGCCGCGGCGACCGAGGCGTGAGGCAGCGCGGGCGCTGCCCGTAGACTTGGGGGTCGGCCCGTACGGTGCCGACCCAACTCCTCCAAGCCCCCGGGACTGCGCTTCATGTCGCTCACGATCGGAATCGTCGGTCTGCCGAACGTCGGCAAGTCGACCCTGTTCAACGCCCTGACCAAGAACGACGTGCTGGCGGCCAACTACCCGTTCGCCACCATCGAGCCGAACGTCGGCGTGGTCGGCGTCCCGGACGCGCGGCTGGCCAAGCTCGCCGAGATCTTCGGCTCGCAGCGCATCCTCCCGGCGACCGTCGACTTCGTCGACATCGCGGGCATCGTGCGCGGCGCCAGCGAGGGCGAGGGCCTGGGCAACAAGTTCCTCGCCAACATCCGCGAGTCGGACGCGATCTGCCAGGTCGTGCGCGCCTTCACCGACCCGGACGTGGTGCACGTGGACGGCAAGGTGTCGCCCAAGGACGACATCGAGACCATCCACACCGAGCTGATCCTGGCCGACCTCCAGACCATCGAGAAGGTCCTGCCGCGGCTGCAGAAGGAGGCGCGCCTCAAGAAGGACACCGCCCCCGTGCTGGCCGCCGCCGAGGCCGCGCAGGCGATCCTGGAGACCGGCAAGACCCTGTTCGAGGCCGGCTTCGACACCGCCCCGATCCGCGAGCTCCACCTGCTGACCGCCAAGCCCTTCCTCTACGTCTTCAACGTGGACGAGGACGAGCTGGCCGACGAGGACTTCAAGAACGCGCAGCGCGAGCTGGTCGCCCCGGCCGAGGCGATCTTCCTCAACGCCAAGATCGAGTCCGAGCTGATCGAGCTGGACGACGCCGAGGCCCTGGAGCTGCTCCAGTCGATGGGCCAGGAGGAGCCCGGCCTGGCGACCCTCGCCCGGGTCGGCTTCGACACCCTCGGCCTGCAGACCTACCTGACGGCCGGCCCCAAGGAGACCCGGGCCTGGACCATCAAGAAGGGCGCCACCGCCCCCGAGGCCGCCGGTGTCATCCACACCGACTTCCAGAAGGGCTTCATCAAGGCCGAGGTCATCTCCTTCGCCGACCTGGTCGAGACCGGCTCCATCGCCGAGGCCCGCTCCAAGGGCAAGGCCCGCATCGAGGGCAAGGAGTACGTCATGCAGGACGGCGACGTGGTGGAGTTCCGCTTCAACGTCTGACGGCCCGCGAAGAGGCTGCCCGACCCGGACCGCCCGGTCCCCGTACGCGTACGGGGACCCGGCGGTCCCGCCTTCGCGGGGGGTGAGCCCACCGTGGAGGGGGGGAGG
>NZ_JBHWBZ010000057.1:63603-66493 GCF_042735475.1 Kitasatospora sp. NPDC059577 | reverse complement strand
TCTTCTCCTCTCTTTTCGTGGGCTGCGTCTGATGTGTTTAAGAGACAGCATCAACCCATGGCCCATGGGTTGATGGGCTGACGGGCTGATGGGCTGATGGGTCAGCGCACGGTGACGGTGAAGACCGGGGAGGCGGTGCTCCCGCTGATGATGCGCAGCTCGTTCAGGCCCTTGAGGCCGAGCTTCACGCCGAGCGAGTAGGAACCGGTGCGGGTGGTGTGGACGGAGGCGGGCAGCGTGACCCAGGCGCCGTGCTGCTTCTGCTGCAGGGTCACGGTGCTGCCCGCCTTGAGGCCGGTGGTGGTGCCGGTGACACGGAACAGCTGCCACGCCTGGACGGAGGACACCGACGGCTTGGCGGTGATCCCGGCCTGCGCGGCGTCCGCCTGCACGACGACCGGCTGCGCGGCGGCCGACTGCACGACGGCCGCGGGCTGGGCGGCGCTGGTGGTGGCGACGGGGGTGGCGGCCACGGCGGTGCCCGCCAGCCCGAGGGAGAGCACGGCGAGGGTGGTCACGGCGGCCAGGCGCAGGTGGTTCCGCTTGGAGGCGATCACGGGTGCACCCCTTTCGAGGGGAGGTGGTTGTTCGGCCCGAAGGCGTCGATGCCGCGATTCGGGCTCTGCCACCCATAGAGACGCCATGTACCGGACATCAGTTGTCGACGGATCGTCACCAGTGTGTAACAGACGGCGATCATGCGGGGCGGGGACGTCATGCCCTCGTTTCACCCCGACACGCCGGCGTGACGGCCCCTCACCGCGTCTCGTCCCAGGCGGTGACGGGCAACCGGAAAGCACCGATTCCGGAGGGAACCGCCGTGGTCGTCACAAGGACCGGACGGCCAGGGCCAGATCACCGCAGGCCCTTCTCAGTCGCCGCTCCGCAGCTCGCCCAGCCCTTCTGCGAAGACCGGGAGGACGTACCGTTCCGTACCGTGCCCCGGCATCTCGATCTTCTTGAGCTGCCCGCCGACGACATGGGACACCACCGGTACGGGCAGGGCCTCCGGCCAGAGGCCGGTTCGCTTGCCCTCCGAGAGCACCCGGCGGAAGGCGCCGGTGGATCCCCGCAGGCTCCGGCCGTTCGCCTTCAGTTGTTCCGCGGCACACTCGCCTTCGCCTTCGACGATCTGGAGCAGGATCTGCTGCGCCCTCGGCGGCAGGCGGTCGTAGTACGAGCGGGCCCGCTCCGGGGTCCAGCGGTCGTCGGCCACCGCGGTCACGACGGCGGCCGGCATGGCGGCGAGGGCGAGCAGCTTCTCCAGCACCTCGGGGGTCGGATTCTCCACGGTGATCGTGATCTTCATGGCGCACACCCTGGCAGCCAGAGATCCTGAGCACAAATAACCACGGCAAACACGCTACAGACGAAGCGCGCCTCACGGCGGGGCACGGACCTCTCCCGGGCCGACGTCAGGGACCCGGCCGTGCTCGCATGGCTCCCCGCCCTGCGCCGGCATCGCCCGCCCCGGGACAGCGGGAGAGCGGACGGCTGGAGAGCGGCACCGATCCCTCCAGGCCGCACCGATCCCTCCAGGCCGCGCCGGTCCCTCCAGGCGGCGCCGCCCTCAGAACCGCAGGTCCATCCGCTGCTCGACGGTGTCGAGGCCGAACTTGTGGGCCGGGCGGGAGACGGTGACCTCGAAGCCGGCCTTCGCGTAGAGGTGGTGGGCGGCGTCGAGGCCGGCGACGGTCCACAGCAGGACGCCCTCGTACGAGCGGGCGCGGGCCTCGACGAGGGCCGTCTCCAGCATCCGCCGTCCCAGGCCCAGCCCCCGGGCGGCCGGGTCGAGGAGCACCCAGCGGAGCTGGCCCCAGCCCGGGCGTTCCTCGGACCTGACGAGACCGGTGGCGCCGACCACCCGGCCGTCGAGTTCGGCGACCCACAGCCGGCCGGGTGCCGCGTCGCGTTCGCGGACCCGGGCAAGGACCAACTCGGCCATGCCGGCGGCGACGTAGGCCTCCATGGTCTCGTCCATGCCGTACTCGCGGGTGTAGAGGACGCCGTGGAGCGCGGCGACGGCGCCGAGGTCTCCGGGGCGGAGGGCCTCGCGAACGGTCGCGACCCCGGATGCGGTGATGGCCATGTCGGCATCCCCTTTCACTGAAACACTCGTTTCAGTGGAACGATAGTCCACGTGTCCGCCCCCGCCAATGCGCCTTCCCGTCCGTCGCCGCGCCGCGAGGAGATCCTCGCCGCGACCGTCCGCTACGTCGCCGAGCACAACGTGTCCGACCTCTCCCTGCGCCCGCTGGCGGCCGAGATCGGCTCCAGCCCGCGTGTGCTGCTGTACCTGTTCGGGTCGAAGGAGCAGTTGATCCGGGAGGTCCTGGCGGTCGGCCGGGCCGAACAGCTGGCGCTGCTGGAGCGCTCCGAGATCGAGGGCGGCAGCGCCCGCGCGACCCTCGACCTGCTCTGGGAGTGGCTGACGGACCCCGGGCACCGGGGCGCGCTACGCCTGTTCTTCGAAGGGTACGTCCGCGCCTTCGGCCGCTCCGGGCCCTGGCGGGACTTCGGCACCACCTCACTGGACGAGTGGCTGCCGCCCCTGGGCCGCGTCCTGGCCGGCACCGGGGCGAACCCCACCGTGGTGCTCGCCGTCCTCCGCGGGCTGCTGCTCGACCTCCTCGCCGCCGACGAAGACGACAGCGACGGCAGCCACGACGGTGACGGCAGTGACGGCGACGGCTCCCACACCGAGCGCGTTCACGCCGCCTGGCGCGCCTTCCTCGACGCCACCCTCACCTGAGAAGGCGCGCGCCGGGCGACCGATCGGCTGCTCCTTGTGAGCTCGGTGGTTTGGGGTGGGTGGGTGGCGGTGTGTGGGTGGACAGAAGCGGTAGCTCGATCTCGAGGATGCATCGAGACTGGAGCGCGCTCACTAGAG
>NZ_JBHWBZ010000057.1:42727-63593 GCF_042735475.1 Kitasatospora sp. NPDC059577 | reverse complement strand
CCCCACCGCTTCGTGGGGGGGGGCGGGGCGGCGGGGCGGGCTTCTGGGGGGGGGTGGGGGGGGGGTCGTGGGGGTGCGGCCGCCGCCCCCCCCCCACGTCAGAAGGCCCGGTCAGTGGACCTCGACCTCGACGGCCGTACGGATCTCCAGGGCGCGTCGGGCGAGGTCGTCCAGGCGGGTCACGCCCTTCTCGTCGATGACGCCGCCGACCGTCATTCCGTCCGCCCAGATGCAGATCGTCCGGGATGCGGTCGGAGCCGTCAGGACCGCGCAGTCGAGCGCGCCGCCGAGCGGGCCGGCCGGGTAGTCCTTGCGGCCGGTCACGGTCTCATTGATCCGGCTGGACACGTCGGCCCCCCAGATCCCGCCGAACTGCCGGTCCAACTCCCCGCGGGCGTCCGGGAAGCTGCCGGTCATCCCGGCCACCAGGAGGGTGCTCCGGCCCGATCCGGCGGGGCCGTAGCCCGCCACCGACACGTCCCGGTAGCGGCTCAACGCCGTCAGGTTCTTCTGCAGGTGGCCGCGTTCGGCCAGGACCACCTCGTCGTCCGGCATCCGTTCGTGGTCGCCGATCCGGTCCGCGAGGACGATCCGGTGCGGGGGCGGGGCTCCGGCACCGGTCACGGCGGCCACGGTCAGGGCGGTGACCAGGGCGACGACCACCCCGCCCCCGATCCAGGCCCTGCGGGGCACCGTGCGGTACCAGGGCAGCGGGGCCACCGGCTCCAGGGTGTTGGCCCAGATCGCCTGGAGGCCGCTGAGCTTCTCGGGCGGCTGCTCGGTTTCCATTCCCACCATGTCATCTCATTCATGCAAACAAACGTTCAACGGACTGCCGGATGGTACGTCAGCACTCGAATGATGTGCAGCGCATTCCGGGCCCGACGGACGTTCACCACCTCCGCCGCCCCGCCGATCGCCACCGGACGAGCGGACGCCACCGGACGCCACCGGTCAGCCGGTCCCCCAGCCGGTCCCCGACCCGTGCACGGCCTGCTCCCAGAGGTCCAGCCCCGCGCGGAGGAGTTCGCGCACGGCCGCGGTCTCCTCAGCCGTCCACGCGCCCTCGCCGGCGGCCGGTTCGAGCGCTTCACCGCCGAAGACCTTCTCGTAGGCGCTGTCGTGAACCGTTCCCTGCACCGGAAGGGGCGGGCCGTCGCTCAGGCTGCGGGACAGGTCCTCGAAGAAGTTCCACGCTTCCAGCAGCAACCCCGCCGAAGCCGAGCCGAGGTCCGGGTGCTCGACCCACCGCCGTACGACGCCCAGGTCGAGCGTGCCCTCGCCCTCCTGGAGGAGCCTCCAGCCGTTGCGGTCACAGTGTTCCTGCAGCGGCGTGTACTCGTGGAACGCGAGAAGCCTGCCGCGTTCGTCGACGGCGAACTCATCGGAGGCATCGCCCTCTCCGGGCCGCCAGATCAGCGTCAGGTCCCCTCTCCTGGTCACGATGCGGTAGGGAAAGTGGTCAGCCACGCGGGTCTCCCTGGTGCCTGGCGGCACGTGCCGCCTCGGTCATCCTGCCCGCTCGTGCCCGCCGCGTGGTGCCGTCGGATCCGGTGCAACGGTGGGGTGCCGGGCCTACGGGTCCGGAAGCCGCCCGGACCCGGGACAGCGGAGGAAAGGGGCGGCACCTCCGGTCGGGTCCGTCCCCTGCGCGGACCCGACCGGCGGCCCCCGAGGGGGCGTGGGTGGGACAGGGACGCGTCGACCGGGCTCTGATCGTGTGCGCCTGTCCTGTGCCGTGGGGGTCGAGCTTAGGGAGACGCGTCTTACCGATCGCTTACCGGTCGCTTTCTGGCCCTTCCGGTGCCTTCCGCTCCCTTCCGGTCACCTCTGCTCGGACGGTCGTCGCCAGGCGTGCGGTGAGTGAGGGCCGAGCAAGCCGAGCGGACCCGGCCCCGGGTGGAGCGCCGTCAGGTGCCGTACGGCGGGGTGTCGCCGGGGCCGGTGGCCGGGGTGTCGCTCAGTTCACGGGCCTCGGCGACCACGCGGCCCGCCGACTCGGGCAGCCCGGCGGCGTCGTAGGCCCGGCCGAGCGCCCGGAGCGCCCTCGCGAGGAAGGAGCGCCAGCCACGGGCGCGCCACACCAGGACCGACTCTTCGAGGTACGCGACGGCCGAGGCGTGGTCGCCCGCCGCGAGGTCCAGTTCGCCGAGGATGCCGAGGGCCTGGGCGAGGTGGTGTCCCAGGTCGAAGCGCCGGGCGATGGCGAGTGCGGCCTCCGCGGTGTCGCGGGCGCGGCCGTCGCCGCTGGCCGCGTACAGGGTGGCCAGGTAGAGCAGGGAGAACGCTTCCACGTAGCGGTCGTCGAGGGAGCGGGCCATGGCGAGCGAGCGGGTGAGCAGTTCGTCGCCCCGCTCGACCTGGCCGGCCCGGCCATGGGCGGCGCCCAGGAACTGGATGGCGGTCGCCTCGAAGCGGGTGTTGCCGATCAGCCGGGCCAGGCGCAACGTTTCGGTCAGGTGGTCGATGGTGCGGTCGAGGTCGGTCTCGCCGTACGCGATGGCGATGATCTGGTGCGCCCGGGCCTGGCCGCCCGGGTGGTCGTGGACGGTGGCGAGGTCCAGGGCGCGGCGGGCCTCGTCCAGGGCTTCCTGCTCGCGGCCTTGGGCCACCAGGCTCCACGCGGCCAGGACGAGCGCATCGGCGGTCCCGCGCGGCTCCCCCACCTGTTCGAACAGGCGTTGAAGGTGTCGTGCGCGGTCCCCCAGGGAGACCATCGTCTGGGTGCCGTCGGCCAGGTCGACAGTCGGGTGGGAGCCGTCGGCCGGGGTGGTCCAGGTCGTCACCTCGATGAGGCCCCGGGTGAGCACGGCCGTGCCCAGGTCGTCGCCGGCCGCCCGGCAGGCCTGGAGGGCGGCCAGGTGCGTGGTGCGCCAGTCGTCGTACAGGCCGCGCACGTCGCAGTACTTCTCCTGGCAGGCGGCGAGGTCCCAGGCCAGCGGCACCATGCGCAGCGCGGCGGCCTGCCGGGCGCTCGCGTTCAGCGCCGGCTGCTCGGCGTCGAACCAGGCCATCGGGTCGTCCAGCAGCGCGGCGGTGACGGCGGACGGCAACGGGTGGCGCGGGGCGGAGCCGTGGATCGGCGCGAAGCAGGGCCCGGGCACCTGGTCGGCCGCCTGTTCGGCCAGCCGGAGCCAGGCGCCGAAGGCCCGTTCGAGCGCGGCGGTGCGCTCGGCCGGCTCGTCGGCGGCCTCGGCGTGCTCGCGCGCGTACAGCCGGACGAGGTCGTGGAAGCGGTAGCGCAGGTGCGGCTCCGTTCCGTTCTCCTGCAGGAGCTGGGCGTCGATGAGCTCCTCCAGCTGCCGTTCCGCCTGCTCCACCGGGACGCCCGCCATCGCCGCCGCGACCCACGGGGCGAAGTCGGGCGCGTCGAGCAGGCCGAGCAGCCGGAACGTGCGGCGGGTCGGCTCCGACAGCCGGGCGTAGCCGACGGCGAAGCCCGCCCGCACGGCCAGGTTCCCGGCCTCCAGTTCGTCGAGGCGCCGCCGTTCGTCGCGCAGCAGGTGGGCGAGCCGGGCCAGGGTCCAGCGCGGCCGGGCCGCGAGGCGGGCCCCGGCAATGCGGACTGCCAGCGGCATGCCGCCGCACAGCTCGACGATCTGGGCGGCGGCCACCGGCTCGGCGGCGACGCGGTGCTCCCCGAGGATGCGGCACAGCAGTGTCTGCGCCTGGGGGGCGTCGAGTTCGTGGAGGTCGATGAGGCGGGTGCCGGGAAGGGCGGTGAGCGCGGCACGGCTGGTGACCAGGACGGCCGGGCGGGGAACGTCGGGGCGGGGAACGTCGGAGTGGGAAGCGGCGGGGCGGGAAGCCGCAGAGTGGGGTCCCTCGGCCGGGCAACTGGTCGAAGGCGCCGGTGTGCCCGGGAGCAGCGGCCCGATCTGGCGCTCGTCGGCGGCGTTGTCGAGCAGGACGAGCGTGCGGCGGCCCGCGAGCAGGGTGCGGTACAGGGCCGAGCGTTCGTCCAGCGAGGCCGGGATCTCCCGGGGGTCGGCGCCGAGGGCCCGCAGGAAGGCGGCCAGCACCCGGGCCGGGTCGGCGGGCGACTCGTCCGCCCCGCGCAGGTCCGCGTACAGCCGGCCGTCCGGGTAGTCGGCGGCGGCGCGGTGCGCGGCGTGGACGGCCAGCGCCGTCTTGCCGATGCCGCCCATGCCGGCGACGACCGGCACCCGGCCGGCCGCCAGGACGTCCAGGACCAGCCGCACCTGCTCCTCACGACCGGTGAAATCCGTGACGTCACGCGGGAGTTGGGAGGGCACTCGGGTCCGCCCCGGGTCCGGGCGGGCACCCTCGCGGTCATGGGCCAGCAGTGTCAGGAAGACACTCTGCACCTGCTCGCCCGGCTCGATCCCCAGCTCCTCGGCCAGCCGCCGGCGCAGCGACTGGAAGCGGCGCAGCGCCTCGGCGGCCCGGCCGTCCGCCGCGAGGAGTTGCAGCAGGACGGCGTGTACGGGCTCGTCGAACGGGTGGTCCTCGGCGAGCGCCGTCAGGGCGTGAACGGCGGTCCGGGCCGCGCCAACGGTCCCGCCCGCCCCGGCAGGCCCGGCTCCGGCCACGCCACCGGCCAGGGCGGCCCCGGCCAGGGTGAGGGCCGTGGCACGCACCGCGCCCTCCACCGAGGCCACCAGCGGATCCGCACGGTTCACCCGCTCCAGCCCCGCCAGCACCGGGCCCCGCCGCAATGCGACCGCCGCCGCCGGGTCCCCGTCGGCGGCGAGCCTGCGGAACCGTCCGAGGTCCACCGTGTCCGGCCCAGTCACCAGCCGGTACCCCTGCGCGTCGGACTCCAGCGCCACCGCCGCGTCCCCGAACCGCCCGAGCCAGGTGCGCAGCCGCGACATCCCGGTGTGCACGGCGCCCCGGCCGACCCGCTCCGACTGTTCCGCCCACACGAGGTCCAGCAGCCGCCCCACGGGCAGCCGTTCCCCCTCCGCCAGCAGCAGGGCCCCCAACAGCCCCCGCAACACCGTGGCCCTCGGCAGCACCTGCGGCTCGCCGTCCACGGCGACCGTCAGGGGACCCAGCAGCCCGAACGTCATCCTCATCCGCTTCAGCCCCCAGAAGTCACGACGGCGCCGAGGCCCGGCCGCACCGCCCGGCCGCACCGCCCGACGGGGCGGCGGCCGCCGGCCGCGGCACGACCACGACCACGACACTAGTACGGGCACCGAGCACCGGTGTCCACCGGGCCCGCGCACTGCCCGGTGCGGCTCCGTCCCGTCCCGGGCACCGAAGCACCGGGCTGCCGTGGTCACCGAAGGGCCCGGACAAGCGGGCGCCGATGTGGTACCCAGGTGAACGCGCATGATCACTCCATGCGGACAGGCTGGACCGAAGGGGGACATCGGTGAGCGCGCCGACCACACCAGAACGATCGTCAGATCAGACGTCGGAGCGACCGTCAGATCAAACGTCCGAGCAACCGTCGGAGCGCCCCGCACCGGCGGCCGTCGTTCCCCCGCAACCGTCGAGGCCTCCCGGAGCCCCGGTGCCGCACCACCCCGGCACGCCCCGGTTCGACCTCCAGGGCTGGGGGACGATGATCACCGCGCTCGTGGGCGTCGCCACCCTCGGCGCGGGCTTCGCCGGAGGCTTCTTCACCCAGTCCCAGGTCAGTGGCTCGGATGCCCGACCGCAGCCGGCGGTGACCGTCACCGTCCCCGGCCCCACGGTGACCGTGCCCGGTCCCACCGTCACCCTGCCCGCGGCCGGCGGCCCGGCGGTCTCCCCCTCCCTGAACACGCTGCCGACCGGCGTGGCGGCCGGCAGTCCGCCCCCGACGGCTGTACGTGTACTGACCGCAGCCCCCGACGGCGGCCGCGGCGGGACGAGGACGGTGCTCACGGGCAAGGGCTTCCCGCCGAACGAGATCGTCCGGGTCTCGTTCATCGTCAAGGGCGACCTGGGTGAGGACTACCGGGTCCGCGACCTGCGCGACACCCTGACGGACGGCGCCGGTGCGTTCTCCGTCGAGGTGGTGATCCCGTCCGACCTGAACGGCGACGCGAACCTGAACAGCTACCTGAGGGCCCGGACGTCCACGACGAAGACCGAGACGATCTTCGACCTGACCGTCTGACCGGGCCAGGTGGCCGCGTGGCCGCGTGGCCGAGTGCCCGACGGAGCCTGTGCCCCACCGGGTCCTGCCCACCGGTCCGCACATCGGCCCCGTGCGGCACCGCCGCAGCAGCCGGAGCGACGGGGAACTCACGAGTGCGGACCCCAGCATCGATCCACCGTCGAGCCGCGAGGTGCTCGACGTGGTCCGGCCGCCGACCGCGCCGACCGCCCCGGGGGAGACGGACGCCACGGGCACCGATCCAACGGTCTGGTCCGACGAGGCAGGCGCCTCCGGACCCGAGCGAGAACCGCTGAGCAGGTTTCTGCCGCAGTTCACCCTCCACAAGGCGGCCCTGACCGCCCCGCACACGGCGGACGACGGGAGCACGCCCCGGCATTCGCTGGCCGGGGCGCAGAGTTTGCTGCAGCGCGTGCCGCTCGGCCCGTGCCCGGCTCCGGTCTCCGGGACCGGGTTCCTCGTCGGGCCCCGGCCTGGTCGCGATCGTCGGGCGCAGTCCGGAAGGCGAGGACGCCGCCGAGGTCCGGGCTGGCTGCGTAGGTCATATCGGGTTCTGGCTCAACTTCCGGGCTCTGTCGCTGATTGAGGGGTCTGTGCCGACCAGGAACGGGTGGCGGGCATGACCTGGGCGTGATGGATGCGGCGGGTGTGGCTGACCTTCTCTTCCCTGCGATCGGCGTGGAGGTCGAGGAGATGGTTCTCGGGGATGACGAGGTTCGTCTCGCCTTGCGGTCGGCGGCTGTGTCGGCCGCCTGTCCCGGGTGTGGGCGGAGATCGTCGCGGTTGCACTGCTACTACAGGCGGCGTCTTGCGGACCGTCCGATAGCCGGCCGACGGGTGCGCCTGGAGCTGAGGGCGCGTCGTCTCGTGTGTGGGAACGACCAGTGCAGGCGACGGACGTTCGTCGAGCAGATCCAGGATCTGACGTCCCGGCACGCGCGCCGTACGACCGCCCTCACCACCCAGCTCACAGACATCGCGCTGTTCCTGGGCGGACGGGCCGGAGCCCGGCTTGCAGGCCGTCTTGCCGTGACCACTGGGCGGGACACCCTGCTCCGTCTCATCCGTGCGCTACCCGTCCCGTCGTCGGGACTCGTCCCGCGTCTGGGCGTGGACGAGTTCGCCGTTCGCCGTGGTCGCACCTACGCGACAGTCCTCGTGGACATGGACACCCACCGGCCGGTCGACGTGCTCGCCGACCGGACCGCGAACACCTTCGCCGCCTGGCTGCGCAACCATCCCGAGGTGCGGACGATCTGCCGCGACCGCGCCGGCTCATTCCGCGACGTCGCCAGCGCAGGTGCACCACAGGCCCAGCAGGTGGCTGACGCCTGGCACCTGCTGCACAACCTCGCCGAGGCAGTCGAGCGCGTCGTCGGCCGCCACCGCGCCGACCTGCGCGAACCCCTCACCGTGAGAGAAGACCAGGATGACGCGCTCCGTTCCGCAGCCGCCAGCTCGAACGAGCTGGACGTCCACGGCAGGCCACGTCCGTTGGTCGCCCGAACTCGCGAGCGCCACCAGCAGATCCACGAACGCATCGAACGCGGCGACAGCCTGCGTGCCATCGCCCGCGAACTCCACCTCAGTCGCGGCACCGTCCTACGCTTCGCCAGAGCCGCCAATGTCGAGCAGCTCCTCATCGCCGCGACCCACCGCCCCAGCGTGATCGACGACTACCGGCGCTACTTGCATCACCGGTGGATGGAGGGCTGCACCAACCCCGCAGCGCTCACCAGGGAGATCCAGCAACTGGGCTACCGCGGTGACGTCAACACTGTTCAGCGCCATCTGCGGCCCTACCGAACCGGAGCGGTCCCCCTGGAGGCCCCCCTGCCCCACCTGACCGTCCGCCGCGTCACCGACTGGATCATGCGCCGGCCCGAACGGCTCGACGACACCGAACGCAAGTGCCTTGAGGAGCTGTGCGAACGCAGCCCCGCACTGGCCACGACCACCGAGTACGCCCGGCGCCTGGCCACCATGGTGCGCGAACGCCGCAGCGAGCACCTGGCCCTCGACGTCTGGCTCGCCGACGTCCGCCTCGACGGCCAACCAGAGTTCCGCACCCTGGCGGGCGGGATCCGCCGTGACCGCGCAGCCGTTCTAGCGGCCCTGACCACGACGCTCACCTCGGGAGCGGTCGAGGGCAACGTGACCAGGATCAAGCTGCTGAAGAGGCAGATGTACGGACGGGCCAACTTCGACCTCCTGCGACGCCGCATCCTCCTGTCACCATGATCGACCAGCACAGACCCCTCAATCAGCGACAGAGCCCGGAAAGTGAGCAAGAACCTGATACCGGGTTCTGGCACAACTTTTGTGGTCGCGGCCGCCGATGCCAGACACACCAGAACCTCGGCAGTGGAAACCAGCAGGTCAGGGAGCACCCCGAGGTGGCTCCGAGCGCGCACCTTGCAGCTCCACAGAAGTTGAGCCAGAACCTGATATCGGAGAGCACTTGTCGGTGGGTTCCGAGAGCGGACGATGACCTGGGGCCGGGAAAATGTTGTCGAGATCTAGCAGCACCGGCGTGTCGGCAGGCAGGTCTCCTGGTCGTGGCCGAGGAAGCAGATCGAACGGTCATCCCGACGGCTCCGCGGGAGTTCTCTCCCGCGGAGCTTGGTCTGTGAGGCATGATCTCGAACATGAGCGAACCGGAACGGGACCTGCTCTCACGGTTGTGGGAAGAGCACATGCGCGCACCATTCCCACCACACATTCGCGGTCGGGAGATCGAAGGCGAAGACATGGTCTTGCTGGACGCGGACATCGCTGGCTGTGTCTCCTCGTCGCTGTCAGGACACCTTGATGAGAAGCGCCGCAAAATCCTTCTCACCTGCCTCGCGGCCGTTGAGAAGGTCCTGCCGTCGATCGATGATGAGGGCGGCGCGATCGAGTACTACAAGCGCCTGCGGGACATGGCCGCGTTGGCAGTCGAACACGGAAGCGCCAACACCCGGTAGCGTCGAGCGGTGCGGGCGGTGGATCAGCCGACGGCTTGCTGTTCGGCGCGGGCGCGGGTGCTGGCGAGTCGGTAGGAGTCGGTGCCGGTCTCGATGATGTTGCCGCCAAAGGTGAGGCGATCGACGATGGCCGCGCAGAGACGGGGGTCGGTGAAGGTCTTGGTCCAACCACTGAACGACTCGCTGGAGGCGATGGCGACGCTGTTCTTCTCCTCCCGCTCTGTCAGGACCTGGAACAGCAACTCGGCGCCTCTGCGGTCGAGTTCCATGTAGCCGAGTTCGTCGATCTATGCGGATATCGGCATAGATCGACCTATGCCGAGACCGCGACTATGCCGAGAAGGATGTGGGCGAGCATGATCGCGGGCAGCGTTGACGGCTGTTCTGCTCGGCATAGTCGACGGCGGGGAGGGGCTATCCGGCCCAGGGGTTCGGTCCCTGCTTGAGGACGGCGAGCGCGCGCGGCTGGTCGGTGGGCCAGAGGTCGATCTGGTAGAGAAAGTGATCGCCGGGGCCGCCGTTGGTGTCGACGGCTGGTGGGTCAGAGGGGATGTAAGAGACCCTGGCTCGCAACAGCCCTGCGGGGACGGTCATGCTTGGCCCGTCCTCCGGGTGGACTCCTGGGCTGGAGACGGCGAGTTGGCCAGTCGGGGCCGCCAGGTCCACCTCCACGATGTGCTCAGCCGTCGGCTCGACCATGGGCGCGAACGCGTGGACAGTAATCAGCGATTCGACCATGTCGTCCCGCGCGGTGCCGACGGAGATCGAGTGCGGTTCCACCCCGACGCGGTGAATGTGGACTGCTTCCTCGGTCCAGCCGGCTGGCGGGAGGTTCGGGTCCGTTGCGTGTTCAGCCATCCACGCGTCATAGGGCTCAAGATCTTGGACATAGAACTGCCCGTGATCGGCATCGATCAGGAACTTCAACGAATCATCAGCCACCGCCGCAGGCTATCGAAGCGGACTGTCACTGCCAGCTCGGCTCACGATCACAGGCGGTCGAGGAACGCGAGGACCTTGTCGGTGGGCTGGTAGCGGCCGCGGCGGGCGGTGACTGGTGCGGTCAGGGAGAGTGCCTTCTCTTTGATGGTCATGTCGGCGTGGACGTAGGCGTCGGTGGAGCGGACGCCGGCGTGGCCGAGCCAGAGCGCGATCACTGTGGTGTCGACACCGGCCTGGAGCAGGGACATTGCGCAACAATGCCTTGTGTCCGCAGAGGCCGTGTGCGGATGAGTGCGTGTCGTCATTGAGCTGGCGGGGTTCGGCGACTGTGTTTTGCGACCCTGGCATCGGAGCGTGTTGCATTGCAACAGCGCGGGCGTGCTGCAGACCACACTCACGGGTGGCGTCGGGCCTCGTCCAGCGCATCCCCGAGGCAGGGCTCAGATTCGTGTGAGTCGCACGAGGATGAGGTATTCGCCGGGCGTCTCGATGTAGCCGGCTTCGATGGCGTACTCGCCCGTCGCGAGGTCGACGTGTAGGTGCTCCTCGTCCTTGATCTCGGTGGAGTCGTAAACCGAGTCGAACAGAATGACCGGCTCCGCAACGCTCCAAACGGGCCCGGGTTCCCAGTCGACCTTCGGTAGGAGTCCGGCGACCAGGTCCGGCAGCTCTGCTTCGTCGTCGCCAGCGACCTCACGGACCAGAACGTTGAGCTCGGGGAGGAATGTCGTCCGCGCCGGCATGTCCCCGAGGACCAGGGCCTGCAAATCGCCAACATCGATCAGCCCGACGTAGCCCTCGACCTCGCAGGCTCGTCCGTAATCGCCTCGTCATCGGGGTAGTTGCGTGGTGCCCCACCCCACTGCGTGCAGGCTGACTCGGCGACCAGGATCAACGGCCCGCCAGCCGAAGTCACCCAGGTGAGGCCCATTGGGGGTCTCCGATCAATGTTGTAGGGGGAGGGCAGCCGGTCTCAGAGTGGAGCGCGCGCTGTGCCAGTCAGCCTGCGGCTTTGCTCTCGCGGTTCGCGAGGAACTCGTCGAGAAGTTGGAAGAGCACCTCGATCGCGAGGGCTTCGTTCTCGTGCGGCAGGTCCCAAGGTTTGTCCCAGCCGTCGGGCAGGGCAATGTGCAGGACCTGGCCCGGCCATGCGTGGTTGCAGTCTCGTCCGCGCCGGGCAACTAGCCATTCGCGCCAACCCTCCAGTCCTGGCGATCCGTGTCGAGCCGAGCTCTGGTCGTATCCGATGAGGAACGCGGTCAGCGCGTGGAAGGAGGGCGACCGACGAACATCCCAGGCCGCTTGCCGACGTTGGAGAAGTACTCGCGTTCGCTCATCTCGATGAGGCTGGTCATGAGTCCGTTCTCTCGCGTGATCGGGGTCGCGGTCCCGCGAGCCTGGCGGGGCAGCGACGGGGTCAGGGACAGATCCAGCAGTAGAGGCGGGCATCTCGCGTGACCGCTCGGCCGGCGAGCCCGGACAGTTGTTCCAGGAAGCTGGCGAGATTCTCTGGATCAGCCGGGTAGTAGAAGACGCCCTCGGTGCTCGACCAACTGGAGGCGATGTCGCGCAAAGACGTGGCTTCGCAGGTCGCAAGCGCATCTCGGAAGGCATCCGTCAGCGACACCACCACCAGTTCGCAGTCCCCCAGTATCCCGATGAGGCCGCCGTGTCGGGGGTCGGACCGGACATCGGCGGCAGACCGTCCTGTCATGAGCGCCTCTGCGGGCGTCAGCTCTACCACTGGATCGATGCCCTTGATCACCAGTTGGTCATAGCCGGTCCCGCTGGGCTCACCGTCGTCTCGGACGACGGCTCGAACAGCGTCGTCGTCATCAGCGGCGGCGAAGTAGCCGTAGAGAACACCCATGGGCAGATCATCGCATCCGCTGCTGACGGCGCCGAAGGTCGGGACGGCTGCCTAACTGCAGGATCCGATCATTGTGGTTCGGGCTGTTGGGAGGCGTGTCACGCCGCTGACCGTCGCTGCCGACCTGCGGAGGTGCAGGATCTCTTCGTGCTGGGCGGCGAGCCGGGCCAGGGCCTGAGTGCGGAACTCGCCGAGCTCTTCGTTGGCCTTCTCAGCAGTGGCCAGCCGCTTTTTGAGAGCGGAGACCTCGGCTTTGAGTCGGGCGATCTGAGCCTCGCGCGGATCGGGGATCTCCCCGGCCTGATGCAGGGCCTCCAGGCGTCGCTCGAACTCTTCGCGGAGCTGAGCGTAGGAGCGGGCGCCGTAGAAGGCGGTGCGGTCGACGGCCGATTCCCGGGCGAGGGTCTTGATGTCGCACTTGCCGCCGGGCGGGAGTTCACCGCGAAGGAGCCGGTCCATGGCGGCCCGGATGCGGTTCTCATTCTCGGTCCGCTGGCCTGCGGTAGTCCTCATGCGGGCTCCTCGCTTATGGCTGTGGCGGCGGCATCGATCTCGGCGACGACGCGGAGGGCTCGGTCGTAGTCGGCCCGGAGCCGGGTCTGTTCGGTCTTGCGGGTGGTGCCGAGCTGACCGAGGAAGGTCTCGGTGCGTTCGGCGTGCTCGGCCCAGACGGGACGGTGGCACCGTGCGCATGGTGCCCGGCGCGGAAGCGGGTTCGGCCATGAGGTCTCCTCCAGGGTTAATCGGAACGCGTTCCGTTTATCTCCGGCATGGACTACCCCCAGGACCGACTCAAATGGAACGTGATCCGCTTGGACATGGCCAGCGAACCATCCCCCGCAGCCCACTAGCGGTTGCGCGCCAACGCCGCGCGCAACCGCGAGACCGTGCTCCCGGCGGCCACCCGCGCCTTCGCCACCTCCGACACCGAGCCATCGATGCGCGGCGGGCGTTGGCGTCGCCACCCTCTTCCGCCACTTCCCGACCCGGGAAGCGCTCGTCGACGCCGTCTATCAGGACCAGGTCGTCCGACTGACGGCCGGGGCAAGCGAGTTGCTCGCCAGCCACCCGCCCGCGCAGGCGCTGCGCCTGTGGATGGACCTGTTCGCGGAATGGCAGGCCGCCAAGCACGGCATGACCGGCACCCTGCTCGCCATGATCGATTCCGGCGAAATCTCCCTCGCTCACACTCGACAGGAGCTCCTGTCGGCCATCACCACGATCCTCGACGCCGGCGCCAGCGCTGGGGACATCCGCGCCGATGCTCACGCCGACGACGTCTCCGCCAGCATCCTCGGTATGCTCGCCGTCGCCGCCAAGTCCGGAGAACCCGCCCAGGCCCGACGCCTGCTCGACCTGCTCATGGACGGCCTCAGACCGCGCTGAGGTGGCGCCAGGCGCCCCACCGCCTCAAGTGGTCCATTTGCCGGTCGGCTCACCTGTCGGTTCACCAGCCGGGCCGGCGGCCGGGCCACCGGTGGGCCCTCCGGCCAGGCCACCGGACAGGCCACCGACCGGGGTGCCGACCGGGGTGCCGCGCAGCCGCGCGGAGGCCTCGAACAGCGCCGGGCCGCGCAGCCCGATCGTGGCCAGCAGCGCGGCACCGACCTCGGTGGGCTCGGTGACGGAGGCGAGGTCGATCAGCCAGACGCCGTCGCGGTACGCGTGTCGCCGGAGGCGTGCCGCCTCGACCGCCAGGCGCGTCTTGCCGGCACCACCGGGACCCGTCACGGTCACCAGGCGACCGGAGTCGAGCAGTGTGCCGATCCTGGCGAGGTCGTCGTCACGGCCGATGAGTCCGGTGAGCGGCGCGGGCAGATTGCCGCGCCCGGCCCGTGTGGCCCCGGCCGTGGCGGGAGCCTCGGCAGGAGCAGGGACGATGGCGGTGGCAGTGGCAGTGGCAGTGACTGGAGGCGCGGGGGCGGAAGCGAAAGCGGGAACGCGCAGCGGGCGTAGGTGACGTTCACTCAGGGCGGTGCCCGGGTCCGCGCCGAGGACGTCGGCCAGGTGCCCGCGGACCCGCTCGTACAGGGCGAGGGCCTCCCCCTGGCGTCCTTGGGCGGCGAGCGCGTCCATGAGCAGAGCAGCGGCGCGCTCGTGGACGGGGTGTTCGGCGAGCAGTGCGGCCAGCCGGGCGGCAGCCGCTTCCGCGCGACCCAGCGCGAGTTCGGCGTCGGCGAGATCGGCGACGGCCTCCGTCGAGGCCCGGGCCAGCCGGACCGCGACCGCGGGCACCACCGCGGCGACGACCACGGGCTCGGTGCCGGGACGGTCACCCCAGAGCGCCACCGCCTCGCCGAGCAGGGCAGCCGCCGCAGCCGGGTCACCTGTATCTGCACCGACACCTCCACCGGCACCGACACCTCCACCGGCACCGGCGCGGAGACGGTCACGGCCCTCGGCGGCGAGCCGCTCGAACCGCAGCACGTCCACGTCGGCCGGTTCCACGGCCAGCCGGTAGCCGCCCGTAGGACGTGCGTCGACGCTCGCCGGGCCGAGGGTTCGGCGCAGCCGGGAGACGAGTGCCTGGAGGGCGTGGGCCGGGTCGGCCGGAAGGTCTTCGGGCTCGGCCCAGATCGCGTCGACGAGGCCGCTCCGCTCGACCTCGCGTCCGCCGGCCAGGGCGAGCCGTACGACCAGGGCCCGTAACCGGGCACCCGGTACGGGCAGGGTGGTCCCGCCCCGACACACCCTGAAGTCGTCGAGCAGCGTGACCCGAAGCCGCCCCTCCCCGTTCATCCCCGGATCCTCGCACGCGCCCGGCCGGCTCCTCACATCAGGTCCGTGGCCGCCCGTCCCCGTGTCAACGCCGTGTGCGCCCCGTGTGAGAGGCCTGCCGCAGGCTCGGTGTTCCCGGCGGGATCCCCCGCCCCCGAAGCCCGAGGAGCACACATGCCGATCACCCTCCGCCCGGGAAGCACCGTGATGTTCACCGGCGACTCGATCACCGACTGCCGACGGCTGGAGAGCGAGGACGGCCTCGGCTTCGGCTACCCGCTGCGCATCGCCGGCGAGTGGGGCCTCCGGCACCCGGAGCGGCCCGTGACCTGGCTGAACACCGGAATCGCCGGCCACAAGGTGATGGACCTGGAAGCCCGGTGGCAGGCCGACGTGCTCGACGCGCGCCCGGACGTGGTGTCGATCCTCGTCGGCGTCAACGACATGGGCTGGCACACCCTCGCCCCGGACGGCCACGTGATCCCCGCACGGGACTACGCGGCGGGCTACCGCCGACTGCTCGCGCCACTGGCCGAGGCGGGTACGGAGCTGATCCTCGTCGAGCCGTTCCTCCTCCCGGTCAGTGGCACCGTCGAGGCCGGTCACGCCCTCGTCGACGACGAGGTCCGGAAGGCGTGGCGGTCCGACCTGGACCCGAAGATCCAGGCCGTCCGCGACCTCGCGAAGGAGTACGGCGCGCACCTGCTCGCCGCGGACGTCATGTTCGCCGAACTCGCCGCGGCAACCGGGCCGGAGTACTGGGCGGCGGACGGCGTGCACCCGACGCCGGCCGGTCACGCCGCCCTCGCGGAGGCCTGGCTGCGCCTGGTCGCATGACACGGCGGCGCGCAGGCCCCCGCCGGACAACCGGACGGCAGGACGACCAGGCAGGCTGCCGGCCACTCGGGCGGCATGACCTCGGACAGTTTCCCGGTGTCATCGGTGAAGTCCAGGCCGCGGGGGCACAGCGGGTGGTCGGTCCGGCCGTTGTCGGGTTCGGCGGGATCGTCGCCATAGGCCAGGCGGTGGCCGACCGGGTTCTCGACGGACATGAAGTCCAGCGTCAGTGAGTCGTTGACCTGCACAGGGGCGACCCGGCCCCACCGTCCTCCACAGCCGGAGACGGAGAACTCGATTTTCCGCGGAAAATCCCACGTCACCGCCCCACTCCGTCCGCCCCCACTGTCCCCACGCCCAGCACCGCCTCCGACCCCGCGCCCCTGCCGGACCACCTGCGCGAACGCCGGCCCGGGTGCGGGCACGGGCGCGAGTGCAGGCGCATTACCGCCCCTGACCGGACGGGTCAGGCGGTGATGCGGCCGAGGCGCCGGGCCATCTGGTCCACGGTGTCGGTGGGGGGCCAGGGGAAGTCGGGCAGGTCGGAGCGGAGGGTGACCTGGCCGTGACGCTCATCGATGCTGCGGCCACCCAGCCAGGTCGGAGTACGACTCGGGGTCATGGCGGGTGAGATCGTCCCACTCCTAGCCTGTCGCCCACTGATACGCCCGCCGGGGCACCCGGAGCCCCCACCCGGCCTCGAAGGTCGTGGCCGTGAACAGGACGAAGGGCGACGCTTCGTCGAGCACGCCCTGTCCAGAACCCGTCCCAGGTCATCACCAACGCAGCATCGCATGCACCACTGACATCGACCGGTGCTCCGGAGCTCCAGCAGGCTCCGACTCACGGGTCGCTGTCGGTGATGTACGGGTACCTGCCGGGAGCTCCACCGCCTCCCCACGGCGGCAGCTCCCCTCCCTGCCCGGGGATCACGGCCGTCACCGCGTCGCCCTCCTGTGCGGCCACCGGCCATCGAGCCCGGGAGCCGGGACAGCTCCCGGGGCCGATCACCCGTCGTCAGCACCACATCCAGCGCGACGCCCATCCGCAAGGTCCTTACCACCAAGGAAAGCACTGCCGTCGCCCCGGTCGGTCGGGGGAGGCGATCCGTGCCCGCAGGATCCGCGAACACAACGACCGGGGCCGCGAAAAGTCACGCCTGTCCCGGGAAGGGTTCGGTCGCTGCCGCCAGGCAGCGACCGGGGGTCAGCTACCGAAGGGCAGCGACCGAAGCGGAGGGGACCGGTCCCTCGCGTTCGGTCGCTGGGTTCTGCTCAGCGGCGGAAGGGTCTCGTCCCCGGTATTCAGGCCTGTCACCTGCGGTGGAGCCTGCCGACAGGGACGGACGCTCTCCGGCGTGGGCAGTGGCGAAGCAATCCTGGAGGAGAGTCGCTTCGGTCGCTGTCGGCGTCAGATCTCCTACGGGGGGACACTCCCGGCGGCCAGCGGATGGTTCGTCTCAGCACGGTGGCCCGGCCCTCACCCGGTTCTCCCTGGCACTCGCCCGGGGCAACGCACGAGCCCGGGGAGCTACTGAAGCGACCGAAGCGACTCAAGGAAGGAACTCCTCGGTCCTGCTCGTGCACCGGTAGGGGCGGACGTCCCTCCTGCCGGGGGGCACCACCCCGCACCGGTCCGGCAGCTACCGAGCTACCCGAGCTACTGAAGCGACTCAAGCGACCGAAATCCGGACCTTCAGGCTGTCCTGACACGCGCGACACGCCGAGCGACCGGGCGAGAGAGACTCGGTCGCTACGGTCGCTGGGCTTCAGTCGCTGGACAAAATCCCAGGTCAGAGGCTGTATGCCCACCCCCGTAGCGACCGAAGCGACTCAAGGTTGGGTATATGAAGACATTCCCGTGTGCGTGTGCGCGTTATAGACCCGGGCTACAGTCGCTTCAGTCGCTGTTTGGTGGGAAAAACGGTTTTGACCTGCGGAAACGTCAGCGGACCGAAAACAGCGACCGAAGTGACTCGGTCGCTCCCCCAGGGTTGGGTCGCTCAGTTTCCCGGTGAGGGACGCCACTCCGGGTGCGTACGTGCTCGCTCGGATAGTCTGTGTGAGCTATCTTCTGGACTTCAGTCGCTTCAGTCGCTGATCCGGCGCTCACCAGTGCCCTGACCTGGCTTTTTGCCCTCAGCTACTGAACGAGCGACTCAAGCCGGATCAGCTACCGAGCGACTGAAGCAGCTGAAGCAGCTACTGAACCAAGGGGGAGGGACCAGCGTGACGGCGCCGCAGGCCGTGGGGAGCGACCGAACGGGCCGCCAGCCGGACGCGCTGGCTGTCGCTCGCTGGTGTGCCCACCAGGGTTGGCCGGTCCATCCCCTGGCTCCCGGGCGCAAGACACCGCCCGCGAACTGCCAGGCCTGTCAGGACTCCCCGCACTCCCCCGGTGAGTGCGCCTGTCCCGGCTTCGGTCGCTGGTGCCACGGCTTCCACGCCGCCACCCTCGACCAGGACGTCATCACCGCGTGGTGGCGGACCAACCCCGACTTCGGCACCGGCGTCGCCTGCGGGCCAGCAGGCCTGGTCGTCATCGACGTCGACAGTCACGCCGGCACCGTCCCCGCCAGGGACCGGATCCTGCCCGGCATCCCGATCCACGAACACGTCGACCTCGAAGGCCTGGAGGACGGCTACCATACGCTCGCCCTGCTCGCAGCGCTCCGTAGCTCCCCCGATCCTGCAGAGGACACCTCCACACTGCGCGTCCGTACCCCCTCCGGCGGCCTGCACATCTGGTACCGGGACGACGACCACCGCCGCTTCACCTGCTCCAGCGGCTCCTCCACCGGACGGGCGCTGGCCTGGCAGGTCGACGTCCGTGCCCACGGTGGTTACATCGTGGCCCCCGGCACCACCACGAGCGCGGGCACCTACACCGCGCTCCCCGGTGCCTGGGCACCCGCCCCGCTCCCCCGGTGGCTCGGCGAGGAACTGGTCCGCACCGGACACCTCAAGGACAAGCCGGAGTCCCAGCCGACCGTCCCGGCTCCCGTGCCGGACCGCGCCCGGCAGGCCGTCGTGGCCGCGGGTGGCGGCAAACGTGGAGCCGAACGGGTCCTGGAGACCGTCCTCCAGGACGTGACCGACTGCGCAACGACGCCGGAGGGCGCCGGCTTCACCGGCAAGCTCAACCGTGCCGCCTACACCGTCGGGGGCCTGGTCTCCGCCGGGCACCTGACCCACACCGCCGCCGAGCAGCTGCTCCTCGATGCCGCTCGCACTGCCCGTCCTGCCCAGGACCGGCACAGCTCCGCCGTCATCCGTTCCGGCCTCGCCGCCGGCGCCCGGCAGCCCCTGCACATCGGGAAGGCCCGCGGATGACCGACAGCACCCGCAAGAGGACGGTCTTCGACCCCGTGGCCGCAGCCCAGCAGATCCTGGAGTACCCGCCGGTTCCCGGTCCCGCGCAGGCCCCCTGGCACGGCGCCGCCGTCCAGGACAGCCTCCTGGACGAACCCGCCGAGGTCTCGCAGGCCCCTGCCCACCCCGCGCAACCCGCGCAGCCCTTCCCCACCGCGTCCACGCAGAGCGCACCAGCGCCCAAAGCCGCCAAGGCCTCGGCCGGTCCGCAGGCCAGTTCCCACGGCCTGCTGCCCGACTCCCTCTCCGACCGGGGCAACGCCAAGCTCTTCGTCCACCTCTACGGGCGCGACTACCGCCACGTCCCCGGCATCGGCTGGTACCGCTGGTCCACCCACCGCTGGCAGCTCGACGAGGACGACACCGTGCTGTGGGCAGCGGGCGAGATGGCCGAGAGCGTGGCCACCCACGACCCGCGCGGTGTCTACACGAACACCGACCTGCGCCGGCACCGCCGCCGCGCCCTGTCCACCTCCGGCATGAACGCCATGCTCGCCCAGGCCAAGTCCGCCCCCGGCATGGTCCTCAACGCCGCCCTCCTCGACGCCGACGCCTACGCCCTCTGCACCCCCGGCGGAGTCGTGGACCTGCGCACCGGCGCCATCGTCCCGCCCGACCCGAAGGTCCACCACCACTCCCGCTCGACCACCCTCGCCCCCGCCCGGATGCCCACCCCGCGCTGGAACCGCTTCCTCACCGACACCTTCGGCGACGACAAGGAAGGCCGCCAGACCCGCGACTTCCTCCACCTGCTGCTCGGCTACTCCATCAGCGGTGACGTCGGCGCCCAGGTCATGCCCTTCCTCTACGGCCAGGGCAAGAACGGCAAGTCCGTCCTCCTCGACGTCATGATCCAGTTGCTCGGGGACTACGCCGACGCGGCCCCGCCCGGCTTCCTCATGGCCAAGACCTTCGACGGCCACCCCACCGACCTCGCCGAACTCCACGGCCGCCGCATCATCGTGTGCTCCGAGCTCAAGCCCGGCGACCGGTTCGACGAGGCCCGGGTCAAGCTGCTCACCGGCGGCGACAAGATCAAGGCCCGCCGGATGCGCCAGGACTTCTTCTCCTTCGAGCCCACCCACAAGCTCTGGCTGCTCGGCAACCACCGCCCCGAGGTCGGCACCGGCGGCTTCGCCTTCTGGCGCCGCATGCGCCTGATCCCGTTCGAACGGGTCGTCCCCGAGGAACGCAAGATCGACAACCTGGCCCACGTCCTCGTCGCCGAGGAGGGCCCCGGTATCCTCGCCTGGCTCATCGACGGCGCCCGCCGCTACTTCGCCGGGGAGAAGGACCTCGCCGGCCCCCAGCGCGTCCAGGTCGCCACCACCGCCTACGCGGAGACCGAGGACCACGTCGGCCGCTTCCTCAAGGAGGCATGCGTCACAGGCGAGGGCATGCGGGCCGAACAATCCCAGCTCTTCGGCGCCTACACCCGCTGGTGCGGCTTCGAAGGAGCCAATCCCGTATCCGGACGTGCCTTCGCCGCACGAGTTCGCGAGACACTGGGTATGACCTCTCCCAAGGAGATGGTCCTGTCCAACAGCCGCAAGTACTACCCGGGCATCGGCCTGATCACCGACGACACAGAGGAGCAGAACGCGTGAGCGCGCTGATCGACCCGGCCGAGCTCGCCCACGAAACCGACCTCGTCTGGCTGGAGGACACCGCCGAGCTGGACTACGTCCGCCAGTCACTGGACCGCCTCACCACCCGCCGCGGCCGCCCCGCCTACCACCGCGACGGCCGGATGGTCGGCTACGCGATCCTCGGCCCCGACGCCAAGTCCTCCCGTGCCTCCGGCACCTTCCGTCGGCGCGTCTTCTGGCTGCTCCCCCACGACCGGGACCAGGACCCGAACGGCCTGTACTCCACCGGCGCCCCCTCGGAGGCCGTCGACCCGCGCACCGTCGCCCCCGGGGTCAAGGGCTACAAGACCGAGCGCTCCGAGGGCGGCCCGGCCTCGCCGGCGATGCTGGAGCTGGGGATAACGCTTCCGAAGGCCTGAGGCCTTCGGCCGCAGGCCGAGGCCCAGCCCCCCGGGTCGTGGGGGCGGGGCGGTGTCTTATAAACAAAAGACGCGGCC
>NZ_JBHWBZ010000057.1:0-42717 GCF_042735475.1 Kitasatospora sp. NPDC059577 | reverse complement strand
GGGCACGGTTTTGTATTAACCCCCCCCCCGCGCGCGGGGGGGGGGGCCCGGCGCGGCGGGGGGGGGGGGGGGGTGGTGGAACCCCGACCGACGGGCGTGGGCCTGCCGCCCCCCCCCCGAGGCCCTGCCCCGCGGGTCGTGGGGCAGGGGGCAGGGCACGAAGGGGCACCGGGCGACGAGGGTTCGCGGCTGTCCGCCGTTTCCTACCGCCTCTCTCTGTGCGGCTCCTCCGAGAGGGGGGCCTGCCCCGCCAAGAGGCTCTCCAGGAACTGGCCGTGTCGGGCGGGTGCGCTGCTGCGGGCCTCGAGCGCCCTGGGCTGCGTCCGCAGCACCTGGGTCTTCTCGGTCGGGTCGCTCTGCTGGGGCCGGTCGGGCCGACCGGCCCGGTCGGGCCGACCGGCCCGGTCGGGCCGGGTGCCTCGGTTGGCCCGGGCGGCCCGGGCGGCCTGTTCGGAGACCATGACCCCGAGGACATCGGCGAGGTCGGTCATCGACTGACGCGGCTCGGCAGGGTCCACACGGACCGCCTCCGGGGTCCGAGCCCGGTCGTTCCCGGAGGCGCGGACATCGGTACCGGTCCGGGCAGTCCTCGTGGACTTCGTCGCTTCAGTCGCTCCAGTCGCTCCAGTCGCTGCAGTCGGCGTCGTGGGCGCCGTTGTCAGTGCACTCCCGGTCGGCGCGACCGCGGCCTTCGCCGCCGCCCCGCGCTTCACCGTCGTCACCGCCTCCGACCTTGCAACCCGACCCCGCGCCGCCGTCGCGGGCTTCGCCGCGGAGCGCTCGGCTGCGGACTCCTCGCGCAGACGACTCACCTCCGCCTCAAGCGCCGCCACCCGTGCCCGCAGTTCGTCCAGCTCGCCCATCTTCTCCACTTGCCCAGACCCTCCCCGGCCGTCATCCACGGCCATTGACGTGCGGCTTCAGCCTAGCCGGGGGTCCTGGTCGCGCCCGAGGGCGTCCACCGGCTCGGCGACGCGCGCGACGAACCGCCGCATCAGTGAGAGCATCCTCGTGCTCGGTCGCGGCCCAGGAGGCGGGGGTCATGCGCGCCCCACTCGACTCGAACACCCGTGCTTCGATCGAGTTGACGCGCGGTGCTCGGGTAGACGTCACCCTCCTCCTCCCAGACCTTCGATGCCCTGCCGGCATGCCGCCGGAGCGGCGCGAAGGTGCTGCCCCTGGCCCGCTCTGACGCCGTCTCCGATGAGCACCCTGACGCACTTCTGACGGAGTGAGGATCCCGACGCACAGGCGTTCACCGCTCCCGAACTCGTCCGGACGGATATCGCCCCACGGCCTCGACTGCCTCGAAGTGTCCGACCCCGCCCCTACGATCCCCCGGTGACCGATGACGAGATCGTCGAAGCCTGCCGGAGGATCGCCCGGGACCGACAGGCGCCCCCACCCGCTCCGTACGGTGCCGTCGTCCGGGCGGAACGTGTCATCGAATTCGTCTTCCCCACGCTTCTGCGCCGGCTGTACACCGAGGTGTCCAACGGCGGATTCGGCCCCCCGGACGGCGTCCTGCCGGTCGATGTGGGGCAGTGGCACGAGCACCTCGCCGAGTCCTACGAGCACGGGCCGGACCCCACCGGCGGAGTGCCCGCCGGAGTGGTGCCGCTCTACGACTGGGGCTGCACGAGGTGGTCGATGATCGACTTCCGCGACCCGGACGGCGCGATGTGGGCCTGTGCCGAGGGCGTCTGTCGTCCACAGGACATCAGCCTCAGCCAGTGGCTGGTGGCCGGAATGAACGGAGAGCTGAGCTTCGTCTGGCCGGACGACGAACCGATGGATCGCAAAGACTCCGGGCCGACATGTCGGTGAGCACGGCGGCTGGGGCGGTCGGGAGAACCGGCCCGCACCCGGCAGTGAGAGGCGCGCTGTGCAGCGGTGCTGCTTCGGACCCCCTGGCTTGGTCCGAGGTGGGGAGCCGCCCGTCAGACCAGCAGTCGTGCCCAGTCCGCCAGAGCCGCGAAGTCGTCCGCCGTCAGTCCGATCGTCGGGTCGATGTGGCGGAGGAGCGCCGGAGCGGGGTGGTGGGCCTGGACCCAGGTGCGGTCCGCGTCCGTGATGTTGTCGTCGACCCAGGCGAACGGGCGGCCTTGAGCCCAGGACACGATCTTCGATGTCTTCCAGAACACGCCGTCATCGGGCTGGGGACGCGGATCCGGCCAGGTGATGACCGGCAGCGTGGGCAGTCCCAAAAGGGGCGCAAGGAAGTCATTGGCCTCCTCCTCCCAGGTCGTCGCCCACACCAGGTCGAACGGCAGGGCAGTGAGCGCCGGTCCGTGAGCCGGGTTCAGCCAGACCCGCAGTGGCTTCGGCGCCTTGTTGGGAAGACCCCAGGCCCGGAGCCTACGACGCTCGGCCGCCTCCCACTGGGGCGTCATCAGCCAGTGTGTCTCGTAGCCCTCGGGCCGCCGGTACGGTTTCGCCGCGTTTGGATTCAGTGGCCCGTCGACGTCTATCAGCAGCATGGGCCGCATCAGCTCACCCCCGGAGATCGTCTCCGTACGGTACCGGTCGATCTCTGGCAGACCGATGGGATTTCCTTGCCGTGTTCATCCGGGGACGGTCACCACGGCTCTCCCCCACCCCCGCCGGCTGTCGGAAGTGGTGCGAGGATCCGGGAATCCGGGAATCCGGTCTGACGATTTTCCGCAGAAAATTCTGATCCCCGCGAGACCCCGAGCTGGCCATCGGGCGGTGCCCCATGGCGGTAGGGGATCACTCGGTTCCCAGCTCGGGTGTGCAGTCAGGCCGTGCGGAGCTGCCCGGAGGTCCCGGCGGCAGAAGCATCACGATCGCAATGGAACGGCGCCCGTACGTTGGCCTCGGGGAACGGCCCGCCAACGCCTGGAGCACCGGCCCTCCTGGCGACGCGCGATGGTGGTCCCTGTCTGCGGCGGTGGGGTTGTTCGTCGCTGTGGCGGTCGGGCAGTGGGGTGGAGAACGGGGTCCTGCAGGGCGCCGGCCGCTTGCCGCTCGAAGGCTTTCGACCGTTGGACAGCGGCAGCGGCATGGGTGAAGGCCTTACCGTGGCCCTCGTTTCACTCGTTGCCGACACGTCGGGCCCGGTCTTGCTTTCCCCGCCGGTCTCGCTGGCCAGGCTGATTGTGTCTGCCCCTGCCGGGTGGGTGCGGGATTTTCTGCGGAAAATTGGCTGGGGGTTGCTGGGGTGGTGGGACGGGCTGTTGTGATCCGGACGGGATGTTGGTGGGCTGGATTCTGGGCGGTCTCCCCCACAACTGGCCCCGTCCGTCGGTGACGCTTCGTAGGGTCGGTCCCGGCTGGGCTCGGATTTTCCGCAGAAAATTTCGGGTGTCGGCGGTCGCTGAACCTTGGTTCTGGATCACTTCTTCCGTGCCAGGGCCACGGAGGGGCACCGGAGCCGCGATCATGAACGGTCGTGGCTGACGATCTCCTCCAAAACCTCTGGGTCCACCAGACCGCCGACGTCGCGGTCAACACCTGGACCATCCACGCTGACCGTGTGACCGTCCACGCCGCCACGGCCGGGGACGAGGCGGGCTGTCCGTCGTGTGGGACCGTCTCGACCCGGGTGCACAGCAGCTACGTTCGACGGTTGGACGACAGCGCGGCGGGCCGGCGTCGGGTGGCGGTCGAGTTACGGGTCCGCCGGTTCCGCTGCCGTGAACGAGCCTGCCCCCGGGCCACGCTCGTCGAGCAGGCGCCGGGACTGACCTTCCGGACGCGATCCACGTCGCCGACCGGTTCCACCTGTGGCAGAACCTCGCCGACGCGGTGGAGAAGACCGTGCTCCAGCACCGTGCCTTGCTACCCGAACCGGCCCCTCCAGCAGGTCCGGCTCCGGCTGCCGCGTTGCCGTCCGTCAGCTCCGAGCGCCGCCGGACCGGCCGGCTGTCCGACCGGGTCCGCGAACAGCACGCCGCCGTCCACGCGCTCATGGACGACGGGTTCGGCCTGCGCGCCATCGGCCGACGACCGGGCCTGGCCCGCGACACAGTCCGCCGACCGGTCGGCACGCAGGACCCGGACGAGCTGCTGGTCGGCCGCTGGACCGGACGCACCAGCATCCTCGACCCCTACAAGCCATACATCCACCAGAGGTTCGCCGAGGGCCACAGCATCGCGCGGCGCCTCTTCGAGGAGATCCGGCAGCGCGGATTCCCCGGTCAGGAGCAGATCGTGGCTGTCTACGTGCGTCGGTTGCGGGAGACATTCCCCCGCCAGGACCCGCCCCGTCGCAAGCCCTCCGTCCGGGACGTGACCAGCTGGATCACCCGCCACTCCGACCGCCTGCGCGACGAAGACGCCCGGCAGCTCAAGGAGGTCCTCGCCCGGGTCCCGGTGCTGGCCACCGCTGCCGAGCACCTCAGGACCTTCGCCGAGCCGATGAACGACCGCCGCGGACGAGAGCTCAAGAACTGGATCACGCGCGTCCAGCAGGACCAGGTCCGGCCGTTCGAAGCTTCGCCACCGGTCTCCTCCAGGACCTCGATGCGGTCGTCGCCGGTCTGACCCTGAGCTACAGCTCCGGCGCGGTCGAGGGCCACAACAACAAGATCAAAATGATCAAGCGCCAGATGTTCGGCCGAGCCGGCTTCGACCTCCTGCGCAAGCGCGTTCTCCTTGCGGCATGAGGTCGCCGGTCGTGGCGGCGTGGACGGTCACGCGGTCGGCGTGGATGGTCCGGGCGTTGACCGCGACGTCGGCGGTCTGGTGGACCCGGAGGTCTTGGAGGAGTTCGTCAGCCACGACCGTTCATGATCGCGGCTCCGGTGCCCCTCCGTGGCCCTGACACGGAAAGTGATCCCGAACCACGATTCAAAGAACGCGGACTCTGGGCGGTCTCCCCCACAACTGGCCCCGTCCGTCGGTGAAGCTTTGTAGGGTCGCTCTCGGCTGGACTCGGATTTTCCGCAGAAAATTTCGGGGCTCGGAGCGCTGTGGAGAGGCCAGTGGTGTGGCTCTTCCATGGCGAGTTGGCGCGACGCCAACTGCCGACGTTGGGCGATGGCGTTCGGCAGGACTGGGATTTTCTGCGGAAAATCGGAGCCGGGCTAGCCGAGGCTTGCTGAGTTGGCAGGTCGCCTCGGTGTGATGCCGGAGGCGTTTCTGTCGCCCTGGATGCTGTCCGGTCTCCTTCGCCGCGGGTTCCGTCGGGCAGCAACTCGTTCGTGGAGTCGGTCGTGGATGGGCTCCGGATTTTCTGCAGAAAATTTCCGGCCGGATCGCAGTACGTCTCGGCGGATCCGGGTCGGGTTTGAGAGGTCTGTGCGCTGCGTCGGGGTCCGCTCGACGTTCCAGTGGTTGGCCCGGGCATCGAGGCCGCCGGTTGGATCGAGGAGTGAGGGCTTCCTCATGACCGCTGGCCGTCACTCGACGGCGGCGCGCAGGTCCCGGGTGTACCAGTCGAACCGTGTGCCGTCCCTGCTGTGCGTCTGCCGGCCAGGGATGAATCCTGCCCGCTGAGCCACTGCGGCAGATGCGGGGTTCTCCGGTTCCACCTGGATCACCGCTTCCGTCCCGCTCTCGCTGGCTGCGTACCAGGAGGCCAGGAGGACCGCGCGGGTTGCCAGGCCGCGTCCCCTCCAAGACGGGTAGAGGCCGTACGCGATATTCACCTGACCGGGACGTAGACCTTCCCCGGTGAACCGCAAGTCGATCGTCCCCGCGAGTACCTCGGGGGTGTCGACCCGGATGCCGAACGCACGGAGTGGACCGGCGGCCTCCCACTGTTCCCGGCAGTGTTGGAAGTACGCTTCAACACCCTCCCGGGTGCCGGGGCCGCCGTTGAGCCAGCGCACGAGTAGCTCATCCTCGCCCGCAAGGTGCGCCTCGACATCGTCCAGGCGCAGTGGGGACAGAGTGACGATTCCATCGGACAGCCTCACTTCATGCATCTGCCGATTCTTGAGGTCAGAGCTGTGTCGCACCATCGGGTTTCCGTGGGGCGAGGTCATGTGGGCCGCCCGCTACAGGACATTGATCTCGGCGTGGGTCGATGGTTGGCCCAGCCCCTTCCCCCGCCCTCTCAAGATCAATGACGGGACAGCCCTTGGCCTGTTCGGCACGTTGTGCGTGGTGGAGATGGCGAGCTCCGGTCGTTTGATCCTGCCGGGCCGGATGTGCCTGGCCATGTCGGTGGGGCTCGGATTTTCTGCGGAAAATCCGGTGGGGACGGTTGGGAGTTTCTGGGGCGGGTCGGAGTGACGCCGGGGTGAGCTGTTGGTGGGCTAGGGTCTGGCCGGTGTCCTCTGGTTGCGGCTCGGTCTGCCGGCAACGGTTCGTGAGGCCGGCCTCGGCAGAGCTCGGATTTTCTGCGGAAAATCGAAGCCGGGCTAACCGAGGCTTGCTGAGTTGGCAGGTCGCCTCGGTGTGATGCCGGAGGCGTTTCTGTCGCCCCGGATGCTGTCCGCTCTTCTCCACCGCGGGTTCCGTCGGGCCGCAACTTGTTTCGTGGAGTCGGTCGTGGATGGGCTCCGGATTTTCCGCAGAAAATTTCCGCGCCGAGCGCAGTACGTCTCGGCGGATCCGGATCGGGTCACAGAGGTCTGTGCGCTGCGTCGGGGTCCGCTCGACGTTCCAGTGGGTGGCCCGGGCACCGAGGCCGTCGGTTGGATCGAGGAGCAGTTCGTCCGGCACGTCGAGCGTGGTGGAGACGGCTGGCTTCTGATCGGCCAGGCACTCGGAGATAAGTCCGGTCGGTAGCCGGGAACTGAGAACCCGCACTCGACCCGGCGTCCTGTATCCACTCCCCCGGCGCCTCTGCAGCTCCGCCGGCATTGACATCGGGGGCATCCGATGTGCCGCCTCCGGGGGCTGGCCGTCGTTGGCCAGGTGCTGATGGCGGACCGGGAGCCATGTGCCGATGCGTGCCGCCGTCGGCGTGTGCGGGTCGTCGGGTGCAGCGGCTGGGGTTCCAGCATGGGCGGAGGGAGGGCGCGCTTGGGGCGAGGGGCGGAGGACTGGTACTCACGGGACGGGATGGGGTGGATCAGTGAGGCCAGGACGGGGGAGTGCTTTGGGCGAGTGACCGGTGGTGCCGGGGTAGGCCGCGGGGGCGTGCATCCGGGGGCAGTCCGATTCGCCGGCGAGTACCGCACGATCGGAGGTGGCGGGGGAGTGGCTTCGGCACTGAGGAGCCTCACTCTCTCCCGTTGCGGTCTCTTGTCCGTCGAGCCAGCCGGAGCTACAGGAGCTGCGGGGCGGGATCCGGATCACCGGTGAGAACGGGCGGCGGCGACCGTGGCGCCGGTGGCCTTGGTGTGGGGGAGGAGACGGTGGGCGGGGTGACGGCTCGGGGGCGGGGTCGGAGGCGTTGAGTAGTCACTGGGAGGTGGCGCTGATCAAGGTGCTGAGGCGGCTTCAGGGGAGTCCTCAAGCAGCGGGGCGGCGGTGAGCCGAACGGCGGTTTCGGAGGGGTGCCGCGCCCGGTGCAGATCACGCCCTGGTGATCACCTCGGGCGACCCCGCCATGGGCCACCATTGTGAGCGCGTCCGCGCCCTCGACGTCCTTGGCGCCCTCGACCGGGAACCCTGCGCACTCGTTGGTCGCTCCGAACCCGGGGTGATCATCGGAGAGGGCGTTGATCCCCCGGGTCGTCGCCCGCCTCGGCGAGGACGGCGACCACGTTCGCCGAGTAGGGCGCCCTGTTCGTTTCGGCAGAGCCGGTGCGGCGGCAACGCGGACCGCCGGCCCCGGCCCCGGCCCCGGCCCCGGCGCCGGGCCAGGGGCTGGAGCAGGGGGGTGCCGAGCGAAGGCGGCGGTGGGCGACGGCCGCCGTGGTCGGGGAGGGCCGGGATCATCAGAGCCTGCGCGGACTGTGGCGGCAGGGGCGGATTCGTTGCGGGCGGATCGGTTCGTTGAGCACCGTGAGGACGGTCTCACCGGTGGTTCGGCGAGCGGCGCGCAGCATGTGCCGGCGCACCCTCTGGGTCGTCGTTGTGCGGTAGGTCCACCTGTCATCCGCTCTCTGGCGCCAGGTGGTCATCCAGTCCCATCAGGCTGCCGAGCAATTTTCCGCGGAAAATTCGGCGGACTTCAGCGGCCGACCCTTGGCTGACCGTCGGCCGACCGTCGGCCGAGACACGGCGCAGTCCGGCGGCAATCCTGGGCTGTGATGAGCTGCGGCTCTGCCCACTCAGGTGGCGATCGGTGGGCGCGAAATTTTCTGCGGAAAATTCTTGAGCGCGGGCCTGATCGAGCAGACACGTGGAGCGGCAGGAGCGCCGCCCGGTTCGGTGAGCAGAGCGGAATGTCAGTGCCATCGGGGATGCTCGGTGGCTGATGTCATCGAACCAGGGGGCCCGCAGATGTCGATCCGTATTGCCAGTCGTCGCCGTGCGATGGAGTCATTGACCGCAGCGTTCCCAGGCGCGGAGATCATCGACGTGACCTCCAAGGCGCCGGATCCGTGGGTGCGGCTGAGCCCGTTCTATCCCCATGGCGGCATCCCGGTTCCCTTCAGCGACGGTGTGACGAGTCAGTCCGTGGAAGGCATCTGGCAGGCACTCAAGGTTTTCCAGGACGCAGACGTCGACCCCGCCAAGCTCGGGGTCACCACGATGAAAGGACTGAAGCGGACGGTTCGTCGATTCGGTCCCGTCCAGGGCCACCGAACCGGTCTGAACGGCGACCGGCTGCTGTCCTACGAATCGGCTCGGCGCCGGATCTACCTGCCGGCCTACCGCTGGATCCTTGAGCACCGAGTGGCCGACCTGGTCGAGCAGATCAGGACCAAGGGCGATGTCGTACTCCTCGACTACACCATCAACGGGGATGTCACCGACCCGGCCAGCCCCCTCTCCCACGCGGCGCTCATCCAGCTCCACGTGGAGGGGCGCTGGCCCGATGAGGACGATGAGGACAACGCCGGGTTTCTTCCGGAGGGACCAGCGGTCGAATGTCGTGAGTGATCCGGGCGTAGGGCCACCGGTTGGGTGGTGCTGCCGGGTGGCCCATAGCCGGCACCAGGGCAGGCAGAGCGATGCCTTTGAGGAGCAGGCGCCGTGCCGTGGCGGAGGCGGCTGAGGCTCACCAATTTTCTGCGGAAAATTTCGGGAGGGCATCGGGCCTCGGGTATCGAGCCTCGGGTATCGAGGCCGGGCGTCGGGGGAGTGAGGCCGGGCTGGTGCCCTTCGGCTGAAGCACTCCGGCGCCCTGTTGGGCCGGCTCTCGGCAGACGGTGGGGGAGTGGTCCGCAAACGGTTGTGACGACCTTGAGCTCCCCCGGTTTCTCACCCGAAGGGAGCCTCCCCCCGACAGTGTCGGATTGACCTCGACGGGAGTGGATTCGCCACCTCGACTGCATAGAGGGCTACCAGCGCCACCCCGGAATCTGGAAGATCCCTCTGGTGACCGTCACCGTTTGGCGCCCTTCCCCGAGGTCACCGCGTCGGCCGATCTGATCCTCAACCCGTTGAGGTCACTGCCGACCGAAGAGACTCGCCCCGGCCACGACGACTGCGTTGGGAGTCCGGACGTTTCGCCCGGATCCGCTCCACCCCCTCCGGCGCTCATGACCCGCTCGCTTCGTCAGCACCCTCTGGCCATCTCCGCAGAACGCGGCTTCAGCGACCGCTCCCCGAGCGACGACGGCTGACGGCTCATGGCGGACCTGAGCCTCTGCCACGTGATGTCGACGGGCGGAGTCGGTTGGTCCGCTGTTCGTGTTGGGCCGGGACACGGACAGATCGGGGCAGGACGTGAATCGGACGGAGGTTCGACTGACTCGTGTTCCTGGGTCGAGCTCGGAAGAGCGTCAGCGCCCTCGACGGGTGGGATTGGCCGACCGAGTAGGCGGAGAGGACAGGATTTCGCCGTTTGGCGCCTTCGCGCTCGGAAGCTTGAACACAAAAAACCCAGTAGACGGCATATAAACAAGTTGGCCATCAGTCACCAGCCGCCCTCGGCCGAGGCGGTCAGACTCGCCGCCACGCACCCGAGCGCCAAGATCGGCCGTGTCGAGACCAAGGGCACCCTCGTCGCTGTCGCTGTCGCTGTCGCTGTCGCCGTCGCCGTCCCCGACTCGCGCACCCCGCGCAGCTTCGCCGACGCCCCCGCCGGCGGAGGCGACCCGGGCCCTCGATCCGTCCGGGCCCTCGATCCTCCGTCCGGGCCTCGATGCCGGACCGTCCCACAGGTGCCGCCGGTCAGGCCGAGGCGGCCAGCCAGGCCTGGAGCTGCCGCAGGACGGCGGCTTCCGCCGGGTCGGGGCGTGCGGCCAGGGCCTCGCGCAGCGTTCGGTCGGCTTCGCCGTGCGCTTCCGAGGCGATCAGGCTCTGGAGCGCCTGCCACCGGGTCGAGACGGCGGCACCCGCTGTGCCGCAGATGCGGCACCACAGCGGGACGGCTTCCTCGCGCAGGCCCTCGGCGGCCAGGAGCGAGGCGAGTTCGGCGACCTGGTCGATCGTGGCGAGGGCTGCCGAAGCCCGGTCGAGGATCGTGCGCACGGCCCCGCTGCCGGCCACGGCCACCCAGGACCGGACCACGGCCCGGAGCTCCGGCCTGGTCAGTCCGGGGTCGTCGAGCAGTCGGCGGCCCAGGTCCATGACGGCCGCGTCCTGGCCGTGTTCGACCAGGACGGGCAGGAGGCCGGCGCACAGGGCCGTGCCTCCGTAGGGGCGGTGGTCCAGGGCGTCGAGGATCTCCTCGCAGGCCGACGCTCCGCCGCGCTGCAGCAGGATGTGGGCGGCCGTCACGAACGCCGGGTTGCTGCTGCCGGGCTGGTGGATCAGGCGGTGTGCGAACGGCATGGTGGCCGTAGGGGCCGCGCCGGCGTCGATCAGCAGACGCAGGGCGGACGCGTGGTCCTCGGGCGTCGCGTCGAGCTTCTCCAGCCACTGCAGCATCTCGTCGGCCGAGTCCGGGCCGAGGGCCCTGGCGAGGACCATGAATTCGAGTTGGAGGCTGTACCTCGACCGTGGTGAGGCGTCGAGGCTCATCCGGACCAGTTCGAGTGCCTGGTCGGTGAATCCTTCGAGCAGCAGGGTGTGGGCGATGCTCGGGCGCTCGTCCGCGTTCCAGGGAGAGTGTCCCCGCATGGACCTGACGATGAGGTCGGCTCCGGCCGTACTCTCCGCGTCGACCCACGCCGTCACGACGTCGCCGATGTCATCGCTGCTGATCGACTCGTTGAGGAGGCGCTGCGTGAGCGGAGCCGCCTCGGCGGTGCGGCCGAAGCGGAGCAGCGTGAGGATCAGGCCCCTGGTGGTCCAGATCAGGGGGTCCTTCCGGGTGCCGATGACCCGGGCGACCTCCTCGGCGGCCCGCAACCCCTCGACGGCGAACCAGAGTTCTCCTGCCCGTTCCAAGCGCTGGTCGTTGTGCTCCGGGCCGGCGAGGACGGACCGGGCGAGTTCCGCGACGCCCTCGGTGACACCCTCCTCCACGAGCAGTTCCCCGGCCGTCAGCCGGTCCCAGGTGGAGGCACGGGGATCGGTGAGCAGTCGCCGCAGCACCTCGGCCCGGAACGGAGTGCCCGAGGGGTCCAGTGCGGCCAGGTGCCGGCAGCACAGGACCACGGTCCCCGGCTCCTCCGTCGATGCCATGCCTTCGAGGACGACGACCCCTTCCCGCAGGGAGGCGACGTTGGCGAGCGCGGCGGCTGCCCCGGTGCGCAGAGCCGCCGGGACACCGGCCTGGCCGGCGATCGCCCGCAGGCGGGCGGCGAGCCGACGGTTCCCGCGCAGCTGGGACAACTCGGCGAGGACCTCGGAGTCGGGCGCGGAGAACCGGGGGTTCCCGTCGTCGGCGAAGTCCAGGAGGCGGTCGATCACCGAACGCTCCAGTGCTTCCCCCAGTGGAACCCCCGCGGTGACCAGGCGCAGCGCCAGGATCCGGTGCGGCAGCTCGCCGGCCAGCAGGTGCCGGACGATCACGGCGACGTCGTTGCCGGGTCGACGGGCCCAGAGGGCGGCGGTGAACAGCATGCGGTTGCGCGCGCCGGCGCTCGTCGCGGCAGCGGACCAGCTGCCGAGCTCGGGGAAGTCGGACGGGATCGCGGCGGCCTCGTCCCGGGCGGCCAGGAACTCGGCGAACGACTGGTGGAGGAAGGACAGTTCGGTGCCGTCGAAGGACAGCACCCCGCTCTGCGCCAGGAACTGCCCGAGTTCGCCGTCCGACTCCTCAGGCCAGTGCGTCCCGGCCGGGAGGTGGGACGCCAGCCACTGCCGGGCACTGCGGAGGAGGGACGTCGACGGCGATCCGTCGAGGCGGGCCCATGCCAGGTGGGTCACCAGCAGGTCCCGGTTGTCCAGCAGCCAGGACGCCATGTGGCCCCGGTCCCGTTGCTCCCAGCGCCGGACGAACCGTTTCCTGACCTCGGTGTTCCCCTCGCGCGCGGTCCTGAGCTGCTCCAGGAACGCCTCGTACAGGGCGATCCGGCCGCGGGGCAGCGGAGCGTGGGGGTTGCGGCTGCGGTAGGCGGCGGCGATGGTCGCCAGCAGCGGCACCCGGAGCACCTCGTGCAGGCCCGCCTGGTCGACCTCGTCCAGGAACCTGCGGGCGTGCGTGACGGCGTCGTCCATGCCCTGGGCGCGGAACCAGCGTTCCGCGAAGGCGAGTTGTTGGTCGGCGTCGAAGCCCTTGAGGGTGTAGAAGCCGACGCCCGGCAGCTCCCCGAAGGGTTCGAGTTCGCCCTGGGGGAGGGGCCGCGAGGTGATCACGAACCGGAAGTGCCCGCCGGGCGTCATCTGCTCGGCGAGCGTCCTCAGGACGTTGTGCCGGACGATCGGTGAGGAGACCTCGTCCAGGCCGTCGACGACGACGAGCCACCGGACGCCGTGCGCGCGGTCGGCGAACCGGTCGTGGTGCACCGGATCGGCGTGGGTGCCGCTCCGGTTGACCGCCTCGCTCAACTGCCGGTACCAGGCCTGCGGCAGGTGGAGACCCGCCGAGGTGATGCGGACGGCGACCACGGCGCTCGGGTACCACGGCACCGTGTCGTCCTCCCGCAGCCAGTACCTGGCCACCTGCCGCACGAGGTGCTGGCCGAGGGTGGTCTTGCCGGTGCCGGGGCCGCCGGTGATGAAGAGGTGGCCGTGGGCCGACAGGGCTTCGGCCAGGGTGGACGCCGGCCGGGACGGCCGCTGTGGTCCCGCCCGGTACGGCCGCGGTGTCTCGTCCCGGTACGGCCCGTGAGGTTCCTCCCGGTCCCCGTTCTGCGCGAGCGGTTGGACGTCCTGCTCCACGTAGATGTCGGACAGCGGCGGTTTGACGACACCGAGCACGTCGTACGGGAACTGCTCGGCCGCGGCGGCCTGACTGCGCAACAGGCCGTCCAGCCACGGATCGGGCAGCGGAACGTCGGTCCAGTCGACGTCCGGGACGCCCGCGGCCCGCGTCCTGTCGCGCAGGGCGAGTTCCCGCCGCTCCAGCTGCCGCCTGGCGCGCTTCCACACGGCGGTGACGGCCTCCGGGGGCTGCCCGAGGGCCGTCGCGAGCTGCCGGGTGGTCGGCAGGCTGCACAGACGGCGGGCGTTGAGGATGTCGTAGACGCTGTCCTTGGGAGGAAGCGCGGGGGCACCGGGCGGGCGCGGGGCGATCCGGAAGGCGTTGACGCTGACGTGCCCGGCGGCCTGGAGCTTGGCGTGGAACCACTCGGCGAGGTCGGACAGTTCCGGCAGCGGCTGCTGATCGGTCTTCCTCGGCCGTCCGTTGGGCATGGGCTCGCTTTCCTTGGGGCTTCGGGGCTTCGGGGCTCTGGGCTCGGGGCTCGGGGCCCTGGCCCGGGGCTTTATGGCGCTGGCTCCTCGGGGGTTCTGGGGTTCCAGAGGTCCCGGTGCTCCCGGGTTTCCGCAGAGTTTCCTCACGCTAGAGGGAAATCCCGTACCGGGTGGAGGGTTTGTCGCATCGGTTCGGCGAACGACGGGGAAGGCAGCGCGATAGTGTTCGACGCAGTGGTGACAGGTCTGGGTGACGCCCGGGCGGCGGCCGTGGTCGTTCCGGTGGTGATCGGGGCGGTGGTGCGTCGCTGGCTGCACTACCGCGAGGCCGTGCAGCGGGAGGCGGAGCGAACGCGCCAGGTCAGCACCGTCATCGCGGGCACGGAGTCGCGGCACCGGGCCGAGGTCATGACGGCGTGCGAATGGCTTCGGGCCGGTCCGGACGCGCGTGGCAACGGACGTGGCCTCGGCGTCGGCGTCGGTACCGACAGTGGGCAGCAGTCTTGAGTATGGGCGAGGAGGCGACTGAAGGGGCCTCTGAGGGCCTGGAGGGCGGGTTGAGTGGATGGAGGCTTCTCCGGGCCCGGGGGTGCCGCTGAGGGGTCTTCTGGGGGCTCCAGAAGCCCTCTGTGTGGACAGTGCGCCCCTGGGGCCGCGTCAGCCGGTAGGAGTGCCGGTCGGGCCGTCGGTCGGGCCGCCGGTCGGGCTGCCGGTCGGGCTGCCGGTCGGGCTGCCGGTGGTGGCGAAGCGGGTGCGGAAGTCCGTCGGGGTGGTGTCCAGATGTCGGGCGAAGGCGCGGCGCCGGGTCTCGTCGCTGCCGAGGCCGCTGCGGCGGTCGGCGGCGGTGACGCTGTGGCCGGCGAGGAGGAGTCGCGGGGCGCGCGGTCCGGGCGGACGCGTTCGACCCAGCGGGCCGGCCGGGATGGTGTTCGGCTCGGACTGGAAGAGCCTGCTCGGGTGGCGGGTGCTGACGGCGGCGGTGGCGGCCGTCGCGGGCAGGCTGTGGCCGGCGGCCGGGTCGGCGAGGACGGCGTCGGTCAGCGCGCGCAGCAGCTCGCTGCGGGCCAGCGGGGTGGCCAGGGCGGTGGAGGACCGGGACCGGCGGCCAGGGCGCTGTCTGAAGATGACCGGCTCACGGGCAACGGCACGGGCCGCGTCGGCGCCGTGGTCGTGCCGGTCCAGGGCGAGCGCGAGGTCGGTTCCGGCGTTGATGCCCGGGCCGGCTCCGGCGTGGTTCCTGCGGGCCCCGGCGGTGGTGCGGCGGGTGGGGGCGTCGCCGTACGCGGCCGGCACCTGGGCCGTGCGTGCCGACACCCGGTGAGAGGGGCTGCGACGCTAGCTGGTCCCGCACGTGGGCGGGACGGCGTTGCTTCGCTGTGGGCCCCCGCGACCCGTGGTCTCGACTCGCCAGGTCGATTCATCGGGACCTCGGTTGAGGCGACCGCGCCGCCTCCGGACGTGACCGTTACGCGGCGCCATCAGGGGAGTCCCCGGCGTACCGGCGCGGCGGCGGGACGAGGACCGACCGCCGAACGTGCGGGCCTGTCCGTGAGGCCGGCCGGGACCGCGGGGACGGGGGATTCCCGGGGTCCCGGCCGTGGGAGGCACCGGCCATCGTGGGGGCGTGGCCGGCCTGGTCAGCAGCCCGGGGAGGGGGTGGTGGGGCTGCCGTGACGGGAATGCTAGACCTGACCGGGGTCGGTGAACAGGCCTGTGACCTGCAATCTTTACGGCCGCGGACATGCCAGGAGGGTGGGAGTGGGTGCCCCTGCCCCGCCAGGCGGTCCGTACCCCGCCGAACGGTCCGTACCCCGCCGCATCCGGGCATCGGGGCACGGACCGTCGTGCCGGAAGGGCCTTGCCGAGGGAAGCGGTCAGCGGACGCCGACGGTCTTCCAGGCGTTGTCGACGGCGTTCAGTTCGGTCCCGCTGCCGTAGAGGTCCTCGGCGACGGTCGCGGTCAGCTCGGCGAAGTCGGCGAAGGTGGCGTCGGCGGCGAGCTTGCCGCCGGTCGCGGCGTCGTACCAGATCCGGCCGGCCTTCTCCCAGGCGTTGCCGCCGATGGCGGTGGCGGCGAGGTGGAAGGCGCGGTTGGGGATGCCCGAGTTGATGTGCACCCCGCCGTTGTCCTGGTTGAGAGGCAGATCGAAGTAGCGCTCCATGTCGGCCTTCTGACGGTCCTTGCCGAGCCGGGGGTCGTCGTAGGCGGTTCCGGGTGCGGCCAGCGAGCGCAGCGCCTTGGCCTTGAGGCTCGGGGCGAGCATCCCGGCGCCGAGGAGCCAGTCGGCCTGGTCGGCACTCTGACCGAGTGAGTACTGCTTGACGAGCGAGGCGAAGACGTCGCAGACGGACTCGGAGAGCGCCCCCGACTGATGGAAGTACCCGAGCTGCGGGTTCAGGATCTGCCTGCTCACGCCGGCCGCGACGACGTCGAGGAGCTCGCGCGGGCGCAGCTGGAAGACCTCGCCGTCGAAGTCGCCGAGAACCAGTCGCCGAGAACCAGCCGCCCCTTCTCCCAGAACACGTTGGTGAACTTGTCGCGGTAGTGGACGGTCGCCCGCAGCGGGCCGCCCTGGCCGTCCAGGGAGTTGCGGCCGTACGCCGTCCGGAAGAAGTCGAAGGTGGTGCCGAGCGCGTCGTAGACGCCGTTGACCAGCTCGTCCGTGCTCGCGTCGTCTCCTTCGGAGCGCACCAGGGTGCCCGGGAGGGATTCCTTGCGCTCGGCGTCGTAGATCTCGCGGCGGAGCGTGGGGGTGTCTTCGGTTTCCATGCGATCCGGTGTGGGCGTCGGCCGCCCCGGCCATCGCGTCCTCCGCGCCCTTTGGGTTCGTGTCCTGATTTCCTTGGTAGATCAAGGACATGACGCTCCGTCGGTCGGTGCGGCGGGATCGTGGCCCCTGTGGTCCCGCTACCTGCTTCTCGCGCCTGCGGCCCGCCCGGCGCGTTCGTCACGCGCCGGAGCGGCCCCTCCCGCGGGGGTCCTCATGGGGTGACACAAAGCCATGTCTCCTTTTCTGAAAGGGTTTTCACGATGTCGGTCGACTGGCCCAGCGAGATGTTCGTGTTACGCCTGCACCGCATTCCCGGCCTGGTGGCGGGAGCCGCACCGGGAAGCCCGGAGGGCACTCCCGTGGTGCTCGCGCCCGAGACCGGCAGTGACGGCGAGCAGTGGGTGGCCGAGCGGTTCCGGGTGATCAACCACCGGATCCGGCACGCCGCCACCGGCCTCTACCTGACCGCCGAGGGAACGGGCAAGGGCGCCACGGTCACCCTGCGGCCCAAGTTCCCCGACACCGGCAGCGATTCCTCGTACTGGAGGCAGGCGTGGCGGGCCTTCGTCCAGCGCGACACCGGTCGGCTGATGGCCCTCCACGACTCCTCCAACTGCCTCCTCGGCCTGGCCGACCCGGCTGCCGTGCGGCCGGGCGGACCGCTGGTCCTGGAGAAGGGCGCCGGGGCCGAGGACCTGTCCTGCACCGCCTGGGCGCCCGCGCCCGTCCCGACGCCGGAGCCCGCACCCGCTCCGCCGCCGAAGGCCACCGACCTGCCGGTGGGGACGGGCCGGGTCCGGGTGCCGGCCCGCCGCTACGAGAAGCATGTGCGGACGATCGAGCAGATCTTCGATGAGACCAGCTTCCGGGAGGTCCCCGGCGAACTCCTCACCCCGGGCACGCGCATCGAGACCTTCGACTTCGACCAGTACTCCCAGGGCGACTGGTACAAGGAGGGGCGGGAGGGCAGTCTCGTGATCTTCACCGACAGCTACGACACGGCGGGCGCCGTGCGCAGGGCCTTCCACCGGCTGCCGGGGGAACCCGCCCGCTACGTGGACGCCGAGGAGGTCGACGTCCACTACGTCCCGCCGAAGCTCGTCGCCCGCACCAACTTCCCTGCGCCGCTGTTCGACCGCATCGGCGGCAGCGGCGCCATCTTCCGGACGCCGTACCGGCTGCCCAACGGACACGGTTTCTACAACCAGCCGGAGCGCCGCGAGGGCCTCTACTTCCCCAAACGCGACGGCGCCGGCACCGTCGTGCAGTGGAACAAGACCTGGATCGCGGACAACGACACCACGTCCAAGGTCTTCCTCTGCTTCGACGGCCGCTACTTCATCGACCAGGAATACATCACCTGGGCGGACGACGAGAAGAGCTGACCCCGCGGCCGGCGGATCCGACACCCCCGGGCGCGGGGGCATCCTGATCGGGGGCGACCTCGGCAGCTGGGGAGCACTCAGCTGCCGAGTTCGCGGGTGATCTTGGAGCGGGACGGGGCCCAGACGTTCTCCGGCAGGAAGCCCTCCTCGCCGACGTGGTCCAGCTGCGTTGCGACGTAGTGCCCGGTGGCGTCGCAGTCCTCGTCCGCCTTGTCGAAGAACGTGATGCTGTCGGGGTCCAGGTGGAAGTTCCAGTCCGGGTTGTGGTCGGCGGTCTTCGGGACGACCCGCCCCTGGACATGCACCTGGGACGTCTCGTTTCCGGAAAGGATGTCCCGGGCGTGCCTGATCTTCGCCTCGTCATCAAGCCGGACGATGAACTCGTCTTCGTTCGGTGACGGAACGAGGCCGAAGAGGGCAGTCGTCATGGAAACCTCCTGTATGGGTACGAACCAAGATTTTCTCGACGCTATGGGGCGGCGGCAACGGCGCGCAATCGCTCGATCGGGTGTCAGCGGCGTCGTGCCGTCATGACCGCTGCGGCACCCGGACGACCGGGACGACCGGGACGACCTGCGGTGCACTTCGCCCATCTGCTTCCCACGGCGGCGGGTGTGCTGTGCCGACTCCCTCGCCTGATCGATCACCAGTATTACCGGCACGAACTGGCATTCCATCATTTCTGCGTGATGATCTGATATCGGACAGCGGTCGACGCCTTCTCGACACTGTCATCAATCCCCCCGGTGCACATGCGTCCGGACCGCCACGCTTTGGCACTCCGGTAGGACTTCGACGTTTTGTCTGTTCAGAGGCTGCGTGGGGTGTGTGCAGTGGGCTGATGGCCCATCAGGGCGGCACCGCGTTCGGTGACGTCAAGGCCGACGTCTTCGCCCACTTCGTCTCCGGCCTCCGGCCTTGAGTTCGACGACTTCATTGAGCCATCAAGGGCTCTGGCCGGCCCAAGTGATCCTCCTCAACTGCCGTCCTGAGAGGGTACGTTGATGCTCAGGCCAGATCGCGCATGCGGCGGATCGGGCCGGCCAGGAGGATGGCGGGGCTCGCCACGGAGGCCAGGGCGAGCAAGAGGAGGGCCGTGCGGGGGCCGAAAGTCGAGGCGGCGGCGCCGGCGGCGAGGGCGCCGACCGGGATGGTGCTCCAGGAGACGAAGCGCGCGGTGGCCATCACCCGGGACAGCAGCTCTGGCGGGGTCTGGGTCTGGCGGTGGGTGCGGGTGACGATGGCGGTGACCACGACGCCGCCGTAGAAGCCGGCGCTGCCGAGGGCGAAGACCAGCATCGCCCAGCCGGACTCGGCCAGGGGCAGGAGGAGGGCGAAGGCGCTGGCGATGACGGCCGACCAGCACAGCGCGCGCCCGCTGCCGAACCGGGCAACCAGGCGGGGGGTGAGGGAAGCGCCGACGACGCTGCCGACGCCGCCGGTGGCCATCAGGGCGCCGACCGCGGCGGCCGGAGCATCGAGGGTGCGGACCAGGAAGACCGGGGTGAGCGTCATCAGCCCGCCGTAGACGATGTTCACGGCGGTGGCGCCGGCGACGCACAGCCTGATCACCGGATGCCGGGCGACGAACTGCCAGCCCTCGCGGATCTGTTCGCGGATGCCAGGGCGTCGGGAGGCGACCACTGACGGTTCAGGCTGTTCGGCACGGGGCAGGCTGCGTAGCAGTGCGGCCGAGGCGAGGTAGCTGACCGCGTCCAGTAGCATCGCCGCCGCTCCGCCCACGAGTTGCACCAGCACGCCGCCCAACGACGGGCCCGCCAGCTCAGTCGCGGCGACGCTGCCGGAGATCAGGCTGTTGCGGGAGGTGAGCTGCTCCTTGGCGACGATCGAGGGCAGGAAGGTTGAGTTGCCCACGTCGCAGAGGACGTTCGCGAGGCCGACCAGCAGCGCCACGACGATCAGCTGCGCAAGCCCGAGCACCCCGAGGGCCGCCGCCAGCGGTACCGAGGCGACGGCGGCGCCGCGGAGCAGGTCCATCGTGACCTGGACGCCGCGCAGCGGCAGCCGTTGGATCAGGACCCCGGCGGGCAGTCCGAGCAGCAGCCAGGCGACGTAGGCGGCGGCCGTGATCAGACCAACCTGGATCGCCGACGCGTGCAGGGTGACCACGGCGATCAGCGGCAGCGCCACCACCGTCACCTGGTCGCCGAGGCCGCTGACCGTCGAGGCGGTCCAGTAACGCCAGAACACCCCCGCGCGGTCGCCTCGCACCGCCTCCGCTGCCGCCGTATCCACCGTCTGTGTCGACACGTCCGCCCTTTCGCAAGTCAATCTCTCTTGGGAACTCATGTAGTCGGCGGCCGTGCGCACACGGAGGTGGCGGACCCCGACTGCGCGATCTCCCAGGCCCTGACGGTGGTCGGGGACGCTTGGACCCTGCCTCTGATCAGGAACGTCGCTGGTGGCACGCGCCATTCGAGGGGCTGCAGAAGGGGCTCGGAACCAGTCGCGATGTCCTCACCGAGCGCCTCGAAGCACTCGTCGCCGACGGCGTCCTGGACCAGGCGCGTCAGAGCGCTGACCGGCCACCGGCTGCCCGCCCTGAACCTCGCCGCCGCCACCGGCGACCGCATCGACCGACCCGACCCGGCCTTCACCGACCGCGCCTGGACGGTGCACTACTGCTATCCGGGCGTCTCCGGCCGTTCTTCCTGTTCAGAAGCTGCGTGGTGAGTGTGGTGGGCCGATGGACCGGACCGACCGGTCCGTGCTCGACCTGTACAGCGGGAAACGCCAGGTCGAGTCTGCCACCGAGGCCACGTGACGCCGCGGCGACGTCTACCGATTCCGGCGGGTCAACTCCTTTCGGCGTTCTCGTGCACGATGGTTCAGGCCACGAGAAGGCGCAGGCCGAGCTCCGCCGCGTCGAGGGCGACGAGGTCGCGGTTGCATTCGGCCCAGCGGCCGGAGGAGAGGTCGTCCCGGAGCATGTTCACCGCCCGCTGCTCGGCCTGCGGTCCGACCCTGGTCCAGACGGACACCGCGCGGCGCACGTGATCGTCCAGGTACGCCTCGGGGCGGCGCCAGTGGGCCTCGAAGAAGCCGTCGGCGCAGTCCCACGGGATGAGCACCGGCTCCGCGCGGCCCCCGATCGCATGGGCCATGTCGGCCAGCGAAGGCCACCCGACGAGAAGGTCGGCGAATTCAGGCAGGTAGTCACGGGTGAGCCAGAACCGCTGGAGCCAGCCGGTCGTGCTGGCGTCGTACGTGAACACCACCACGCGCCGGGCCACCCGCTTGAGCTCGCGCAGCCCGGCGATCGGGTCCGGCCAGTGGTGAACGGTGCTGACCGCCATCGCGGCGTCGAAGGACTGGTCGGCGAACGGCAGGCGCTCCGCACTGGCAGCCACGCACGGCGCCGCGCCCGCGGGACGCTGTGCCCGCATGACCGCCGACGGTTCCACCGCCGTGACCTCGCGGTCCGGGGGTTCGTAGGAGCCGGTGCCGGCCCCGACGTTCAAGACCGTCCGGGCGTCCCCGAGCGCCTCCCAGATCCTCGCGGCGATCCGCGGCTCGGTGCGCCGCGTCACGGGGTAGGCGGACCCGATGGATTCGTACAGCCGCGCGCCGAACACTTTGAGCTGTTCCTCCGGCGTCGTCCTGATCCCCATGGCCCGTGCCTCCAGTTCCCTGTCGATGGCCGTCACCGTCGCGGCGGCACGGTCGCGCTGTTCCACCAGCAGGCCGCGCAGCCGATGCAGGTGCGTGACGGCGTCGGTGTTCGGGTCGTCCACCAGATCCGCGACCTCGCGCAATCCGAAGCCCAGCCGCCGGTAGGCGAGCACCTCCCGCAACCGCTCCACGTCGTCGGGCGAGTAGGCCCGGTACCCGGACGCGGTCCGTGCCGACGGGTGCACGAGGCCGATCTCGTCGTAGTGATGCAGCGTGCGGACGCTCACGCCCGCCAGCTCGGCCACGCGTCCCACGGTCAGGTGCTCTTCCACGCGACCGACAATGCAGCATCACGCCACGTGAGGGTCAAGCACCTCCCTTCTGGTACCGCGCGTGTCTGACCATGACCAGGCTCCGCATCCGCGACGATGCCCGCCCCGTACTCACGCCCTGAGCCGGCCCACCTGGCGCGGACAGCGGCAGGCCGGCGCCCGCCGTTGCCACTACCAACGTGGGCCGCACACGATCGAGGGACGGTCCGGAGCAGACCGCCCCTGATCGGGCATCAGCCCACTGCGCTCACCACGACGCAGCCTCTGAGCAGGCAAAACATCGAAGTCCTGCTGGAGTATCAGTACTCCAGCCGTAGATCGTGATCACGGAGGCCGAAGCCGCTCGTCGGTAGCCTGCGTGTATGGCTGGGGCCTGGGACTTCCTCGCCGCGCAGATCGAGGGCACCGACCACTTCTCCAAGCCCGTCAGCGGCAGCGACGAGGACATGGTGCCGTCCGGTCGCAGCATCATCGCGCTTCTCAATGCCCTGCGAAGGACCGCCCACAACGGCGTCGACGGTGACAGCGGTATCGAGACCTGGGCCTTGGCCGTCACCAGCTACGAACGCATCGCCGCCGTGATCAACCACACGCGGCCCGCGGACGGGGCCGCGGGGGCGGACAGCTGGTCCAGCCGCGGATCGTCCTCGACGACCGGATCGACGGCGGGGCGGCCGACGGCGGGGCGGACGGTGGCGGGGCGGACGGTGGCGGGCAGGCCGACGGCAGCTGATCCACGGGGAGCGCGCTCGGGCAGCGCGGGCGACGCGAGGGTGGCGCGAGGGTGGTGCGACGCGAGGGGAAAAGATCATGCTCGTCGTGCGGTCGGCCGGTAGGGTCCGGCCCCGTGAACGAGACCTTCGCCCCCCACGACGACGTCGTGACCGCCATCATGGAGAACGCCGGGCGCGCCACCCTGCCCTTCCAGGAGGCGAACGCCGACCGGAACCACGGGACGGCGTTCCGGTACAACCACCTGGTCGAGAGCGCGCCGGACGGCGACACCGTCAGGCAGTACCTGGTGACCGCCGAGGCGTTGACGCGGTACGACCTCGGGCAGTGGACGCTGCGCGCCGACGTGTGCGAGCCGGCGATGAGTGCCGACCGTCTCGCGATGACCGGGTTCGCCGCCGGGTGGACCGGTCTCGACGGGCTCGGGGTAGCCGTGATGCCGACCGGGGTTCTCGACGCCACCGCCGAACGCAAGGGCTGGCGGTGGACCACCGACGAGATCACCGACGGGCTGGCGGCCTCCGACCGGGACGTCGCCGCCATCGGGGACCGCTGGACACCGGCCTACCTGCTGGGACATGACGTCGGGGAGGAAAGGGGCGAGCGCTTGCAGGCCGTCGTCGTCGGTGCGATCGCGCGGGACGCGGACGGCGTGGTCCGCTGGGGCGGCCCGCTGCCGGAAGGGTGTGCCGGGGGACCGGTCTTCGTCGGCCGCTCGCTCGGCGGCCGCCGCTTCCGGCTGGTGTGCGTCGGCCTCGCCCTTCCCGGCGCGAGCGGCGCGAACGAGATCGCCACCTTCGACCGCATCCGTGCCGCCCTCGGAGGACGCGCCCCGGCCGAGCCCCGCCGCTGGTGGCAGTGGCGGCGGGGGTGAGGGAGGCCGGCCGGTTTCCGGATTCGTCGAGGAGCCGTCCGTGCACGCGGATACCCTCTGGCGGGCGGCCGGGAGTCGTCCCGGACCCGACGGAGGGGGCAGAGGTGGACACGGTCTCCGCGCGGCTCGGACGGGCAATGGCGGGCCTGCGGTGACCGCGGCTGCTTCCTCCGGGGCCGGCCGGGACGGCCGGGACGGCGGGGCCCGGATCGACCCGCTGCTCGCCGACCGGGTCACCGAGGCGTTGCTGCTGGCCGGTCTGCCCGTCGCCCACGGCGGGCACGGGCCCGGTGTCCGGCTGGGGTCGGCGCGGCCGTCGGACGACTCGGGCGACTCGGGCGAATCGGACGACTTCGCGGGCCTGCTCGTCCTGCACTGGAAGCCCGGCCCCCGGCTGGTGGCCGCCGCGGCGATGGAGGGGCCCGAGGACCCCGTGGCCTCCGCCCGCCGGGTCGTCACCGCGAGCATGGGGAACGCGCTGGCGGAGCTGTTGCCGGGCTTCGGCATCGAGGTCGTACCCGGTTCGGCGGGTGGGGAGGTCCGGGTCGTCCGGGTGAGTGGTCCCGCTCCGGCGGTCGGTTCGGGCGGCCTCGCCGCGGCGACGGTCGGGGCCCGGCCGCAGGAGTCCGGCGTCGGGGCCGACGTCGTCGCCGCGGTCCGCCGGGCCGCCGCGCTCGCCGGCCTGCCCGTCGCCGACCACCTCTCCGCGCCCGGCATCACCCTCGGCCCGTGCCCGCCGGTCGACGACGGCGACGACACCACGGGCCTCGCCGACCTCGGCTGGAACCCCTCCCGGCGGCTGTCCACGGCCGCCGCCGACGACGGACCCGCCGCCGAGCAGGCCGCGCGCGCCTGCACCGCCGTCCGGGACGCGATGCGCCACGCCATCGGCTCCGTCCTCGGCGCGTGCGGCCTCGACGCCCGGTGGCGCCGGCCCACCGGCATCCCGTACCAGCTCCGCGCCCACGGGCCGGCCGAGCAGCCGCCGATACGGCACTGAGTTCCGACGGCGCGCGGGTGGGCGCGCGGGTGGGCGCGCGGGTGGGCGTGCGGGTGGGCGTGCGGGTGGGCGGGGGTGAGGCGTTCGGTGACGGTTCCGGGTCAGGACGGGGCGAGGACGTAGAACTCGTGGCGCTCCGGGTCGGCCAGGCACGTCCACGGGACGTCGCCCAGGCTGCGGTCGCGGTCGGGGTCACGGTCACGATCGGGGTCGCGCTCGCGGTCGAGGTCGGTGGCGCCGAGGGACCGTAGTCGGGCCATCTCCGCCGCTTCGTCGTCGCCCGGATACGGCAGCAGGCCGAGGAGGACCCGGTCCGGCACGGTCTTCGGGTCGGGCCTGCGGAGGAACTCCAGGTACGGGCCGACACCGTCGGGGGAACGGAACACGGCCTGGTCGTCGGTCACCTCGTGCAGGGTCCAGTCGATTGCCGCGCCCCAGAACCGGGCCATGGCCCGCGGGTCCGCGCAGTCGACGACCACCGCGGCGACCGGCCCGGTGTCGCGGTAGACCTCCCGGGGTTCCAGGACACAGAACTCGTTGCCCTCGGGGTCGGCAAGGACCGTCCATGGCACGTCGTCGCCCTGGCCCACGTCGGCGGGCGTCGCACCGAGGGCCAGGAGGCGAGCGACCGTCTCCTCCTGGTGGGCGACGGAGGTGGTGGCGAGATCGAGGTGCACCCGGTTCTTCGTCGCCGACTTGGGCTCCGGTACGGGGACGACGCCGATCCCGAGGGCCACCGGTCCCGGCCGGACGAGGCTGCCCGACGGCCCGACGTACGTGGTCACGCCGGTGCGGTCGGCACTCCAGCCGAGTGCCTGTGCCCAGAAGCGGCTGACTGCCGGGCCGTCAAGGGCCTTGATGTTCACCGTCACGGGTCGCAGTGCCATGCCGGCGATCCTATGCACGGGCTCTGCGGCGGCCTTCGTGTCGCGCGGCGGGTCGGGGCGAGGCGTTCGGTCGCCGGTCGCCGGCTGCTGCGGTGGTTGCTGCTGTCGCTACGTCGGCCTGATCGGCGGCCTCGGTCGCTCCGGTCGCTCCGGTCGCTGGGCCGGCGGATCCCGGTGTCTCGGTCGCTCCGGTCGCTGCCGTGCCGCGGGCCGCCCTGTCGGGAGTCCTGTCGGACGCCTGTCGGCAGGGCGGCCCGCGGCACGTGGGCGGGGCCGGAGAGGTGTCAGGAAGCGGGCATCAGGACGGTGTCGACGATGTAGACGGTGGCGTTCGCGGTCTGGACGTCGCCGCACAGGACCTTGGCGTTGCCGTTGACGGTGAAGTCCTGTCCGGCGCCGGTGACGGTGAGGTTGTCGCCCGCGAGGGTCTTGTGGGCGCCGGTGAGGGCGGTGGGGTCGAGGCGCTGCGGGACGACGTGGTAGGTGAGGATCTTGGTGAGCTTGTCCTTGTCGGCGAGGACGGCGTCCAGGGTGGCCTTGGGGATCTTGGCGAAGGCGTCGTTGGTGGGCGCGAACACGGTGATGTTCTGCGCGGAGTTGAGGGTGTCGACGAGACCGGCCTGCTTGACGGCGGTCACCAGGGTCGACAGCAGCGGGTTGTTGGAGGCGGCGGTGGCGACCGGGTCCTTGGCCATGCCGGTGAAGGACCCGGCGCCGTCCTTGGGCACGGCGGTGCAGGCCGCGCCGAACGGCTGTCCGCTCATGGCGGCGCCGGTCGCCGTTCCGGCAGGGGCAGCGGCAGCGGCAGTTTCCGGAGCTGCGGCGACGGATGCGGACGAGGAGGGGGCGGGCGCCGCGGCGGTGGACGAGGAGCCGGAGCCGTTGCTGCCGCAGGCGCCCAGGCCGAGGGTGAGTGCCGTGGCGGCGAACAGGGCGGCGGCGGTGTGGCGGCGGCGGTGGGTGACGGTCATGTCGGTGTTCTCCTTGGCAGGGGTGTGACGGCCGGTCCGTCGGTCGGGCCGGCCGGGGTCTCGGATGTGAGGGTCGGGGGGCGTCACGGGTCGGGCATGACGCGGGTCACGACGTCACGGTCACGACCGTGCTGTGCCAGCCGGTGGCGCCGGACGGGAAGGGGGCGGCCCGCTCCTCCGTCTGGACGGCGCCGGTGGCGTCGGTGGCCCGGACCTCGATCCGGTGGGTGCCGGGCGTGGCCCCGGTCCAGGTGTGGGTCCACTGCCGCCACAAGTCCGGTCCGGCATCGGCGGCGAGCAGCGCCTCCTGCCAGGGCCCGCCGTCGACCCGGACCTCGACGGCGGCGATGCCACGGTGGGTCGCCCAGGCGGTGCCGGCCACGGCGACGTCACCGGCGCGGACCCGGGCGAACGGGGCCGGCACCTCGATGCGAGAGGCGGTGCGCACCTCGCCCGTACGGTCCCAGCCCCGGCGCACCCAGTACGGGTCGAAGGCGGCGAAGGTGGTGACGTCCAAGTCGACGAGCCACTTGGTGGCCGAGGTGTAGCCGTAGAAGCCGGGGACGACGCTGCGGCAGGGGAAGCCGTGGGCGACGGGAAGCGCCTCACCGTCCATCGCGACCGCCAGCAACGCGCGCCGGCCGTCGAGCACCGACTCCAGCGGGGTGCCGATCGTCATCCCGTCCTGGGACCGGCCGACCAGCTGGTCCGCTCCGGGACGCACACCCGCCCGGCGCAGCAGCGCCGGGAGAGAGGCGCCGAGCCAGCGCGTGGTGCCGACGTACGGGCCGCCGACCTCGTTGGAGACGCAGGTCAGCGTGTGGTCCAGCTCCTCCAGGGGCTCGTGCAGCAGGTCGTCGAACGTGAGGAGGAGCGGGTGGTCGACCATCCCGCGGATGCGCAGGGCCCAGCGGCGCGGGTCGATCCGGGGGAGCGTGAGAGCGGTGTCCACCCGGTAGAAGTCCGCTGTCGGTGTGACGAACGGGGACAGGCCCGAGACCTTGGGGTGGACCGGGACGGGCAACGGCGGCAGCGGCCGGGCGGCCGGGGGGACGCGGACGGCGTCACGGGCGGCGGTGACGTCGTAGCGGCGGTCCGACAGTGTGCGGCCGACGACACCGGCGAGCGCGCCGACGGCGATCGTCCCGCCGGTGGCGGCCAGCACGGACCGGCGGCCGGGGCCCTGCGGGGCGGGCGGTTCCTCGGCCGGTACGGCTGCATCCGCCGCTGTAGCCGGCGCCGTAACCGGTGCCGCCGCCGCGTCCGGCCCTGCTTCGGGCGCCGCTTCCGGCCCTGACGCCGCTTCCGGCCCCGTCGCCGTGGCGGCGCGCAGCCTTCGCGTCAGCCACCGGACGGTGGCCGCGCCGACCAGGCCGGCCACCAGCGCCGGTGCGGCGTCCGCGGGCCCGGCACCGGGGCGGGACAGGGCGGCCCAGGCGCCCAGCCCGCCGAACAGGGCGAAGACACCCGCGCCGACGGCCGGTCGACGGGCGGCCAGCAGCCCGGCCAGTGCGGCGAGCAGGGCCATCGTCAGGTGGATCCCGCCGAGCAGCACCGTCTTGTCGCTGGTCCCGAACGTGCGGACGGCGTACTCCTTGAGCGGAGTCGGTGTCAGGTCGATCGCCGCCGAGCCGACCGCGAGGACCGGCGCGGTGTCCGGGCCGGTGAGGGCGGCGACCAGTTCGCCCGCCCCGAGCGCGGCCACGGCGGCGGCCACTTCGGCCGCCGCGGCCAGTGCCGCCGTGACGGTCGGCCCGGCCGCCGTGACCGCCGGGGGCGCCGCCGTGACCGCTCCGGCCTGAGTGCGGCGGGTGCGGCGGGTCGGGCGGATACGGCGGGCAGGGCGTCGGCCGAATGGCGGTGGGGTCGGTGTCGGGTCGGTACTCACAGCCCCGATTCGTCGGCTCCCGGGGCCCGGATGGGTGGGATTTCCGCTTCACCCGCAGGAGTGGCAGTCCTCGAACGCGCGGACGGTCGGAGGGGAGGGAACGCGGGCGGAGGGGCCGACGGGCCGACGGGCCGATGGGCCGACGGGCCGACAGGCGAACGGGCGGTCCCGCCGTGCAGCGCGGCGGCGGGACTGCCCACCGGTGCCCGACCGCCGCCGGTGCGGCGGGAGACCGGCGGGGGGAGGGAGGTGGTCAGTCGAGCGCGCCGCACAGGGCGGGGGCGGTGGCTTCCTGGGGCAGCGCGGGGTTCAGCTCACTGGGCCCGAGGACGCCGTCGTACCTGCCGTTGTGGTTGTAGTCGATCCCGTGGATCACCACGACGGCGTTGTCCGCCCGGACCTGCCGGGCGACGTCGCTGGTGAGCTGGATGGTGCGGGAGTAGTGGAACGTCCCGGTGGAGGGGAAGCGGTCGACGGCCAGGGCGCTGGCCGGGCTGGTGTCGCCGTTGGTGGTCAGGGAGGTGCCGATCGGCCCGTAGGCGGGCAGGCCGTCGGCGGTGCTGATCGCGGGGTGGCCGTTGTGGAGCGTGGCGGCGTCCGCGGTGGGGCACTCGCCGCTGCCCTTGACGTGGATGTGCATGGCGTGGGGGGCGTCGAGCAGCCCGCTGGCGTTCACCGTGACCCTGGCGGTGTCGTCGCTGTTGAGTACGACGGTGGCGGTTCCGGCCCCGGCGACGTGGTTGTCCGGCACCGGCAGCAGGATCGCGAGGATGAACCGGGAGTGCTGCGGCGTGATCGTTCATTCGTGGTGATCGGTCCGTGCGGGGGATCTCCGCGGTCCGTCCGGCGCCGCGCGTGGACCGGGGCGGCACACCCGGGCCGTGGTGCCTGGACCGGGGCGGCACACCCAGACGGTGGTGCCTGGGCCGGGGCGGCACGCCCGGACGGTACGTATTCGAACGACATGGGCCCGGCCGGTGCGCTCCCGGAGGTGAACCGCTCCGCCCACCAGGGATTCGCACTCCGCACCCGGGCGGATTGGTGGCGCGAAGGAGTGGAAACGGCGGGCAATCCGGTCCGTGAGCAGCTCCGAATGCGGGATGTCAGCTGGTTCTGTTGGCCCCGGCGGGAACCCCGTGTCCCGGTCGTGGGTCGTGGGGAGGCCCGTGATGTCCGCCGTCCGTTCGTGGGGCCCACCGCCCGCCCGCCGTGCCGACGGGGTGGTCGGATGAACGCCGTCGTCCACCTGTCCGGCCCTGCCCGTCCGGGCCCGGACCTGAAGGAACTCCTCACCCGGGTCGCCCTGGGGGACCAGGACGCGTTCTCACGGCTGTACGACGCGGTGGCCGGACCGGTGCTGGGGCTGGTGCGGCGGGTCCTGCGGGATCCGGCGCAGTCCGAGGAGGTCGCCCAGGAGGTGCTGCTGGAGGTGTGGCGCACCGCGGCCCGCTACCGGGCCGAACGCGGCGAGGTGATGCCGTGGGTGCTGACCATCGCCCACCGACGCGCCGTGGACCGGGTCCGGTCGGCGCAGGCCGCGGCCGACCGGGACCGGCGCGCCGCCGGGGCGTCCCACGCCCCGGCGTTCGACGAGGTCGCCGAGCAGGTCGAGAGCAGGCTGGAACGCGAGCAGGTCCGGCGGTGCATGAGGATGCTGACCGAACTGCAGCGGGAGTCGCTGACGCTCGCGTACTACCGCGGGTACACCTACCCGCAGGTCGCCGAGGTCCTCGGCGTCCCGCTGGGCACGATCAAGACCCGCATGCGCGACGGGCTGATCCGGCTGCGCGACTGCCTGGGGGTGGGAGCATGAACGTCGCAGACCCGCACACCCTGACCGGCGCGTACGCCGCGCACGCCCTCGACCCCGACGAGAACGCCGAGTTCGAACGCCACCTGGCCGGCTGCCCGTCCTGTGCCCAGGAGGTGGCCGAGTTCGCGGCGACCCTGGCCAAACTCGGCACCGCGCAGTCGGAGGTGCCGCCGCAGACCCTGAAGGCGAACGTGATGGCGGCCCTGCCGACCATCCGCCAGGAAGCCCCGCACACCGCGCCCGCCCCCGGACAGGGGCCGTCCCGCCCCGGGCGACGGGCACCCCGCTGGACGAAACTGGCGCTGGCCGCCTGCCTGGCCCTCGCCGCCTCGGCCGGCGGTATCGCCGTCCAGCAGCACCACCGGGCCGACCAGGCCAGGGCCCGGGCAGCCGCCCTCCAGGTCCAGCAGGACCGGGTCACCGACCTGCTGACCGCACCCGACGCCCGGACGACCACCGGCCTTGCCTCCGGGGGTGCCGCCGGCGGTGTGGGCACCGCGGTGTGGTCCCACAGCCGGGGCCAGGCCGCCTTCCTCGCCTCCGGCCTGCCGACGCCGGCCGCCGGCACCACCTACCAACTGTGGTTCAACGACTCCGGCACCATGCGCCCCGCCGGACTGCTCCCCGGCGGGAACGGCGCACGACTGCTGTCGGGACCGCTGGACGGGGCGGTGGGCATCGGCGTCACGGTGGAACCCGCGGGCGGCTCGCCGCACCCCACCTCGGCACCGGTGCTGCTGCTGCCCTTCACCTGAGCACGGTGCCGGGCCGCAGGCGGATGCGGCCCGGCACCGTCCGGCGATCGTGCTCAGCGCCCAGCCCCCGTCCAACTGTTCTTCAACTCCCCTGGCCAAGAACCGAACCGGCCATCCGTGCACAGACATGCCGGGGAGCCCGATACCACCGGCATCGGGTTCCGACCCACCGGACCACCACTCTCCCGCCAAGGTTCCGGGGTGGTCCGGCACGTCTTCAGTTGTCCCTGATCAGGTCAGGTGCCGTCCCGAACCGGCTTCTCACAGCCGAAGATCCGCCGGAACAGCTCCGCCTCGGTCAAGTCGAGCAGCGGATCATCGACGCCGGCCATCTCCCGCCAGATCTGCCGCATGAGCAGCAACCGCTGGTCCTCGGAAAAGCCGGGCTCGGCATACCAAGCCACCGCGTCACGGTGCGCGGCCCGTCGGCTCGGCGAGACGGCCCGCACCGGCCGGGAGAACTGGCCGTTCAGCAGCCACCAAGTCGAGGCCCGTTCCCACCAGGCCCGCAGGTGCCGGATCACTGAGGTGTCCCGGGGCCGGCGGGGTACAGACGGACCACGGTCGGGGTCAGGTCGAGGAAGGCCCCAGCCCGTACCTCACCGTGCGTCGCGAGCCGGTGGCCGATCGACTGCACCTCCGACGGCCTGAACAGCTCGGCGAAGTAGCCGTGCTGGTCCGGGCTGAGCGGGAGCGCGTCGAGCGTCTTCAGGAGCGCGGCCATGGCGTCCGGCAGCTTGCTGAAGTGCGCGGGCGCGGTGACGCCTCGGACCTCCGCGATCACCGGGAAGGGGTACGGGGAGGCCGCCTCCGGCCCGGAGCGTCCGGCCACCAGGACCAGTTCCGGGCCCGGTCCACCCTGCTCTCCAAGCCGCGTCACTTCCCCGACACCTCCCCCGCGCGGCGCGGGTGCCACCGGTGGACGCCGACCGTCTGACCGTTCACCACGATGGTCCGGGTCAGCGCCTTCCTCAGCTCCGCGCCGCAGTAGAAGCACCGCGCCGCCGTGGGCGCCTGCCTGCTCATCCCACACCGCCTTCCGGACCCACCAGGGCCCAAACAATCTTTCCGATGCCTTCGGGCCTGGGCTCGAAGCCCCATTCCAGGGAGAGGACTTCCACCAGGTGGAGCCCGCGCCCCGAGAGGTCGTCCGGGTCGGTGGCGCGCCGGATCGCGGGCTTCTCGCTGCTCGCGTCATGCACCTCGATCCGCAGGTGGTCGCACACCACTTCGAACCGGACGGCGATCTCGCGCCCCGGCGACACCCGCGCGTGAACCACCGCGTTGGCCACCAGTTCGTCGAGCACCAGCTGGCCGTCGCCCATGAGGGCTGCGCCGCCCGGGACGTTCTGAAGGAATTTGCGCAGGTGGTTCCTGGCCACCGCGGCGGACCGCCTGTGCCGCGCGAGCTTCGCTTCGAACGCGGGTATTCCGTCGGCCGGCTTGTAGGGTTCGGAGTCGTCGTGGGAGTTCCCCGAGCTGATCACGTGCACCGCCTCCCGATGCCCAAAGGGCGGCCTGAACCTGGACGTTCCGGCCCTTGACGCCAGGTTGCCTGGAGGGAATGCGGACTTCGTACCCAAGCTGGTTACCCAACATGGGTAAACTCACAGGTAATCAACTTGCTTACAGCGTCTGCCGATCGACAGCCGGGGGCAGTGGTGACCGAGGCGCGCGTACCTGACCGGCTCCCCGCAGGCCTGCTGTCCGACCCGGAGATGATCGCCGCGTGCCGAAGACGAGACTTCGCTGCGGTGTTCCGTCTGCTCAAGCCGGCCGGGATCTACCCGTCGCTCATCGCTCGCGCCTGTGACATGACCCCGAGCCGGGTCGGAGAGGTCATGTCCGGGAAGCGCAGGATCGAGAAGATCGATCTCATCGAGCGGATTGCCGACGGCCTTCACATCCCGGGCCACATGCTCGGCCTGGTTTCCCGATCATGGGAGCAGGAAGCGCTTCCCCAGCCCCGCCGCCGCTCGCCGGAGCCGTCTCCCCGTGGGCAGGGCCTCAACGCGCCGATCGACCCCGAGTTCTTTGTCAGCCAGCTGCGCGGCGTCATGCCCGGCCATTACAGGGCCGCGAACCTGCTCGGTTCCCGCCATGCGCTGGACGCGGTGACACGGCACGTCCGGCTGCTCGACCGTCTCCAGCAGAACGCCGGCGGCAGCGCCCGCGACGAACTCCTCACCATCGGCGCCCGCACCGCAGAGTTCCTCGGCTGGTTGAACCAGGACCTCGGGGACTTCGACCAGGCCCTCTACTGGTCGGACCGCGCCATGGAGTGGGCACAGGAGGCAGGCGACGACGTCATGGCCGCCTACGTGCTCTTCCGGAAGAGCAACCAGGCCACCGCCCAGCGCAGCGCCCAGAAGGCCGTCAGCCTTGCCCGCGCGGCACAACGGGCGGTCGGGGCCACCCACCGAATCCGGGCACTGGCAGCACAGCAGGAGGCACAGGGCCACGCGATGATGGGCAACCAGTGCTTTGCGCAGGCGAAGTTCGACGAGGCTCACGAGGTCGCGGCCGCGCCGGACGACTCCCACGCCGACGACGCCCTCGATCTCGCCTACTGCACACCGACCTACATCGAGATGCAGCGCGCGAACTGCCTGATCGAACTCGGCGACCCGCACACAGCCGTCGGCATGTTCGAGGCGGAGCTCCGCGTCCTCCCGCCGATCTACCGCAACGACCAGGGCGTCTACCTCTCCCGACTGGCCCGCGCCTACGCGGTGTCCGGCGAACCCGAGCAGGCCGCCTCCGCAGCCGACCGCGCACTGTCGATCGCCATCGACACCGAATCGGCACGCGCGATGTCCGAACTGTCCGCCGCAGGCCAGGCCCTCCAGCGGTGGAGCACCGTACCCGAAGTCGCCACGTTCACCGGCCGCCTGGCCCTGATGGGCAGCGGGAGCCCTCTCGACCGCTGACGGCCCGATGGGAGAGGCTGAGCTCATGGACGCACTGATCACGGCCGCCACCTCCGCAGACGAACGCCGACGCGGCGCCAAGATCGCCGTGCTGCCGGTCGGCAGCTTCGAGCAGCACGGCGACCACCTGCCGCTCACCACCGACACCGTCGTCGCCAGCCTGATCGCCCAGCGGATCGCCACCGACTACGACTTGTTCCTCCTACCGCCCATCACGCTGTCCTGCTCGCACGAGCACGCCCACATGCCGGGCACCGTCAGCATCAGCGCCGCCACGCTCTACGCAGTGATCAACGACATCCGGAGGTCGCTTCAGGCGTCCGGCGTTCCCGGCCTGCTCATCGTGAACGGGCACGGCGGTAACTACGTCCTCTCGAACGTGGTCCAGGAGGCCAACACCGAAGGCCCGCGCGTCGCCCTCTTCCCGGTCCGCGAAGACTGGCACCGGGCCCGCGAAGCCGCCGGCCTGGAGAGCAGCAGCGCCGAGGACATGCACGGCGGTGAGCTGGAGGTGTCGCTGCTCCTCCACGGTGCCCCGGAGCTCATCCGCGAGGGAATCGCGCAGGACGACCACTCCGCTCCGGAGCGCCCGCACCTCCTCACGCTCGGAATGGCCGGCTACACGAAGAACGGCATCATCGGACAGCCGTCCCTCGGAACGGCGGCGAAGGGCAAGGCCCTCCTCGACAGCCTGTCCCAGTCAGCTGCCGCTCACCTCTCCCTCGTCGCGGGCGGCTGAGCAAGCACTTCGGGCCCTGCCCCGTCAGGGGAAAGGCCCGAAGGAAGAGAAGGAGCCGTGACCGAGCAGACTCAGGCGTTCCTGGGACCGGCTGACTGGACGACGTCGAAGGACCAGAGGGTGGAGCCGCAGGCGGCGTGACGCTTGAGAGTCTCACCCCCACCACCGTTCTGGTGGGCCGACTTCATCCGAGGACGCGCTGCGAGCCGCGCTCGGCGCCTCCGTCTTCGACACCGTCCGGTTCCCGGCGAACGCCGCACACGCCGGCTTGGGTGCCGTCTTTGCCGAAGCGGTGCGCTCCCACCTGCCCCTGCTCAACCGCACCGATGGCCTCCGGTGGGCTCGTCGGCAGCGGCCATCCCTTCGCCTTCCACACGGCTTCTTTCCGGCGTGCGGTCGTCCTCACCGGCACCACGAAGGTGGGCCACCTTGAAGCGAACGCGGAGGCGTTCGCCTCCGCCGTGGCTGTGGTGGAGGGGACGGAGACGGCGGAGGGGCCTGCAGCGAGGAGTTCGGAAGGGGCGCTGCCGTCGGGAGGCACTGACCGTCGGTACGGCGGCTGCGTGAAGCCGCCCGGTCAGGTCCGGCCGGGGCCGAGCCGGTCAGGCCAGGGCGTCGAGGAGGCGGTTCAGTTCGGGGTACCAGGCCCGGCAGACGTTCAGGCGGGTCGCGTTGCGGTCGCCGGGCAGGACGAAGCCGAAGTGGCTCCAGAAGATGCCGCGCCGGAGGGGGACGAGCCGCCTGGCCACGTCCGGGAGCGGGACGCGGTGGGCCAGGCCCTGCGGGCGCACCCGGATCGGGTCGACGTCGTGGAAGGCCAGCGAGCGGTCGGTGAGGGTGACGAAGCAGTCGTTGTTGTCGAAGACGCCGATCAGTGCGTACCGGTACGGGCTGCCCCCGCGCAGGACGCCCACGGTGGCCACCGGCTGCTCGCCCGGGAGGTCCCGGGCGACCGCCTCCGCCACCTGCTTCACCATCGTCGACTTGCGCAGGGCCATCCGCTGCTCTCCTCCTCGGTGCCGGCGTGCGCCGGCCGGTCGGTTCCGGTCTGCGGGGAGCAGGCCTCGTGGTGACGCTACGAACCGCCCGGGCCGCGCGGCACGACGGGGCGCACCGAAGGCTTTGGGCCCCGGCACCGTGAGCGCCCGGGGCCGGGCGCCACTCCGGTGGGGGACAATGGGGGCTCGCCGCGGCCGGGCCGCCCGGCGCGTCGGCCACCCGCTGCCCCGGCCGGCACCGTGGACGGGGCAGTACGGAACGGTGGAGCGAGGACATGGGCGGACTGCGGATCGCGGTACTGGGGCCGCTCCGCGCGTGGCGCGGCGAACGGGAGTTGGACACCGGCCCGGCGCAGCGGCGCGCCGTCCTGGCGGCCCTGGCGCTGCGCTCCGGCCGGGTCGCCACCGCCGAGGACCTGGTGCGGGACGTGTGGGGCGCGGAGCCGTCGGCCAGCGCCCCGGCGGCCCTGCGCAACCACGTCTCGCGGCTGCGTGCCGCCCTGGAACCGGAGCCGTCCGCCCCGAGGGCCCTGCTCTCGCGGGCCGGCGGCTACGCGCTGCACCTGGAGGACGGGGCGCTGGACCTCGCCGAGGCGCAGCGGCTGCGGGCCGAGGCGGAGGCCGCCGAGGCGCGTGGCGAGGCGGAGGCGGCGCTGCGGCTGACCGGCCGGGCGCTCGGCCTGTGGCAGGGGGTGCCACTGACCGGTGTCCCGGGCGACGGCGCGCAGCGGCACCGCGACCGGCTGACGGAGTACCGGCTGGCGCTGACGGAGGCGCGGCTGGAGCTGGAGCTGCGCCTGGGCCGGCACGCCCCGGCGGTCGCGGAGCTCACCGCGCTCGCGGACGAGCACCCGCTGCGTGAGCGCCTGCGGGAACTGCAGATGCTGGCGCTGTACCGGTGCGGCCGGCAGGGGGAGGCCCTGGCGGCCTTCGCCGGGGCCCGGGCGGTGCTCGCCGAGGAGCTGGGGGTCGATCCCGGGGCGGGCCTGGCGCGTCTGCACCAGCGGATCCTGACCGCCGATCCGGCGTTGGACGCGGATCTGGCCGGGGCTGCCGGGGCGGTGGGGTCGGTGGGTGCGGTCGGCCCGCTCGGTCCCGTCGGTGGAGCCGGTCCCGTCGGTGGAGCCGGTTCGGTCGGTGGAACCGGTTCGGTCGGTGGGGAGGGTTGCGAGTCGGGTGCCCGGCCGGTCGAGGGCGACCGCCAGATCTGGCCTCGTCCGGCCCAACTCCCGCCTGACGTACCGGACTTCACCGCCCGTACGGAGGACGTCGCGGCGCTGCTGCGGGCCCTGGGCGGCGGCGGACACGAGCCCCGGAGCGCACCGGTGGCGCCGACCGCGCCGACCGCACCGACCGCAACGACAGCACCGGTGGCACCGACCGCACCGACCGTCTGGACGGTCCACGGGATGGGCGGCGTCGGCAAGACCACCCTCGCCGTGCACGCGGCCCACACCGCGCGCGAGCGGTTCCCCGACGGCCAGCTGTACGCCGACCTGCGGGGCGCCGGTGCCGAGGCCGCCGATCCGTACGACGTCCAGGAGGTGTTCCTGCGCGCGCTGGGCGTCGCCTCCGAGCACATCCCTGCGGACCGCGCCGAGCGCACCGCGCTCTACCGTTCGCGGCTGGCCGGCCGCACCCTCCTCGTCCTCCTCGACAACGCGGCCGGCACCGAACAGGTCAGCCCCCTGCTGCCGGGCACGCCCGGGTGCGCCGTCCTGATCACCAGCCGGGCGCCGCTGGCCTGTCTGCCGACGACCGGCCGCACCGCGCTGGAGCCGCTCAGCGAAGCGGAGGCGACCGGCCTGCTGGAGCGGATCGCCGGCGCCGAGCGGTGCCGCCGGGACCCGGACGCCACCCGTGACCTGGTGCGTGCCAGCGGCATGCTGCCCCTGGCCGTCCGCATCATCGGCAGCCGCCTGGCCGCCCGGCCGCGGTGGAGCACGGTGTTCCTCGCGGAGCGGCTGGAGGACCGGCGACGGCGGCTGGGCGAACTGGAGACCGGCAGCCTCGCCGTGGAACCGGTCTTCGACCTCGGCTACTCGGCGCTGGAACCCGACCATGCCCGCGCCTTCCGCCTGCTTGCGATCCCCGAGGTCCCCGACCTGTCCGTGGCCGCCGCCGCGGCCGTCCTGGAGTGCGGCCCGCGCGCGGCCGAGGCGGTGCTCGACGAACTCGCCCACGCCGGACTGCTGGAACCCGCCGAACCCGGTCGCTACCGCTACCACGACCTGCTGCGCCTGTTCGCCCGGCACCGCACGCTGGAGGCCGACTCCTCGCCGGAGCGCCAGGGCGTGCTCAGCCGGATCGCCCGCTTCCACCTCGCCGGGACGGCCGCCGCCGTCCACGCGGAGTGGCCGCACAGCCGCCTGCGCCGTGCCGTCGACCCGACCACCGGCTCCACCGGTCCGGCGTTCACCGACGAGGCCCGCGCCCAGCAGTGGGTGATCAACGAGCTCCCGGCGATGCTCGCGGTCGCCGCCCAGATCCTCGACCACCCCTACCGGCCGGTGAGCGCCGAGGACACGGCAACGCTCGCCGGCCTGCTGGCGCTGCTCACCGCCTACCCCGACCTGTCCGTGCCCTGGTCCGCCCTGGGCGCCGCCGCCCGCACACTGACCGAGGTCGGTGAGCGCCACGGCGACCGCGCGGCCGTCATGTACGGCTGCGCGGTGGAGGCCATCGCCTGCGCGCAGACCGGTCGCCACGAACAGGCGCGGACCCTGGCCCGCCGCGCGCACGAGGTTCCGCCCCCGCCCGGCCCCGACATGTCCCACCGGATGCTGCACGTCAGGGGGCTGGTGGCGGGCAGACGCCCGGACGGCCTCACCGAGGCCCTGACCCACAACCGCCGCGCCCGTGACCTCTCCCGCGCGGCCGGGGACATCAGCATGGCCGCCCGCTGCGCCCTCGAACTCGCCCCGGCCCACCTCGCCCTCGGCCGGCCCGACGAGGCACTGGAAGCCGCCCGCGACGCGCTCGACGGCTGCCGCGAGGCCGAGAGTCCGGCCGGTGTCGTCGTCGCCCAGCGGTCCCTCGCCGAAGCACTGGCCGCCCTCGGCCGCCACGACGAGGCGCGCACGGAGTACCGGGCCGCCCTCGAACTGTGCGAGGCGCGCGGACTGCGCACCCAGCACGCCCGCACCCTGCTCTCCCGCGCGGCCGCCCTCGCCGGTACGGACCGTCCGGGCGAGGCCGAGGACTTCGCGGCCCTGGCCCTGGCCGCCGCCGTTCGGCTCGGTGACGCCCCGGGCGAGGAACGGGCGCGCACCCTGCTGGCCCGGGCCACGGGCGGGGCGGCGCCGACCGAGAGCTGATCCGGTGGCCCCGGCGACCCCGGCGGCCCCGGCGTTGCCGCACCTCCGACCTGGGCACCCTCCGACCTGGACACCCGCCGCCCTAGACACCCGCCGGCCGGGGCAGTCCCCGGGGTGTGCCCGGGCGGGGGCCGACGACCGTGGGGGCGGGCTGCTCCCCGGTGCCCGCCAGCGCGGCCGTCAGTCCGCTGCGGCCGTCGATGGCGAGCTTGCCGTAGACGTTCGTGAGGTGGACCTCGACGGTGCGCAGGCCGACGAAGAGTCGCTGGGCGATCTCACGGTTGGTCAGGCCGAGGGCGGCGAGGTCGGCGACGCGCCGCTCGGAGGGGGTGAGGGCGGCGACCCCGTGGAAGGTCCGGCTGCGCGGGCGGTCCCCGACCGCCCGGAGTTCGGCGAGGACCAGGTCGCCGAGCACGGTCGCGCCGCACTCGTCGGCGAGGCTGGCGGCCCGCTGCAGGAAGCCGCGCGCCTCGGGCAGCCGGCCGGCCTTGCGGGCCAGGATCCCGCAGTCGGCCAGCGCCTGGGCGTGCCGCAGGCGCGCGGGTGACCGTTCCAGGAGCGCGACGGCCTCGCGGAGCAGTTCCAGCCCCTCCGGGCCGCCGACGACGAGTCCCATGCCGTGCAGGGCCGTGCCCACCGCCTCCGGGACGCCCCACAGCCGGGCGAGCCGGACCTCCTCGGCGGCCAGCGAGCGGGCGCCCGCGCCGCGCCGCAGCGCGGCCTGCACCAGCGCGGCCTCGGAACGCCAGGAGTGGAAGGCCGGTCCGGCCATGCCCCGGGCGTAGGCCCGCTTGCCGCAGTGCAGGAAGTCGGCCAGGGCCTCCTCCAGCCGGCCCTGGGCCACCCGCAGGCGTCCGCGCACCATCAGCACGTGGTCGTTGACCCAGTTGGGGCTCAGCGCGCCGTCCAGACCGGCGCGGGTCAGCAGCAGCTCGGCGTCGTCGGCCCGGCCCCGCCGCACCAGGGAGTCCATCGCGGTCGTCGTCGCGAAGACGGCGAAGCTGTGCGCGGGCCCGATGCCGATCCCCTGCAGCTCCACCAGTGCCGACCGCGCGTCCGCGTGGCTCTCCGTCAGGCGCCCCAGACGGGCCGCCATGTGCGCCCGTACGCTGAGCGCCTGGACCCGTCCGAGGACGGAGCCGCGGGCGTGCGCCCGGTCCACGGCGGCGTCGGCGAGCTCCAGCGCCGTCTCCGTCCGCCCGGCGGCCCGCAGGGCGATCAGGGCGTCGTAGTAGACGACGGACTCGTCGGACAGCGGGTCGGCCCCCTGGCCCAGGGCCAGTTCGGCGAGGTTCACCACCTCCTGCGGACAGCGGCCGACCATGGCCTCACGCAGGCTCAGCAGCGCCGCCAGCGGCCGTCGGACCCCGGGGTCGCCGGTGTCGAGGACGTTCAGCTCCAGCAGCCGCCGTACGGTCTGCGGCGCATTGGCCGCGTTCGTCAGGTCGATGTGGAGCCGGTCGATCTCCAGCCGCATCGCCTGGTCGGGGTCCTCCTCCCGGATCTGCTCACCGGCCTGCCGCAGCACCTCCACGGCGTCGGGGTGGCGGTCCAGGGCGAGCAGCGCGCCGGCCAACCTGCGGGCCACCTCGGCCCGTTCGCCCGGTTCCCGGCACAGCCGCAGGCTGTGCTCCAGGCTGCGCACCGCCACCGGGACGCTGGAGGCGAGCTCCAGCCGCCCCAGCGCGCCCAGCAGCCCGGCCAGCTCCTTCCCGGGCACGTCCTCCCGCAGGGCGCGCCGCACGTAGGCCGCGGCCTGCGCCTGATCGCCCCGTTCGCCCGCTCGCTCGGCGGCCAGGGCCAGCACCCGCGACGCCCACGGCTCGCCCGGCGGCCCGGACAGGAGGTGGGCGGCGATCCGTTCGGCCGGGGCGCCGTGCGCGTGCAGGAACCGGGCCGCCCGGGCGTGGAGGTCCATCCGCCGGCTGGGCAGGACGGTGGACGCGACGGCGGCGGCGACGGCCTCGAACCGGAAGGCCACCCCGGCCCGGGGACCGGCAGCGACCCCGGACCCGGCCTCGGGATCGGACCCGGGCTCGGGATCGGGCTCGGAGTCGGCTCCGGTTCGGGACTCGGTACCGGCACCGGTGCCGACACCGGTCCGCTGCAGACAGCCGGACCGGACGAGCCCGTGCACGGCGTCCTCGACCTCGGGTTCGGTGAGCCCGGTCACCTCGGCCAGCAGGTCGGTGCCCGGCTCGCCACCGAGAACGGCGACGGCCGCGACGGTGGCCGCCGCGTGCGGCGCGAGCGCCGCCGTCCGGGCGAGGACGGCCGGGCCCAGGTCGGCCGGGACGTGTTCGGCGATCCGTGCGGCCAAGGACGCCCCGGGGTCGTGCTGCCCGGCCTCGCGGAGCCCGCGCAGGACGGCCCGGAGCAGAAGCGGATTGCCGCCGGTCGCCTCGCGGCAGGCGGCCGCCATGGAGCGCTCGGCGGGCCGGCCGAGGGACTCCTCGGCCAGCGCCCCGACCGCCTCCTCGGCCAGGGCGCCCAGCGTCACCCGGTGGCCGAACAGCGGCAGGACGTCGGCGAGGGCTCCGGCGTTCGGGTGCGTCCCCTCCTCGCCGAGCACGGCGAGCACGACCAGGGGCAGGTCGGCGCCGCGGCACAGCAGGTAGCGCAGCCAGCGCAGGGAGCCGGGATCGGCCCGCTGGAGGTCGTCGACGGCCAGCACCAGCCGGCCGTGCCCGGCGAGCCGGGCCACGTGCCGGTAGGACGCGCCGAGCAGCGCTGCCTCCGCCTCCGTGGCCGTCGCCGCTGTTGTTGCTGTTGTTGCTGTGGTCGCCGTGGTCGCTGTTCTCGTCATCGTCATCGTCGCCGTCGTTGCGGCAGCGGGCAGATCGGGACCGGGCAGATCGGGGCCGGGCGGGGCGCCGGGGCTCTCGAAGAGCTGACGGACCATGGCGAACGGCGCCTCCCGCTCCAGCGGGTCGACCGAGGCCGACAGCACGAGGACGTCCTGCTGCCGGCGGGCCTGCGACAGCACCTCGCGCAGCAGCGCCGTCTTCCCGATGCCCCAGTCGCCGCGGAGCAGCACGGAGACACAGCCCTCGCCGGGGGCTGCGAGGAGTTCCCGCAGCGCGTGCGACTCGCGTTCCCGTCCGTGCAGGGCGGGGCGGCTGCCCGCTCCCGCGAGATCGAACACCGTGGGTATCGCTGCCATGTGCATCAGGACTGTCCGTCGTCGAAGCGATCCGCGGCCCCGGCCGACAGGTGTCGGGACCGGGGGAGGGAAGCCCCGCGGGGTGGAACCGGAGCGGCCGGCCGCTCGCCCGCCGATTCTCGCGCGCGCGTGTCATCGGCGCGTAAGCGTCCTGTCATCGCGGGGGCCCGGGGGGGGATCAACGGGGATCGACGGGCGGGGGCTGACGGTGGGGACCAGCGGTGGGCTTCGACACCGGGTGGCCGGGCCAGACCTTTCGGTACCGGCCGTCATGTCCCGGCGGCGCTACCCGGCCTAGGTTGGCCGTGGCCGGTGGCGTGCTGCCCGGCTGTTCCGTGCGGTTTGCCCGGATCCGCCTCCGTCGGTCGACGCGGCGTCGTCCGCGCACCGAGAACCACCGCACCGAGAACCACCGCATCGCGGAGCCTCCCGTACCGAGTGCCCACCGCACCCGTACCGAGTGCCCACCGCACCGCCGAACACGCCACGACCGAACCACTGCACGACCGAACCACCGCACGACGAACCACCGCAGTACCGAACCACCGCACAACCGAACCACCGCGTCCCCGAACCACCGCACCATCCCGGCACCGTCCGGACCCGCATCACCACGAGGAGAGAACCGTTGAGCAACGAGAGCCTGGCCAACCTGCTCAAGGAGGAGCGGCGCTTCGCCCCGCCGGCAGAGCTCGCCGCAGCCGCCAACGTCACCGCGGACGCCTACACGCGGGCCTCCGAGGACCGTCTGGGCTTCTGGGCCGAGCAGGCCCGCCGTCTGGACTGGGCCGTCGAGCCGACCCAGACCCTGGACTGGTCGAACCCGCCCTTCGCGAAGTGGTTCGCCGACGGCAAGCTCAACGTGGCCCACAA